>JANMJX010000123.1:0-32273 GCA_031371575.1 Sphingomonadales bacterium
GCCATCCTTCCAGTGTCCGAGACGCGCCTCTCGCACGATATCGGTCACGCATTGCCTGAGTGGAAAATTGATTTCACCCAACGCGTATCCAGCGGTTTTTACAAATCGCAAGCCATGGGGATCAGCCGCTAATGTCGCAAAAGCCGTCAGCAGTGACCTTTTGGCAAGCCGTGGGCACACGGTTTTTGCCATTTGCTGACGCCGCAAGCACTGAGCTTCCTTTGGGTCGCCTCCTTCGGCTTGCATTGTTTCAGGTCAGCGTTGGCATTGCCGCAGTGTTACTCAACGGCACACTAAACCGCGTGCTGATCGTCGAATTGAAGACACCAGCATGGATTGTCGCGTTGATGATTGCGATACCATTGTTGGTAGCGCCATTTCGCGCATTGATCGGACATCGGTCCGACACGCACCGTTCGGTGCTTGGCTGGCGGCGCGTGCCCTATATCTGGTTTGGCACGCTTGGCCAATTTGGCGGCCTGGCCATCATGCCCTTCTCGCTCATTCTCGTCACGCGCCCCGATACTTTTGCCTTTGGTGTTGGAGCAGCATGCCTGTCCTTCCTGATGACGGGTGCGGGCATGCATGTGACGCAAACAGCAGGGCTTGCATTGGCGACCGATATCGCGCCTGAAGACAAACGCCCCCGGGTCGTCGCCTTGCTGTATGTGATGCTGCTTGTCGGCATGATGATGGCGGCGTTCACCATCGGCAATCTGCTGATTGATTTTACCGCCACGCGGCTGGTTCAGGTTATTCAGGGCGCAGCAGCGTTGACGATGGCTCTCAACATCATCGCATTGTGGAAGCAGGAGGCACGTAACCGCAGCCTCACAACATCAACAACGACCGGTCCAACCTTCAACGAAATCTGGGCATCATTTACCGCCCAGCCAAACGCCAAAAGATTGCTTCTGGCCATTGGCTTGGGCGCAATGGCCTTTTCCATGCAGGATGCACTGCTTGAGCCTTATGGTGGGGAGATATTGGGTCTTTCTGTAGGCTCGACAACCGCATTGACTGGCGCATGGGCGCTGGGCGCGCTGGGCGCTTTTGCATTCGGAGGCAAGCGACTGGCATCAGGCTCGGATCCGTTGCGGCTTGCAGGGTTTGGCGCAGTTGCGGGCATCGCGGCCTTTTTGATGACCTTGTTCGCAGCACCAATCGCCTCGGTCCCACTGCTGTTCGCTGGCGCTTGCACCATCGGTTTTGGCACAGGTCTGTTTTCCGTCGGCACCATGATTGCCGCAATGGGTCTTGCCCAGAAAGACAGCGCGGGTCTGGCGCTTGGCGCATGGGGCGCAGTTCAAGCGAGCTGTGCTGGAGCTGGCGTCGCAATTGGCGGTCTGTTTCGCGACGGGATCGCAACGATCGCCCTCCACGAGAATATGGGCGCTACGCTCGCCGGACGTGCGACTGGCTATGGTGCGGTATATGCCCTGGAAATTTTATTGTTGCTGGTGACTCTCGTGGTGCTTGGCCCAGTCATCGGGCTTCATCTCGAGAACCAGAATAAGTTGAGTGAAAGATTTGAACTAACCGAATTTCCGACCTGAACCGGGAAATGTGAGGAGGACGTATGTTGGACGACATGAAAATTGTAGGCACAATCGATGTGACCGAACTTGTATTTGCGGCATTCGTGCTGTTTTTCCTGGCGCTCATGGTGTATCTGCGACGCGAAGATCGCCGTGAAGGTTATCCGCTCGAGGATGAGGTCACCGGGCGCGTCGACACGCCAGGTGGCATACTTTCGGCAGCCGCGCCAAAGTCATTCGCCATGCCATTTGGCCGCGACACCCTTACGGTTCCAGCGCATGGACGCGAGCGCGTTGATATCGCCGCGGCGCGTACGTTCCGTTCACCAGGCGCGCCTTATTATCCAACCGGCAATCCGCTTGTTGACGGCATCGGTCCGGCAGCATGGGCCGACCGCGCCAAATATACCGACTTGGACGGCGAAGGCCGTAACCGGATCGTGCCCATTGGCGCTGCGGAACATATTTCGATTGATCGGCGTGATCCCGATCCCCGCGGAATGACTGTGATTGCCGCCGATGGTGCCATTGCCGGTACAATCACCGACATCTGGGTTGATCGCGCCGAGCATGTCATCCGCTATCTCGAGGTCGATACCGGCACCAACAAGGTACTTGCGCCTATGGGGATGTCAAAGGTGCATGGCAAGAAGGGCCAGGTTGTGATCGATGCAATCAACGCGTCAGATTTTGCGGCAGCGCCAGTTCCCGGAACCGCCGGACAAATCACCTTCTACGAAGAAGAACGGATCGTTGCCTATTTCGGTGGCGGCTATCTCTATGCCAACAAAGCACGGCAGGAGCCTTTGATATGAGCGAATATGCATATGAGCCCACACGGGGCCTGCCAGGCGTATTGCCACAGGACGAACAGATCCTGTGGCAGTCCAGCCCTGACTGGAAAATCATGGCAATGACAGCGCTGCACATTCGCCTGTGCCTTGCCTATTTCGCGGCCATCGTCATTTGGCTTACAACGCATGGTGATGTGAAATCCGCGATGGCGGTATCGGTGCTTTGCCTTTGCGTCACTGGTCTGTTTGCCCTGTTCGCATGGGGCGTTGAGCGGACGACGGTATATACGCTGACCAACAAAAGACTGGTTCTGCGCATCGGCGTTGCCCTGAACAAATGCATCAACCTGCCGCTTTCCGAAATCCGGTCGGCCAATCTCAAAATGCTCCCTTCAGGTCACGGCAATATCGTGCTTTCCTTGAAGGGTGCGCCGCGGCTTGGCTACATCATGCTGTGGCCACATGCACGCTCGCTGCGTTTTGTGACTCCGCAGCCAACGTTACGCGCCATTCCCGACGCAAGCGCCTTTGCGGCCCTGCTTTTCAAAACGACCCAGGCTGTGCAACCGGTTGCGCCAGTCGAGGCCACTCCACAGCGCAGCCACGACATTCCTTTGCTGGGAGTTCCCGCATGAGCCACGCCGTCCATCATGACCCAACGGTTCCACGCGGCGCGCTGATCGGCGCGGCTGTCCTGCTGCTGTTTGTAATTACCCTTACAGGTGCGGTGCGCTTCGGCTTCATCCCGCGTGCAGCTGATCCAACTGCCACCCGGGCCGCAGCGCATGTTGCGCCAGCTCAGGTCCGGTCACTACGCTTTACCGACAGAGCCGATGGCGCGGTGCTGGTAAGCGACGCCAAATCGGGCGACACCGTCACTGTCGTTCCATTCGGCAAAGGCGGCTTCCTTCGGGCTACGATGCGCCGCATGGCAAAGGCGCGGATCGCACGTGGCATCGGCGACGAACCTGCGTTCACGCTCGTCCGGTGGGAAAATGGCGCCTTGTCACTCAAGGATCCTGCCACGGGCCGCGAGGCCGAAATTTACGGCTTTGGACCCGACCACACTAAGATTTTTGCCGATATGTTGGGAACACCCTCAAAATGACCAGACTCCTGTCCTCCGAGACGTTTGACACGCCATGCCGTATCGAGGTCGAACAAAGCGCGGCCCATTTTCACGCGCATGTCAAATTGGAGGGCGATGTTGAGATTGAACCCGGCGACCGGGTGCATGTCCACGGCGACCCCATCACGGTCGGCTTTGGGGAGAGCATCATATTGCACCGCCACGCCACGGTCCGCAAAGCCGGGCTGCTGCGCCGCGCATGGACTCGCCTCGCGGGGTATTTCGAACTTGCCGAACTATATGAAGTCAGTTTTACAGCAGGGAGGTTGTAATGAACGCGCCGGCCAAATTTGCCAAACCTATCGCCCCCGAGCTAGACACGATGGCGATTGCCCGGGCGGACACCGTCCTTGCGCCACGTTTCTACACGACCGACTATGAAGCGATGGACAAAATCGACGTTTCTCTCGTCCGCGACGACTGGGAAGGCTTGATGGAAGAAATGGAGGGTGACCCCAACAAGCGCCACTTCAAGAAGACCGACGCTTTTGATGGCGTTATCGAAGCATTGGAGCCCGAGCTTCAAGCGGAATTCATTGACTTCCTCGCCAGCTCGCTGACGTCTGAGTTTTCAGGTTGCATCCTCTACGCAGAAATCGCCCGCCGCACCAAGAACCCCGACATGAAGCGGCTTTTCAAGCTTCTCGCACGTGACGAAAGCCGCCACGCCGGTTTCATCAACGAAACCCTGAAGGGATCAGGCATTGGCATTGACCTCAGCTTTCTGACCAAGACCAAGAAATACACCTTCTTCAAACCGAAATTCATTTTCTACGCCGTCTATCTGTCTGAAAAGATCGGCTATGCCCGCTATATCACGATATTCCGGCATTTGGCGCGTAACCCCGAAAACAAGTTCCACCCAATATTCGACTGGTTCGAAGAGTGGTGCAACGACGAGTTCCGCCACGGTGAGGCTTTTGCCTTGTTGCTGCGTGCTGACCCCAAGCTGCTGCAGGGCGCCAACAAATATTGGATCCGGTTCTTCCTGCTGTCGGTCTATGCGACCATGTATGTGCGTGATCATAACCGCCCCCTGTTTCACAAGGCGCTTGGCGTACACCCCGCCGAATATGGCTATGAAGTGTTTTCGATCTGCACACAGATCAGCAAGCAGGTCTTCCCTATCGAGATCGACACCGATGATCTCCGGTTCCGCAAAGCAATGGAAGAATTGCGCTTGGCATCGGTCAGTATGGAAGACGCCAAGGCACGCGGCGGCATCGGTGGGTTTTTTGGCCGTTATGCCAGCATGGCGAAAGCAGGACTTATGTTTGGCCGCATGTATTTCATGCGCCCGCGCGTAAACGAATTGCCAAGCCAGATCAGGCTTTCACCCGCGTGGTAGCCGCATCCAGCCTTGTACTGCCGTTCACTGTGGTGATTGCTCTGTGGTTCTTCAGCACTGGCCTTGTTGCCATGCTGAACCATAGGCTTCGGCAGTCCTTTGGGCGGGCGGTGTTCATTGCTGGTATTTGCGCATCGCTTGGTCTCGCTTTGCTCGTCTTCACCAGCCATTCGAGCGCGGTTTGGGCAACTTATGCATCATTTGTCGGCGGACTGCTGATCTGGAGCTGGCATGAAATCAGCTTCCTCACCGGCGCCGTTGCAGGCACGCATCGCGAGGTCTGCCCAACAGGGGCCAAGGGCTGGCAGCGTTTCTCACTCGCCACCATGGCACTCATCCACCATGAAATCGCGTTGGCGATGACTGCGGCGCTGTTGCTGTCGCTCAGCACGGTCACCGCCAATCCAACCGGCGCATATGCCTTTGCGCTGCTGCTGGTTTTCCGGCTTTCGTCGAAACTCAATATCTATTGGGGCGTTCCCAATATGAGCGACGAGCTTCTGCCGCTGCACCTTGGCTATCTGAAAAGCTATTTCGGGCCAAAAAGGTTGAATATCATGCTGCTCGTGTCGATCATCATGATCATCGGGCTCAGCGCGTATCTGGTCAACCAGGCCATGACGGCCGTCCGGCCAAATGAAGTCGTGCAGGCCAGCCTGTTATGCTGCCTGTGTCTGCTGGCGGCATTGGAACATATTTTTCTCGCCATACCCTTTCGCGATTCCGCTTTGTGGGGTTGGGCGCTGGAAAGCAAAAACAACAAGAAATTAGGTTAGAGGGAGTTAGGGCATGAACTACGAGGCATTTTTCGGTGAAGAACTGGCCGCCGTCCGCGAAGAAGGACGCTACCGCGTATTTACCGAAATCGAGCGCACAGCCGGATCCTTCCCGCATGCAACACGCTATGTTGACGGCAAAACCAGCAAGGTGACCGTCTGGTGCTCGAACGATTATCTCGGCATGGGACAGCATCCTAAGGTCCTCGACGCCATGCACAAGGTTCTCGACGAATGCGGCGCAGGCGCAGGTGGCACCCGCAATATCTCTGGCACCAATCATCACCATGTTCTGCTCGAAAGCGAACTGGCTGACCTGCACAATAAAGAAGACGCATTGCTCTTCACCTCAGGCTACGTTTCCAATTGGGCGGCTCTGGGCACATTGGCCGCGAAGATCCCCGATTGCGTAGTTTTGTCAGACGCATTGAACCATGCGTCGATGATTGAGGGCATTCGCCACAGCCGCGCTGAACGCGTTGTGTTTGAGCATAACTCCCCAGAAGATCTGGACCGCAAACTTGCGCGCATTGATCCTGACCGGCCCAAGCTGGTTGCGTTTGAAAGCGTCTATTCAATGGATGGTGACATCGCGCCCATCGCGGAAATCCTCGATGTTTGCGAAAAGCACAATGCGATGAGCTATATCGACGAAGTCCACGGCGTTGGCCTGTATGGCCCGCGCGGGGGCGGCGTCGCCGAACGCGAAGGCCTGATGGACCGCATCACGGTCATCGAAGGCACACTGGGTAAAGCTTATGGCGTGATGGGCGGTTACATCGCCGCTTCACGTGACCTGTGCGATTTCGTCCGAACCTTTGCCAGCGGCTTTATCTTTTCAACGGCTCTGCCGCCTGCGGTTGCTGCCGGTGCCTGCGCCAGCATCAAGCATCTCAAGGCAAGCAATACCGAACGCGAGCGGCATCAGGACCGGGTCGCCAAGGTGCGCGGTTCACTTGACCGTATGGGCATTCCACATATTCCCAATCCAAGCCACATCATCCCGGTGATGGTGGGCGATGCGCACAAGTGCAAATTCATCAGCGACTGGTTGATGGACAATCACGGCATCTATGTGCAGCCAATCAATTATCCAACCGTTCCGCGTGGCACCGAAAGACTGCGGATTACGCCATCTCCTGTGCACAGCGACGACGACATCGACCGGTTGCTGCGCGCGTTGAGTGAAATTTGGTCACATTGCGAATTGGCCCGCCGCGACGTCGCCGCCTGATACTCTGCAGACATGACTTCAACAAAAAAGGCCGGGAATGACCCCGGCCTTTTTTGTTATAGATTTTCTTAAATTTAGCTTGGTGATTCAAGATAAGCGATGACGTCTGCACGCTTCTGCGCATCGGGCAGACCAGCGAAGATCATCTTCGTCTGCGGTACTACGCGCTGCGGCTTTTCAAGATATTGGAACAATTTTTCCTTGGTCCAGGTGATGCCGCTGCCTGAGTTTGCTGCAGAATAGGCAAATCCGGCAACTGAGCCAGCCTTACGGCCAATAATTCCGTTCAGCGATGGACCAGTCTTGTTCACGCCAGCATCAGTGACGTGGCATGTACGGCACTGCGCGAATACGGCTTTACCCGCCGCGGCATTGCCCGTGAAGCTGGCAAAAGTGGTGCCATCAAGCGTCGCAACATCCGTCGCAGCAGGTGGGCCAGCCGGTGCTGCTGGCGCAGGTGCCGCAGCTGGTGCGGCTGCAGGTGCTGCAGTTGTTGCTGGCGCTGCCTGAGCCGTTTTCTCGGATTCGCTTTGCGAACCACCACCCGAACAGGCGGCAACCATTGCAGATAACGCCACCAAGCCAGCTATTGCTTTTGTCTTGACCATAAATTCTCCTATCGCATCTTAATCAGCCGAATAGCCAATATTACGTACTCAACCCAGGCGCAGGTCTAGCCCACAAACCATTCCATGGGAAGGGTATTTTGAAGCCTGCTCAGGGCTTTTCAATACGGGCATTTTCCTCGCCTGTTTCTTGCAGCACCTTGTGCCGAAGCCGGTTAACGAAAAGGTAGATTATCAACACCACTGGCAGCGTTAATGCCCCTACTATCATGTCGGTCGCATAGCCTGTTTTGATGGCTGCAGCACCTTTGGTCATATAAGCAATCAGCCCAACCAGATAATAAGCCGCGGCAATTACCGACAGACCTTCAACCAATGTTTGCAGCCGCAGCTGGAGCTGAGTCGACCGTTCCATCGAGCGCATCAATCCCAGATTCTGAGCCTTGATGCGGCTGTCGATCCGAACGTCAAGCGTGTGCATGACGCCCGAAATGCGTTCGGCAATATCGCCCAGGCGTTTGCGGAACACCGAACAGGTGCGTGAAGCCGGTACCAGTCGTCTTTCGGTAAAATCCTTTAGGCTTTGGAAATTCAATATGGGCTGCACATCCAGCGTCGCAAGACGGTCAGCTGCGACCTCCGCATATGCTGCGGTGGCGCTTAGCCTAAACCCCGTGGCTGAACGAATGAGTTCAAGTTCGGAGGAAATCGCAGCGAGGTCATTTAGCAAAATCTCGTCATCTTCATCCGCTGAAGCAACGCGCCTTGCGTGATCGGAGAGCCGATGCTCAAGCTGGTCAAGTTGCGGTCCATATTGTTGGACCACGGGAAATCCTAGCAAGGCGAGGTTTCGGTAGTTGCCGAGTTCCTGGACACGCTGGATAATACGCCCACGTTCGCCCTCGCCAACATCGCCAGCAGTAATAAGCAACCGGCCATAGCCATCACCATGGATGCTGAAATCTGACCAAAGGCGGATTCCGGCATTGATGTCACAGCAGACCATTTCGTCCGTCGAAATTCCGATTGCGACGAGATCCGTATCAATGTTGATGCTATCCGGAATGACTCTTATCTGCGTCGCACGCACAACCCCGCCGGGCCAGTTTTCAAGCCATAGAATATAATCATGGCGCGCCGCGTCCGGAATGTTGCTCGGGAAGATAAGTGTTAATGTGCTGGCCTCGGTGTGCCGTTCCCACAGGAAATAAATGCCTGCATTTGTGTGTCCCAATGCATGGCGGGCGGCAAGCGTCCAATCATCGAACTCCGGTCGCGAATTGATCAGCCAACTGTCTTCGATGTTGCGCTCATCAGGCTCGAATAATCGCACCACCTGATAGATTTCACAATTCGTGCCGACCGGTGCGAATCGACGCAACCGCATTTCATCGACAGCCCATCGGCGCAGCGGATGCTCAGTAAAACTCATACACGAATATTCGCACAAAATTTCCGAATGTCCATAGGTTTGAAAACGGGGGGAAATCAGAAAACAGAGTGGTCACCAAGGTCAGCCTTGCGTTCGCCGACGAGTATTTTCCGGTAATGGTCCGCCAACGTCTCCGTTCCAAATGATGGCGTCGCATCGGCGTCATACTGGTTCGTCTCCGGATCCCATAAAAGCATCGATTCAGTTGCATAATATCGCCCTATTCGCGCAAGTTCCGCTTTTGCGGCTGCGGCAGGCACAACTTGGCCAGCCATCGAAAGGCATGCAATTATGACGTTCATCAAGACCAAAGGAACATGGCTGAATTTTGGTTTTTTTTGCAGCAGGGAGAACAGAAGCGCACCTTGCTGCCGTGGCGTGATTGCAGGCCCCGGACCACCGACCGGCAGTATGCGGTTCCGCCGGTCACACTGCATTATCGTGTCTGCCAAATAGTCGGCAAGATCGGCATCGCTGATGGGTTTGCAGGCCGTGAGATTGCCGTCGCCGAACAGCAAAAAGGCTTTGCCTTTCTGCACACGCGCAATCTGCCCTGATAATGATTTGAAAAAGGCAGTGGGCCGGACGATGGAGTAATCCATACCGGACGAGATAAGCGCAGCCTCAAAAGCAAGCTTTGCATGCTGGAAAGCAAGCCGGGGTTTCTGCACGCATATGGCCGAAAGCAATATCATATGCGTCACGCCACAGAGCTTTGCGCATTCGAGCGCATTGAGGTGCGCGTGATAATCAATCGCCCACGCATCGTCCGAAGCGCCGGTGCGCGAAGACATGCAGGATATCAGAACATCAAAGCGCTCCCCGCGAAATCCGTCGCGCCGCAACACATCCATGTCCCGCACATCGCCATATCGCCATTCCACCAGCCCATTGGCGCGCCCAATATCCTTTGCCCCCGGGCGCGCAAAACAGACGACATGATGTCCGGACTTTACGAGGGCGGCAAGTGTTGCCCGGCCAATCGTTCCGGTCGCGCCAAGCATGAATATCCGTTTGGGCTCCATGACGACCTTATGCCACAGCCTATCCAGACCGCAAGAAGCGGCGTTTGACGGACGCATTCCATCCTCAGAGCCAAGCATCATTTTGTTGGCTTTGTGCAACTGTTGCATTGGAGCATAGCGTGTGGGATGGGTCTTGCCGGACGGATAGGGGACCGTAATATGCGTTTGAGCCTGGGCATCACGGGACATCGGGAGACCAATCTCGCTTATCGCGATAATGCCGTGGGCATAACAGCCGCGTTAACTCAGCTATTTGATGCAATCGATAACGGTTCCACTCAAGAAGCGAAGCCGCGTTTGCATGCGCTTCTTTCGCTTGGAGCAGACTTGCTTGCGGTAGAGATTGCTTTGGGCAGAGGTTGGCAAGTTGCGGCCCCTCTTCCATTTGGCAAATCGTTGAACATTGCCATCAACGCGCAACCCCAGACAGCGGACGATGCGCACGCAATCCTCGACGGCAAATCGGCATCCAACCCCGATGTCGCCGCAAATGCCGCAAGAATTGGGGACGTCGCATCGCGGGTGACGTGCTTTCAACTTGCGGAACGCGACGGATGCATGACCCCCCTGTTCCTAGATTCACTGCAAGTTCCAACGTCACCTGACGCTGTCCATGCCTATTCGGTCGCCGCTTCAGATCGCGCTGCCCTGGCTGGCCAGGTCATGATTGAGCAGATAGACTTGCTCGTGGCCGTATGGGACGGCCACAGTCCAGGCCCTGTCGGCGGAACTAAGCATACAATTACCCGAGCGCTTGAAACGGGCGTTCCAGTGCTGTGGATCGATGCGAGCAGTCCGTTGGACTGGCGGTTGCTTGACGCACCCGAGACACTCGCCAGTCGATGGCACCGTCCGCAACTTCTGGACGCCGAAGCTGTGCGAAAACTCGCGGATGATATTGTACCGGATGACGAAAGCAGCATCGGGCAAACTCTTTTGGACCAGCAGCAGCCACCCGTGAAAAGCCGAAAGCGTTTTCACGCATATCGCAGAATTGAAGCGATGTTCGGGAATGGAATTCTTGGGTTATTTGATTCACTTACGCAGCGTTATGCGCCCGAGGACGCCGTTGTCGCACAGGACGCCGCGGCGCTTCTGGGGTCTGCACGATCGCTCAAAACGACTGACACCAATCTTATCACCAAAACGGAGACCCAAATCGTCCGCCGCTTTGCGCGGGCCGACGCAATCGCGACCTATTTGTCGGATGCCTATCGCGGTGGCATGGTTGCAAATTTGCTGCTTGCAGCTTTCGCCGTGATTGGCGGTATCGCCTATCTGCCGTTCTTTGATGCTGCGCTCAAATGGCCTTTTGCCCTGTTCGAGTTCATTCTGCTCGCCACGATTTTGCTGGTCATCGTAATTGGCCGAAAGCGCGATTGGCATGGACGCTGGTTTCAGACACGGCGCGTTGCCGAATATCTGCGCCATGCGCCGTTCATGCTCTTCTTGGGCGTTGCGCGGCCAACAGGGTCATGGCCTTACAATTCGGATACAAGCTGGCCGGAAGATTATGTGCGCTCAATCCTAAGAGAAATTGGCTTGCCAAATGCGGTCATCAATCAGGCAACGCTGCGCACTTCGCTTGAAGACTGGATTGGATCGCATGTCGCGGCACAACGCGCATACCATCGTGCAAAGGCGATCAGGCTTAACCGCATTGACCACCGGCTTGAACGCATTTCGGAATATCTGTTCTTGCTGGCGATGCTCATCGTCGCGCTTTATCTTGGCGGTGAAATTGCGGCAGCGGCAGGGTTTGTGGCGACAGAGAAACTGCACCATGCGTCAAAACTGTTTACGTTCCTGGGTGTAGCATTGCCCACACTTGGAGGCGCGCTGGCGGGGATCCACTATTTTGCTGACTTTGGACGTTTTGCTGCCATTTCGGAATCAACCGCAGGCCGTTTAGAAGCAGTCGAGCAGCGGATAGCTACGTTGCTGGTCGCGCCTGATGATGAACTGGATTATGGCCGCGTTGCAAACATTGCGCGCGCCGTCGATGAAATCGTCGTGTCGGAAATCGAACACTGGCAGGATGTGTTTGGAGGCAAGCATATCTCCGTGCCGGTATGACGGCCTGCGCGGTAAAGACGCCCGATTTCCCGCCTCGGTAGCGCACTTGACTTATCTTCTCTCCAAGCGCCTAATTGGCGCGTTATTTGGAAACGGGAGGGTGGACCATGACCAGATTGGCTGCATTTATAATCGTGCTTCTGCCGATGGCGGCTCAGGCGCATGCAGGGGCCAGCGCGCAGGATAGCGAAACGGAAATTCAGGATACTGCAGCCGATCCCGGAGACAATCCGGGCGACGAAGAGAATGAAGACGTCGAATATTATGTCGTCGAAGATGACAATGACATTTGGCCTGATGAAGCTGTTGCCGAAGAACAATATGCGACAGACGATACCGCGCCATATGCCTTGGGCGATCCGTCGGAAATCGGTCTACGCGCACCGCCCGGGCTGCCTTTGGTCGAAGCACAACCAGCCAGCGTCGAGATGGTGCGTCGGTCCTTTGGGGGCGCACGCGTCAAGGATGCCACTGCGCCATGGCAAGCGCAGATATATTATCCCAAGGTTGCGGCTGCTTGGAGCGCGCAACTCGCTGCTGGCGAGCAGCCGTGGGTACTTCAACATTATTGTGGCGGTGCGCTTGTAGCGCCGGACTGGGTCGTCACCGCCGCGCACTGCATCGACGAGGGCATGATGCGCGTGGGCTATCGCGTCCGCTTGGGGCAAGAGCGGATCGACCTTGAAGGCGGTTGGACCTTCAAGATCGACAAAGTGATCCGTAATCCCGATTATAAGCCGCTGAAGGGCGGAGACATTGCGTTGATTCATATCACCAAGGATCAACAGCAAAATGATCCGCCACCTACGCAAGTGCGCCCGATTGCGCTTTTCCGGGGAGCAGATGCAGCGCCAGCGGAACCCGTCACTGCCTTTGGCTGGGGCCGCGTCTCCAACACAGGAAACCGCAGCAACGCGATCATGTTGAAGGTAGGGCTCAATATTGTCGACCGGCCCACATGTGACAAAGCGCGTGTGGCCTTGGTTGACTCGCGGGTTGTCTGTGCGGCTGCTCCTGGTCGCAAAACCTGCAGCAACGATAGCGGTGGTCCGCTCGTCAACGCAGCCAACCAATTGGTGGGGCTTGTCAGCGCTGGCGGCAAATCCTGCGTAGATGATGGGGTGCCGGGCGTCTATACGCGTGTCGGCGCGTATCTGCCCTGGATAACGCAAGTAACAGGTGGGGCGGTGCGTTAACACCGCCCGCACATTTAGCTTCAGTTATTCTCCGACTTTAATGCCGCCAGTATGTTCGGCGCCTTCCGGTTCCGCCGCAGCCGCTTCGTCGGCCGGAGCAGCAGCGGTTTCGCCTGCTTTGGCAGCGTCCTCGGCTGGCGCTTCGGCGGCTGGTGCGGCTTCCGGTGTCATCGTGGTCGTCTCGGTTGCTTCGGGCGCTGCGGCCTCTTCCTTTGCTGCAGGCTGGCAAGCCGCCAGAACAATACAGCTGGCTAAGGTTGCCGCGATTATTGTGTATTTACGCATTGGTCGTCTCCCCCAGTTAGAGGAATCGAGTTAATCAAATCCCATTGATTTAAGCAACTGAATAAAGTCTGCACGCGCGCGCAGCGGGGCAAGCATCGGATCATATTGCACGGCAATTAACCCGGAGTCGCGTTGCGCATAGCCCCCAAGCAATGCCGCCATAGCCTTGTCGGGTTCACCCCATTGCGCCCATATCTGTGCTTGCTGGTACAGCGACACTGTGTCGGTATCGCTTGTCAGCTCGGCCATGGCTGCCTGCGCACTGGGAAGATTGCGCAGCCGGTATTGGGCGATGGCGATACCAGCCAGCCTGGACCATTTATGTGCATCGGCAGCAAAAGCCTCCAGCGCTTCCCGGTTCTTGTTCTGCGCCAGTAACACCATACCAATTCTGCTATGCGTTTCGGGCAAATTGGGGTTTAGCTTGATCGCTTCCTGTATCGCGGCGACAGCGTCCGAATATCGCTTTGCCGCAAAATGGACGGTTCCCGATATGCGATGAATGAGCGCGTTAAGCGGGTCGAGCAATATCGCCCTGTTGATTGCAGTCGATGCCTCCCCGTCGCGTCCGGTCGATGCGCAAAAAGCAGCGAAGCGCGCAAGAACCGGTGCATCCCCTTCACCCAGTTTACGCGAAAGATTAAAGGGTATGCGTGCGGATTTCGCGTCCAATTCACCTTGAAACAATATCAAAGCGAGGGCCGAATGGGCATCTGCAAGATCTGGCGCGATTTCAATCGCGCGTTTCGCCGACGCAATTGCGGCATTGTTATAGGATTTAATTTCGGCTGCACTGCCATAGCCTGCCGCGACGGACGCGAGCGCGCGCGCGCGGCCAGCATAAGCTGCGGCAAATTGCGGATCAGCCGAAATCGCCGCGTCAAATTGGTCTACCCCTTCCCGCTCCTGCAGTTCATTGCCCGCATGCGCATACAGGTCCTTGCCACGCAAATAATGGTCAAATGCCGTGACATTGTTTGTGCCGCCAATAAGCGTACCGGTTGCCCCTGAAGACCCAATCTTGTTGCTCAGCTCCGCAGCGATGGCACTGCTGATGTCGCGTTGGACCGCCAGGATATCGTCCATTGTCTGATCAAAGCTTCGGCTTGGCCGGCTGACCCCGGTTGCGCCATCGATCAGGTCAATCGTAACGCGCAGCCGGTTAGCGACGATCTGGACCGCACCATCGATCAAAAAGTCCACGCCAAGCCTTTTGGCAAAGGCAACCGCATCGTCCTTGCCGCGGGCGAAAACTTCGGACGATGCCTGCCCGACAATTTGAAGCGCGGCGTTTTGCGAGAGCGTTGCCCGAATTTCGTTGGCAAGTCCTTCGGCGACATATTGATGCTTGGTATCGCCGCCGATATTATCAAATGGCAAGACCGCAAGCCGGTTGGCCGTCTTGGGATTTTGAAAAACGCCGGATTGCCATGTCACAAAGCTCCCGACGGCAAGCACTGCCACAGACCCTGCAACGATCACATTACGCCGGTTGATGCCAGCGGTGGCAGCAACTGGCCGCGCGATCGGGCGACCGGATTGGTCTCCATGCAGGGCCGCAATGGCACGAAGCATTTGCTGAATGCCAACATCATTTGCATTCATTTTTGACCGCGCGAGATCAATAATCTGAAACTGCCCAAAGCCTAGTGGTGGGTGCGATCCGTCGAGCGAGAGCGGCACCAGGATGCGACGGTCGCGTCCACGCGTTGCTTCATCATGCACCCAGTGTGATTGAACGGACGTTTTCGACCACAACACCACCACGGCCATTGCGCGGTCCAAGGCATTTTCGGTTGTCTGGGAAAATCTTTCTCCGCCCTCCAACAGGCCGTCCCACCAAACGGAAAAACCGGCCTGTTCGATAAGCTTGATGATGGGAACAGCCCGCGCGTGATCAGCGCGTGCATAGCTGAAGAATATCGTCGATGTTCGCGCATTGCCGATATTGTCTGGCGGGTCGCTATCAATCACGTCTTGCTTGCCCCCTGGCGCTCAAGCAAGCATTGGACCAACGCTGCAGAGCATGTTTGTGTCCCATATTCTGCCTTTATTTACAACGACGCTTTTGCTGTCACCGACCTTGGCCAAAAGGTCAGAACCGTCGTGTGAATGACACAAGATCACTATCGGCATCCCCAGCCCCGGTAATCATTCCACGGAGCATTTGCCCCGCCATCATCGAAAAGGTGATGCCATTGCCGCCATAGCCCATCGCCGCATAACAGTTTGGCATTTTCGGAATGGGTCCGATAGTCGGCGTCCCGGTTTTAGAATCGCCGAATGACCCGCTCCAGCTAAAGTCCGCCGTCGCATCGATCATCGGCAGCAGCTTACCGAGCTTCTCGACAAGCTGTATGGTTTTCGCCTGATTCAACGCATCGCGCGCATCGGCATCAGCAATCTCTGCATCCTCACCGCCGCAGATCACATGGCCTTGCGGCGTTGTGCGAATATACAGATACGGGTCATTGGCTTCCCAGATGATGCACCCGGTCGGCCAGATTTTGCGCGGCTGCGGTTTGGTGGCGATCACCCAGGTCGAGATTATTTTGTTGCCCTTTTTGGGCACACCATTGGCCATCTCATATCCCGTCGCAAAGACCAGAGACTGGGCACGGATCTCGGGCCCATCCTTGGTCGCCGCTATCACGCCCGAAGCGCTGGCCGCGATGTCAGTCACCTCGACCGGCGCATAAAGCCGAGCGCCGCGCGCAATCGCGGCGTTCAGATAGCCAGCCGCCAGCAAACGCGGATCCGCCATAAAATTGTCGCGCCCGACAATCGCAGAGCGGCCCTTGATGCCATATTGCTCTAGGACTTCGGACTGTTTCAAATAGGCCACCTCAAAGCCTACGTGCCGCCGCGCTTCAGTTTCCGCCTGAAGTCCTACGGCATCGAGCACATTACCTGATAGGTACAAACTGTCCCGCGTCGCCTGCTTGGCATCTATGCCCAGCGCGCGCGTCCGTTCGCGCAAGGCATCCACCGCAAGCCGCGACCGCCGCCAGATCCGCTCCGCCCGTTCACGGCCGATGCGTTCCGACAAAATCGAGAGCGGCGTGTCGATTTCATATTGAAGCAATGCCGTCGAAGCCACGGTAGACCCTTTCACCGCCCCCCGCCGGTCGGCAATAATGACATCAAGCCCGGCATCACTGAGCGCTTCGGCAATAATTGCCCCAGAAATTCCGGCGCCAACCACCAGAACATCGCAAGAGACTGCGCGCGTCAACGTCTTGGCAGGAATCGCAGGCAACCGTCCTTCCAGCCACACCGGTCGTCCAGTTCGTAAATCGCGCTCTTGGGTCGCTGACATAGTTTTCTCTTCACATTTTATCGTACCGACACAAGCGCGTATCGCTGCAGTGCCCGGTACATGCGGAATGGCCACTATGTGCGGTCCGTATGAAAATGCAATTCACAAAGGTCGCATCGGGTGAACGGATCACCGCTTTTGATTTCGGCTGCGAGAATCGGCTATTTTGTTGGAGGCCCGAGCCGGGCTTCCATTTCTCGGAGTTTCTGCGGGTTACAGAGGTCTAACCTATCGATTTCGCTAAACGCAGTTTCTAGCGGTTCCATTCGAGATGTCTAACCATTGGAACCGACAAGTGATATTCGCAGATGCACTTTCAATTCTACCTGCACGAGGATCTGAAGACGGTTCTAAACGGCGGCTTTGTTGGACGGTCCTGACAGTCCGGAATTAGGTCGGCAACCGCGATAAGCGGTCGTTTATTCATCTGCGGCCGCGATAACTTCTTCAACTGCGCCCGGTATCCGGTTCGCAACATCGGGTACCAAGCTCGCCTTACTCATAGGTACGATCACATGATTGCTTGACCAAACGCCTAGATGGATGAAGTGATCGCTTAGCTCGCGCGTTGTCGGAGCGGGGTGGGAATGACTTCGAAGGATGCTTCGGTGCTTCCTTTGAATTCGATTTCCGACACAAGGCGGGTACCATCTCGGCGACCTAATTGGATAAAAATATCCACTATGTCGCGCACATAGTCGATCAGTTCCGACCGGGGGAGTTCAACACCTGACATGAGCGCCATCAGCGCCAGTTGCTCTGCAATACCCTTTGCCGAGTTGGCATGCACAGTGGTTATCGACCCGGGGTGCCCGGTGCCGACAGCGCGCAGCCAACTCATCGCCTCGGCTCCCCGGATTTCGCCCATGATGATCCGGTCGGGCTTGAGCCGGAGCGCAGCTTCAACCAAATCGGCTGGACTAACTTCGGCCTCACCGAGGCGTCCGCGTACGGCAATCAAGCCAACGGCGTTATCGTGCGAAAGCTGGATTTCCGCTGTATCTTCAATCAAGATCAGCCTTTCGTGGGCAGGCGCCTCCTGAAGCATGGCATTCAGAAATGTCGTTTTTCCCGTTCCGGTCCCGCCACCGATGACGATTGTTTTGCGCGCGCGCACCGCAGCCGCCAAAAACTCCTGTGTGTCTCCGGCATTCAATAGCGCGGTGAGTGACCGGTCAACCGCTTTTTCGGTCAAGGCTGCTTCTCCGACACGCGCGAATGCACCAGCCGAAAAATAGTCTGACAGCCGCAAATTTTGCACATTGTGCTTGCGGATGGCGACCGCGATAAAACTGCGTGTTGCCGGAGGCGCGCAAATCTGGATGCGCGAGCCGTCGGGCAAGGTTGCCGCAAGCAAGGGATGCTCCCGGCTGATACCTTGATCGGATGTTGCCGCGATTTGCCGTGCCAGCCGCCACAGTGAAGATTCATCAAGCTGCTCCACAATATGGCTTTCGGTACCATGGGCCGTCTCGAGCCACAGTTCCCCCGGCTTGTTGACATACAAATCGGTGACGTCGTCACGTTCGAGATACGGGATTAATGGCGCAAGGAATGTGCCGAGGTAGACGCTTGAATTCTGGTTCACCGCGTTGGTCCTACGCGGGTAAAGTCAAGATCGCGGGCAACAAAGATGCGGATCGCCGCGCCTTGTGGTGTCTTTATTGTCGGCGGAATATCGAGGTCTTTCGAGGCCTGTTCGGCAAGGCTAGACGCTTGGCTCGATGAACTGACCACAAC
This sequence comes from Sphingomonadales bacterium, assembly GCA_031371575.1. Taxonomy (GTDB): domain Bacteria; phylum Pseudomonadota; class Alphaproteobacteria; order Sphingomonadales; family Sphingomonadaceae; genus Sphingorhabdus_B. The sequence continues at coordinate 18,459 of JANMJX010000123.1, forward strand.
CGCCGACCCGCGGGTTGCCGCAGCGGTGGCGGCGTTCAAGCCACCTGACAAAACCGAGATTAGGATCGAACCCCCAAAACGACGTAAAAAGTGGCGGTTAACTTTGCCCGCTACTCCAGCACGACCAAGTTCATCGACTGCCGGTGATGCCAGTGCAATCGTCACGCCATCAGGACGGATCAGCCTGGTCCAGACAATGAACACGCGCGACGCACCTTGGGCGACGCCCGAATCGTACTGGCCGATGACGCGGCTCCCCGCCGGAATGAGTACATCGCCGCCTTCGAAGCTCAAAACATCGCGCTGGACAATCGCACGCGCAAAACCCGGTAAGTCGGAATTGACGGCGGTTTCCATCACCGCCGCGATAATCGAGCCTTGCGGGATAAGGCGGTTTAGCCGGGGCAATTGGACGGCCTCAGCAACCGCGACATCCTCTCTCGAGACGCGGGCGGAAAAACTCTCCGAATTGGAAAGCTGTGGCACTCGATCGGCGGGAATGCTGGGCACACCAACCGTCCCTTGCGCTGGTGCGCCGACAGGCGCGGGACCGGAAGTGCCCGACTGCGCAAAGTCGACAATAAGGATTGGCTGACGTGCGCGTTCGGCTTCGCGGACGGGTGCCATCCGTGCCGGTCCGAATGTCGGAGAGAACGGTGTTGCGGGCGACCCAGCCGGAGGAGCGATGTAAGCAGCTGTCGCTGCGGCGGCAAAAGGCTGAACAGGAGTGGCCGCGACCGTGACTTGCGGCAAAGGACTGGCGCTGCTTACCGGCGAGCCGTTGAGCGCGGGCAAGTCGGAACCCTGCTGAGCCGTAGCCGCGCGAGAGTTCGCCATCATCAGGAATACCATGAAGCCCAGGAAGCCCAAGCCCGTTGCAATTACCCCAGCCGGAACCCGTTTTGGCGTTCTTGCGACAGCTAATGGTTTGATAGGTATTTCTTCAGTCATTTTCCATTCCCGTCGGGACGTCGAACCGTGGCAAAACGCTTGCCATCACGGAGCGTGAATGCGGACGCCAGTTGCTGAATAACTACGACACGTCCGCGCATCGTGGAATTTGCTAGCGCCTCATCCTTCCCTGGCTTGCCGATAAAGATCGCAGGCAAGGAAACATTTTCGTCAAATTCGAAATACGTCATCCGTCCATCGTCCCATATGCGCGCCGGCAGCAAACCAGCGTCACCCTGCTTGATATAGTTAGAATTCTCGATGACCGGTCGTTGTTCCTCAATGACTTCCGCAGTAAGTACGACCGGCGGGGGTGGATATTCGAAACGCACGACCCAGGGTGTCGACGCGCGCCGCGGCGCAGTATCCAGCGCAAATATGTACCTGCGTCGGTCTGTCATGACGGTCATGTTAGTCTGTGCATTCTTCAATAGCGGCTTGAGGAACAGGTTCCGAGCACGTTTATTAGGTGTCACTTGCCAGGCCTGCGCATCGCCGATGGCGACATTTTCAATTCGCTCGTCGGCTGCAAACTCGATCATTAATTGCCATCCGGTGGCGCCGGTGATGTTGACGATCTGGTCCGGATCCCAAAAGACCGTTTGCACGTGGGCATTCGGCCCGTTTTGCGCATGAAGTGGCGTTGCCATTGCCAGCGCCATAATCAGGAGCAATTTTCTCACTGAACCAGACCTTCAATATCGCGGCGATATCGGGTTACCTGAAAGCCGAGCGGATTGTCGAAGCGGTCGATCGCGCGCATTGGCCGCCCATTGAAGCCGAAGCTGATCGCCGAAACATAGGTACTGAGCGATTGGCTGCCGGTTGGCGTGACGCGCATAACATCGAACCGGACGATCGCCGAGGACGCACTGATGATTGAAACACTTTTTATAGTGACCGCAAGCGTGTCACCGCGACTCAACGTGCGTAGCGGACTATTCGGATTTTCGCGCGACATCAATTTGACATAGGCCGCTGATACGTTGCGCGACGACATCAACTGGACAAGCCGATACATCACTGGAAGATCAGTCTCATCGAATGTTTCGCGTGCACGCACATAGCGCGCAAGTTCCGCTTGGATAACAGCGTCATTTTCCGAGAGCTTGCCCGGTGTAATGCCAGTCGCAACCTGCACGGCGCCGGTTTGGCGATCAACCGTAACAACATATGGCTCCACCGATTTCAACGGCAATAATATCAGCAAAGTCAGCGCCAAGATAAGCGCTATGCCCGTTGCAACTCCAGCCGCAATCCAGGCGATTTTTCGTTCGCGCAATACGGATCCGTTTTGTGTTTCGGCCCAGCTTCGTGCACTCTCGAAATATTCTTCGCGTTCTTTCATGCGTCCCTCCTCGCTGTCGTGCGAGTCCGCCGCTGAGCGCGCGGAAGGGCGGCGCGACGTGAGCTTGGTGCAGTGAATATGCCTTCAATCTGTGAGCTTGCGTCGCGCCGCGCGCGACTTCCGCTCGATGTTGCGTTGGATAGCTGCATGAACGATGCCGCGCCTGCTATGGCTGGGGTTGGCCCAGCCTCGCGGCGGGCGGCACGTTCGAGCATTTGTGCAATATGAACAGCGGAAGACTGCTGCGCGGCTAGGATTGGGGGTGACATTATACTCTCTTTCAAAATCGGTTCTTGCGCCGGCGCATATTTTGCCGCTCCTGGCAGACGAATGCCTGACGCAATCTTGCTGCCTGCCCAAACGGCACCCAACATTGACAACGCGAATATCACCGTGACCAGGCCTATGGGTGTAACGGCTTCGTTTTCGAAACGTTCGGCTGCTTGTTCGGCCAAGAGCCGCGTGATCATGGGGTTAAGGATCGAAAATTCGACCGCGGCGAGCACCAGGACAAACATCGGTACAAATGCAGCAGCCGCCATCGCGGCAAGCCAGCGTGAGGCCATTCCGCGGGTCGCATCGAACAGGATCAAGCCCGCCATTACCGGCGTGATAGCAAGCAGCAACGCCAGTAAAATGCGCGCTACAACCAATAAACCAAGGATCGATAGTGTCAAAAAATAGCCTGATAGGTTGAGCGTCATTGCAGCAGCTGCAGGGCCGCCAACCAGAGGTGATGCGATACCCGCGCGCGTGCGGTAACCAACGCTCGCATCCTCAAGCCCGTCGAGCGCTGCCTGCAATCCGGCAATCGGATCCATAGCGTTTAACCCTGTCAACATTTCGCCTGCAAGCCGCACAGGGGCACGGGCGAATGTGTCATAGGCAACCGCCTGCCATGTCTCCCAAGATGTTGCCAGAACCAAGACGACACCGATTTTGAGCGCAAGGCCGACAGCATCAACGAGCAATAGCCCGCGACCCAGGATCAGACGGTATCCGAAGAATGCGACCGCCAATACGAGCAGGCCCGTAAGCGTAGCGGCTACCGGTCCGCCGGGTTGCGATAGAGCGGCATAACCGCGCTCGACTAGTCCGAACGACTGGCAATCTGTATCGGCAAGCAATCGTGCCGCAAGGCCGGGCCCTTCGGGGGCTGCACAAAAATCGGGTCTCATGCTGCTTCCAACAATAAAGGCAGCCACAAAGCGGGATTGTCGCCAACCTCGGCGCGCAGGGTATCGAGCATGCGCACCGTACGTTCGCGGCCGGACAGGACGGTCAGCAAATCAGGCTCTGACGCCAGGTTCAGCCTTACGACGACGCTATCATTGCCATGCTTGACGAGAAACGCCCGCGCAGTTTCAGGAATGTTGCGAACGAGCTCATATTCGTGGGCAGTGAGGCCAAATCCGTCAATATAGTCGTGTGCCTGTGCCGACGAATTGGCCATGAATATCTGCGTCCCGGCCTGTTCTACTATGGCCGAAGCAATCCTACTTTCGAGCGCATCCGATGCCGATTGCGTAGCAAAGCCGACAATACCGCCGCGTTTCCGGATGGTTTTTTCCCAGTCGCGGATCCGAGCTACAAATACGTCGTCATCGAGCGCTTTCCAACCTTCATCGACGACAATGATCGTCGGGCGCCCGTCGAGTCTCTCTTCGACCCGGTGGAAAAGATACAGCATAGCAGGGGACCGAAGCACCGGCTGGTCCAAAATCGCGGTCATGTCGAAACCGATAGTCTCGGCTTCAAGTTCGAGCCCGTCTGCTTCATTGTCGAACAGCCAGGCATGTTCGCCTGAAGAATGCCAAGGCGCAAATCGAGCGGCGAGATCACTTCCCGAAGCGCGACCTCGACCGCGGAACAATTCGGCGAGATACCTCATTCGCCGGTGTTCAGGCGGGCCTGCATAGGCGGCGTCAACGGCGTCTGCGATCCACGCCGACTCCTCGACCGTAGGCGGTGTGCCGTTCACGGTTACCAAATTGGCCAGCCATTCTGTGAGGAAACCCCGATTTGCTGGGCTGTCTGGTAACGATAATGGGTTCAGCCGCGTCGCTTCACCGGGTCTCAGCGTGTCATAGACGCCGCCGATCGCCCGAAGGAAAATTTCAGCACCCCGGTCCTTGTCGAAAAATACGATGCGCGGTGAAAACCGCCGAGACTGCGCAAGTAGGAAGCCTAGCACTACGGTTTTGCCCGACCCGGACGGTCCGATGATAGTGAAATTGCCCAGGTCGCCGCGATGAAAATTAAAGAAATAGGGACCTGCCGATGTTGTCTCAAATAATGTCACCGCATCGCCCCAGAAATTGCCAGATTGCTGGCCCACTGGAAAATTATGCGCACTCGCAAAGCCTGCAAAATTGGCTGATGAGATCAACCCCCGCCTTGCGATATAGCCGAAATTCCCAGGGAACTGCGCCCAAAACGCAGCCTCCAATCCCAGATTTTCGCGCACGGCGGCAAATCCGGCTTCGGAGAGCATGGCCTGTGCTTCTCCGATGGCAACTTCAAGCTCGCCGATTTGGTCCGCGCGGATCATGACGGTCAGGTGATGTTCGCCAAATGCCGCGCGTCCGGCAGCAACCTCATCCTTCGCCAGCACCAGTTCTGACCGAAGCGATATGGCGGCATCATCGGCCGAGCGCATCCGGCGTAATGCCAGGTCCATCCGTTCCAGCGCTGGACCACGGTCGATCATCGCGAAACTTTGCGTCACCGTCATCTCGAACGGCAAACGGTAAAGGTCGTCTAGCATTCCGGCGTCCGTATTGGCCGGATAGTCCTTAATCGAAAGGATGGCCGCATATTCGGAAGGTTCGCCATTCATCGATCCGAATTCAATGGCGTCTGCACCAAAACTGATTTGGCGCCGAGCCATTGCATGCCCAAGATCACCGGTAGGCAGAAGCATCGGCAGGGAGACCCCGTTTACAAGCGAAGCCAGAAATTCGAGCGGCTCCGATGCCAAGCCCTTTGGCAGGTCATAGGCGGAAAGCAATTTGGGTTGATACGGTTCGAGCGCCGAAAGGATTGCCTCGCGCGCCTGGTTGAGCTGGCGCATGTCGGGACCGGCCTTTTGTCTTGCTCCTCCACCGGCGCTGAAAAGCCCCAGCATTTTTTCGGCAATTCCGGCACGGCCACCGAGCGGACGAATGACGAGCGTCAGGTAGAGATCATTGACGTAAAGCCGCCTCGTGGCCAGCCGGTCTTGCCAAGCACGGTCAAGAGACTGGCTGAATGGGTCGTCGAATTTTCCTTCGAATATTGGTTCTACCGCGCGGCGAACAACATGATGAACCAATGCAAAGCGTGACGATGCGACCGACAGCAGCATTGCGTCGCGTGCATTTTTTCGCGCTTCTAGCGTGAGTGCGTCGATCGTTTCGAATGGCAAGCCTTCGAGTCGAATTACTTGCAGCGCAAGTCCGTCACGGGTGACTATCGTACAGTCATCGATCTGCGCCGCATAGGGCAGATGGTCGCCGACCGCAGCTTCGCGGCGCGCCAGTTTTTCACGCGCGGTAAGCATTAGCCCCCCATAAACGGCGGTTCTTGACATTTGGCGTGCGGCGCAGCTTAGTCATCCACAACGCCATAATGTGGGCATCGCGCAAATGGGCTGCATAGCCCAACGCGTGGATGAACAGCGACGGCAACAACGCAAGCGGCGTTTTGAAGATCAGGAACAGCTCGGCAGCCACGATACCGTTGAGTACGAAAAACGGATAGGTGACGCCCGCCACCATTTGCGGACGCGCCAGCGCTCTAAACAATGGATCGCGGTTCACCCGGCCACCGAGCGAATGCCGCCAACGATTGATGCAGCGCCGAACAGAATGAACAGCCCCATCACTACAGTAGCGCCATATTTCCAGTTCACCCGGCCGGACATCATCATGAACCCGACCGCTGCGACAGCGATCACAGCAACGGCGGTGGCGACATTGCCGAGCAGCGTTCCCTGCAACCAATCCACCGCGCCTGCAATCGGTCCGGAACCAGCCGGGTCCGGCGCCGCATATTGTGCAAAGGCTGGCGATGAAAACAGCAAGACAAGAAGGGCGCTTAGTCGATATTTCATGGCTCGGTTACCTCGATAAAAAATGCATTTTCGTTAATGGCTGGAACAATGGGCGCGGCGATTGCTGACGCCGCCAATGCTGTTGAACTCGGCGGCGGCTGCCACCGCCGCATAATCGTCGATACGTAATTTTGCGTTTCCCGATAGGGTGGAATACCACCATAGCGAAGCACCGCGCCCGGACCCGCATTATACGCAGCGAGCGCCAGCGGGATGCTGCCGAACCTGTCAATCTGTTGACGCAAATAGAATGCGCCGCCGCGAACATTTTGCTCCGGATCATATGGATTGACGCCCAGTTGCGCAGCGGTTCCCGGCATCAACTGCATAAGCCCGAACGCGCCCTTGGTGCTGATCGCATTAGGACGTCCCCGCGATTCCTGATGAATGACCGCGTGAACAAGGCCTTGAGGCAGGCCATATTGTTGCTCAACCTGGGCGACCGACGCTGTTGCGGAAGAGCGTGTAATACTGGAATGACTGGAATAAACCGCGTGTTTGAAAACCGGCAAACTGCCCTCGTCATCAAATATAGTGGGCGCGTCATAAACGGTCGCTTCGCCGTCGGCCCCGACTTCGATCACCTGCGCATAGGTCGGCGAAGCGAAGAAACCAATTATGACAAGGAAGGGGAAAAGCTCAGCCATATTCATTCCATATGATCGGGCGCGTAGCCCGGCACCGGGGTGAGCGCGACCGTAAAGGCTAAGATGCTAACGGCGACAATCCAACTTGCTGCGATTTTCACAGCAGCGCCAAATTGCCTTTCCAGTAACCAGGTGGCGGGCAGGAATAACAATGCAAACGGCAGTGCCGAAGCGATGCCAATTTTGCCACCAGCTGAATGGGCGACGACCCCGACCCATAAGCCGGCATTCACGCTTGCCAATAAAACCCAAACTCCTTTGATGCCGCGCGGGAGATAGGCAAGCAAGGCAGTGATGGCCGCACTGACCCAAAGCCCGAGCATCGCAGGTGTTTCCCAATGCGCCGGAGGTATAACGGCAAAAGACAGCAGTGCGGTGAAAACCAGCAAAACAATCGCCAACGCGGACAGTTTAAGCGGTGTCTTGGCCAGCGCCAATGCGAGCGCTGTACAGAGTAGGACCAGTGGAAGGAATCCGGCATTCATTGCAGCAAACCCGTCACCAGATACATAGCGCCAACCGCCGCGATTGCACCACCCGCCGCACGCAATCCAAATTCCCCAAAGCGAATACCCTTGAACAAACCCAACCCGATACCAACCAGATGCAATAGCCCCGTAGCAAGTACAAAACCGACGCTGTACCCGACAGGATCGGCAGCCTCGGGCAGCTCGACACCATGCGCGTAACCATGGAAGAGCGCAAAGACACCGACGATTGCACAAGCGACGACAGGCACCGCGCGCGTAGTTGTAACGATCATCACCCCGAGCACGATGACTGATAACGCAATCCCGAACTCTACCGGCGGGAACGGCATTCCAAGCATCGCCACGGCCGCTCCTACAGTCATCATAACCGGAAAAACCATCGGCAAAATGACAAGCAGAGGTTTGCCAAGAAATGCTCCCCAGATCCCCACCGCTATCATTGCCAGCATATGATCTAGGCCGAGAAACGGATGGCTGAAACCGGCAGCAATTCCGCCGGCAGTATCCGCCTGCTGATGAGCATAAGCAGGTGCGCTATATGTAAATAGTAATGCTGTAGTAAAAATTATCTTTAGACATATGCGTATCTTAAAATATAAAGAGATAGACAATACTATATTTTTATTATTATTGTTGGTAGAACAATTATTATTTGAAGGAAACTGTTTTCCATGCGCTTCACTCTGTCTAAATTGTCGATCGTCTTTATAGCTACCTCGGCAACTGCTCACGATTTTTGGCTGCAACCACAGTCGTTTCAAACCAATACGGGGGTTGCACTGCCGGTTACCGCGTTGATCGGCCACGGAAAGGACCGTGGCCGGTGGGAGGCCGACGCAAGTCGCATTGTCATGCTGAAATCGATTGGCCCCAACGGCACCGCCGACCTGCGCAGCGCCTTCAAACAACGCGGTATTGGCCCGCAGCTCTTTCCCGTTTTCGAAGAGGCCGGCGTTCACGTGCTCGTGATGCAGACCAATCGGGCGTCGTCCGAATTGCCGGCGAAGCGTTTCAATGATTATGCCAAGGACGAGGGGCTGACGCCAATACTGGAATATCGAAACCGTACCGGCTCTGTAGATACCGCTGGGCGCGAATTTTATAGCCGTCGTGCCAAAGTACTGATCCGCGTGGGCGCTAGCACCGAGCGCACGGATCCGCGCACGACAAGAGCGATTGGATTGTCGCTCGAGATTGTACCTGAACGTGACCCATATGCCCTTGGCAAGTCGCGTAACCTGCCGGTTCGCGTTATTTATGAGGGCAAAGCATTGCCAGGTGCCACGGTCAAGCTCACCAACCTTTATTCCGACGAAAAGCCGGTTGCCATTGTAAAAACGGACAGTACCGGCCGTGCCGCTTTCCGTATTCCTGAAAGCGGAGCATGGCTCTTGAATGTCGTATGGACGAAACCAATCAAAGGACGTCCAGGTGCGGATTTCGATACAATTTTCTCCAGCCTGACGTTCGGTTACGATAACCGTGCGAAACCTTAGATAATTCCGGAGCAGCACAATATTGCCGCTCCGGCATTATCACTGTTTTACTTCACATCATTTGGCTCAGTCGTTAAACTCAGCGGTATAATGTCACCATCCTTGGGCTCAATTGGGGTCGCATTCGGGTCGGCACGAAACGCCGTCCCAAATGCCACTCCGAAGGTATCTTCCTGTACCACAGTAGTTGGCGGCGGCGGCGGCGGTGTAGTGTTATCGGCACCGCCTCCACACGCAGCAAGCGACGATATGGGAACTGCAAATAATAGGAGATTTAGGCTTTTGCGTTTCATTACTCTCGCTCCTTATGGCTGGGTCTGCGGACGGGGAGCGCCGCGTAAAGGAGCATTCAGATACGGGAACGCATTCTGGATATTTGCCGCGTTGCTTGGTGCACCATCGGTAAATGCCACATTTCCGGTTGGTGCGTCTGAAGGATTGCAAAGACCAAGGCTGGTAGGTTTGCCCGCGATTGGAACGGGATAACACAAACGGCCCATTGCAACTCGCAAGACGATATCGACAACATCATCCCCAGGTCGACGTCCATTGGGAAAGCCAGCCAAATCGTCCGCAACAACACCAAGCGTTTTCTGCGAAGCCCTTGGCGTCGGATTTACTGCAGTGTTCAGCCGCAGCATCTCGGAAGGGGTCACAGTGCTCTGTTTATTGAGCGTTTCGATGCCAGTAAGGAATGCAGCAACCAAATCGTTGCGCGGGAAATTCGTTGGCGCAAGGTTGGTGAAAGACGTTCCGAGCGTTGAATTGACTGGCGCACGGAACAATGCATCCAGAATTGCCGGGAATGTCGGATTTGTAACATATGTCGCTAACGCACTATCTTGCGTCGGCTTTGCAGCATTGAACAAATCCTTTTGCGGCAGTCCGATGACCACCTCATTTACCAGTGGCATGCCCAGACGCGATACCTGGACCAACGCACCGCCCTGCAAATCGCTCATCCTTGTATTGGGTGTTGGGCGAAGTAAACGAGCCTGCGGGAGGCTAGCGGTGCTCCAAACGCCGATTACGCCATTCCCCGTGCCCTTAAGGCAAGCAATAGGAATTTCAATTGCTAGCGAAGTGACATTCTTTTTCCCGATCAGTTCCTGATTGTCTTGGCTCTGCGTGATACCGCCGGGAAATGGCGAACCATTGCCGTAAACCGGATCATTGTCGCCCTCGATCGGAACGAAATTTACCAGATCAAATATTGGTCCCAGGTTCACCGCAAAATATTCAGCGCGCTGGCCAGCAAAAACCCTGCCTTGAGTTGCACAGCCCGGGATGGCGACATTATTATATACGAACTGATTTGCATAAGCAGGGTAATTGGGCACCGACTTATTGCCAGCATTATCGAATGGCTTAACAAAAGTGGCGTTGCCTCCTGCCGTAAGCTGACCTCGGCTGCCAGAACGTCGATCGCCGGTAATCTGCGTTACCGTGTACACTTCGCGCTCGCCAAGGTCCGCATCGTTCGCGCTGGAGATTGGCCCAACATGCCTCAGCGCAATCGATTGATCGACGCCACCTACATTCAACGTGATGCCCTTTGGACTACTCAGCTGATTTGAGAATTTGAACTGGTAGGTCAGATCTTCCTTGGCGTCGCCATTGCTGTCGATATGAATTTCATAAACTGCGTCCGGATCCATCGTGTAATAATTCGGCCCGTTGCCCGGACCTTGGTCGGGCTGAAAATTAGAGATAATCGTTACATAGTCCTCCCGACCGGGTTCGTAACTGCGAAACGCATAAACGTCGGTGTTATCGACTTTAGGAACTTCCGTAACCCCGGGAGCTTCCCGATGGCTCGATGCAAAAGCAGATGAGCTTGCACAGACTACCAGCGCAATGCCAGTACTCACTTTCAACAAATCTTGAAATTTCATATCACTACTCCTGAACAAGAACCCGCCTAAGCCATTTCTAATGGTTCGTTATTTTGCGTTAAACCGAGGCTTGTGAGGGATACGCAGTGAGACCAACGAATGGGTTCATTTGGAACGCTCAGTTCGCCGCGAAATATATTCCATCTATCGCAAGCCGAAACACTAGTTTCAGTCGGTCGATGGCCGCGAAGGTTTATAAGAGCGCTTAGATGCAGACGCAAATTCTGGTTGTATCAATTCTTCCCACGTCCAATCACTGGCCGCCAACAATGGTTCAGGATGCGGCTCGATAAGCTGCTGCCAAGTCCACCGGCCCGAACCGAACGCCAGAAATGTCGTGCTTCCATCAATCATGATCGGAATTAGCCTTGGGCCCGCAACTGGCATTTCGAGGCATTCCAAAGGCAATTCGGCGAGCGTGCGTTCAATGCGATTGCGGACGTTCCTTAGCGGTGCATCATCGGCGATCGTAGTATTACTCCATTCGGCATTCCAGATCACAATTGCTTCAGAAATGGATCGATCCGTGCGCGGCACCAGCTGAATTTCTGCTGGCACAGTCGGGTCACTGGTCAGTTGCGTCGTAACAACATCGATCGGCGAACAGACTTCACCCTCAAAATCGCCTTCAGCGCTTTGCTGTTGCTCGGCGAAGGCCGCAGCCGGGGTCGTTGAGACCGGTCTGATGTCCTGAACGATCACCGGCGCTTTTACGGGGATCGACGGCTGGCTTGGTGCCGTTGACAGTAAAAATACGGACAAGTGTCCCTGCTTTTTGGGCAAGGGGGCGGCATATCGCGATACCACAAGCAGAACGATAATGACTAAATGTGCCAACAAGACCGATGTAAACAGCAAACACTCTCGGAAACTCTTCATCAGCCCGTCGTTGTCAGTCTGAGGGGCTGGGGCGGTCGGCATTGCGCCAGCGGTTCAGGCGTGTGATGCCGTCGATGCGTCAGCAACGCTCGCCGGGACATATTCAGTGAATAATAGGCACCCGCGCTCTGTAGTCATCTTTTTGTGCACTGCGCTTGCTGGCACCCGGAGGTAATCGCCGGTACCGAAAATGCGCCCCGCTACGTTCAAATCGCCCGCCACGACGAGGATATGCTCATCTTCATCTGCCGGCTGATCATGCTCTTCTTCGACCGCACCCGGGTTGCAGCGGATCAGAATGGCCTTCTCCGACCACAATGTTTTGGTTTCAATCGATGGTGCATATGCCTGCCAGTCACCGGATCGGCAATCCTGAACAAATATATCAGCTAGCGCCGCGTCCTCTTTTGCGATGGCGCCAGTGATCCTGTTCCAGATTTCCGTAGCCGGGATTTCAAGTTCGTCGTTGCGACGCAATCCACTGTACAGACGCTCGACCAATGATATTTCCTTGTCGAGGACTGCGTTAAACAGCCGTTCACGCGCTACACTATCGCGTTCTTCCGGCGATAATGATCCCAGCACATATCCGATGGCCTTATCTTCAATCGACATTTGCTCGTTACCCATGACTTCAACCCTTAATACGTACCGTACCCGCTTATTGGACGCATAAGCAGAATGGCAGGCCAGAAAGTTTCCTTTTCAGACGTTCATATATTTTTTCAAGGACGCTGTCGCGCGCCGCACGCGGCTTTTAATTGTGCCGACTGGCGCTCCCAGGTGGCTCGACAACTCTGAATGGCTCATCCCGTAAGTGTACATCGTAACAATCGCTGTAATCTGCTCTTCTGGCAACCGCGCCAGACATTGACCAAGCTTTGGATCGGAAGGTTCGTGCGGATCAGTGGCGATCGCCGTAAAGTCAGTTTCCGAAAGCTCTTCATGGGGCCGGCGTTTGCGAATAAGGTCAAGCGCAACATTACGTGCGATTACCGATATCCAGCTTTGTGGCGTACCTAACGTGGCATCAAACTGTGCCGCAGACCGCCATATTTTTACAAAAGCTTCCTGCACGGCGTCTTCGGCAAGAGATCCGTCCCGCAATATCCTCAGCGCTATAGTATAAACCAGACCGCAATTTTCTTGGTAGAGATGTTGGAACGCTCTCTGATCACCCGCAGCAATCTTAGAAAAAATAGAGACTGGGAACAGGCTATCCCTACACTTTTCCTGAGTTGCGTAGCCCAATTGGGGTGTGACTTGCCAGGTAGCAACACCGCCTTGAGGATCAGATAAGGTGTTAATACCATATTCTACAACGTCTTTCCCTTGAGTCATCCGGTCAATTTCCCTGCAACGTCAGCCTTCAGCTACGAAGGGAAACGCACTCGGGATGCACTAGGGTGCATTCAAAAAAGAATTAAATTTTGGTGCGCGGTTCGGTCCCTCACAATCTCCGTCCGCTGAGGAAAGCAGCTCTTGAAAAAGCGAACAAATATTCGGTCGGCAGTAAAATCCTGCTTTGCCGCTCTTTGCTTGCGCTTTTCGCCCTTAAGTTAAACGAACGGCAGGTAACGAGGACGGGACATTACTATTCGAATGTCAGGAAAGTTGAGGGGAGCGGACACAAGAAAGCCGCCGATCCTGCGACCGACGGCTTTGATTCAATTGGATTGAAAGTCTTAGTTGTATCGAACGCGCAAAGTGTGCTTGTCCTTACGACGCATCGCAAATCCGACACCCGCCATGCCCATGAGCATCAACATCCATGTTGTGGGTTCAGGCACTGCACCCATCTTCCCAGTTTGGAAAAGGACCGCATTCGACAGCCCTCCCCGATTGAAGTTAAAACTATCGACCCCTGACCCGGCATCGAAGCGGAAAAAGGAAGTTGCGTTTCCGCCGTCATCACCAGCTCCACCATAGTGAATGCCGACAAATGTCGTGCCAACGAGTAACGAAGAGAAATTGATCGAGTTGCCCGTCAGCTTTTCCAACTTCTGCAAGTAGCT
>JANMJX010000148.1:0-31939 GCA_031371575.1 Sphingomonadales bacterium
CCCGGCACCAACCTCGCGAACAATGCCAGCGCCCTCATGTCCAAGCACCGACGGAAATATCCCCTCACTGTCAAAACCATCAAGCGTGTAAGCATCCGTGTGACAAATCCCGGTCGCCATGATTTCGACCAACACTTCGCCGGCTTTGGGCCCTTCAAGGTCAAGCTCGACAATTTCCAGCGGCTTTTTGGCTTCGAATGCGACAGCAGCGCGCGTCTTCATGGTGCATGGATCTCCCTAGTATCTGAAAAAGGCTTTTCCATGTACCGGGCGGACGCGCAAGTCTAGATTCCGGCATACCATTCATAGTCGCCCACATCTTCCCAATATCCGCCTTTTCCACCATGGAATTTGGCGAGATTATCGGTCGCTTCAATGCGCATGACATATTTGGCCTGCTTGTATCCCAATTGCCGCTCTACGCGCAGCCGGATGGGTGCCCCGTGTTTTTCTGGCAAAATCCCTCCATTCATGCCCCAAGCCAAAATGGTTTGGGGATGAAAAGCGTCGATCAGGTCAATCGATTCATAATAAGGCCGCGCGCCGTAAATATCGGCGCAGTGAAAGACAATATATTTGGCGCGTGGTGACAATCGGGCCTGCTGAAGCAACAATCGAAGTGGGGTACCTTGCCAGCGGGCAATGGCGCTCCATCCTTCGACACAGTCATGCCGGGTGATTTGCGTGCGCGACGGCATACCCCTCAGCGTATCCAGAGAAATCTCCAATGGATTGGCCACCATGCCGTCAACCCGCAGCCGCCAATCAGCAAAATTGTTTTGCAGATGCGCAACATATTCCGCGGACGTGGCAGTGACTGACCCATTTGTCTTAAAAACCGGTGAGATGTCGGACATTGCGAATTCGGGTGCCAATTGGGCCCGGTCCATCAGCGAGCGGTGCGTCGCGTGATTCAGTTTTTCGGCGACGCGTAACGCCGACCGAAAGGCTGCGCTGTCATTCATGGCGTCACAACCGCTCAGCATCAACGCACCGCCGCCTAAGGTCGCTGAACGCAAAATGTCGCGCCGTTCAATTAACTTGCGATCGTCAGTCATATATTGTCTCCAGCAGGGGGAGATTTTTCGGGCGCCAGGTGCCGTCCCGTGATCATTGACCTGATGCCCGTGATGGGACCGGACAGGAGGACCATGATCAAGTGCACGATCACGAACAGCGCCATGAGGGTTGCTGTGATGAAATGAATGGACCGCGCTGATTGCCGTCCGCCAAAAATATCCAGCAACCACGGCCACGCCGCGTTCATCGCAGGGGACATGGTAATACCAGTCAGGATCATCATCGGCAGCACCACGAATATTACACCGATGTAACTGAATTTCTGCAAGACATTGAACGTGCCGGTGCCATGTCCGTCATCGAAACGTAATCGGGCGTGATCCTTGATATCTTTCCAGATGACTTTCAGGCTCCATTCCGACCGGCGAACATGCAAGTCCTTGCGAATGTGTCCGTTGAACACAGACATCAGCATGAAGCCTGTTAATCCGATCGCAAACATCCAGGCAAAAGCAAAATGCCAGCGACGCGCGTCAGCCAGGCTGTAGCGAGTAGGTATCGTAGCCCAGCCCGGAAAGGCCACACGGCGGAGCTCACCATTGCCGTCTTTGGACAGACCGAGCACCCCTGTCGTTTCTACACGCGTTGTGCCCACGCGGACGAAGCCTGTCGTGCGGGTACCGTCTATCTCAAGCCAGGGACGGTCCTCGCGCGATCCATAGTCCCCCCAATACAGCCGTGGGTGGGCATTGAAGATCATTAGGCCGCTCATGAGCAATGTGATGGCGAAGATGGCGTTCAGCCAATGCCAGATACGCGTGGATAGATGATGTCGCTTTTCCGCATTCTGCGCCATTGGCCGCGTCGCTCCGATAAATCTCCCATCCAAGACTATGCGATTAGATGGTTTCCGGCAATAGGAACGTCGCGCATGTTCATTGGATGCATCGCCGCGACATTACGGACCTTGCGCAGCGCCATTTATGCCCGTTGCCATGTTCGCCAAACGCGGAACTGCAAAGGCCACGATTATACCGAGATCAACTGTCCCGCTAGCCTTGCCCAATGCAGCTTTGGTCGACAAATCCGCGACCACGCCAATGATATTGGCAGCAAGCGGTGCAACGCGGAGACGGTAATTGCCATAAGGTACGAATTCAAAGAGAAAGTAGCCGTCATATTCGGTGCGCGTGGTCTTTACGATGCGACCTTCTTTGTCCAAAAGCTCGAGATCAACACCCGCAAGCGACTTACCGCCTTCACGTTGCAGGCTACCGGAAATTTCTCCTGCAGCGACCAGTGGCAGTTCGATGACCGTGGGAACACCGGGACGCGGGGTAATAACCACGCCACTGGTCGCTGGCTGCACAAACGGGTCCGGCAAGCTTGAGGCGTCAATGCCAATCAATATCTGCTCATAGGGCTGCAGCCCGTCGATGATCGTCCGGCCATCAGCGCCCGTCGGTGATCCGCGGCCACTCAACCCTGCGGTCAGTTCGACATCTTTTTGCACTGGCTCGTCCGGTTGGCGAATGCCGTCTGCATTGTTGTCCTGAAACACCAGGGCAAATGCCTGTCCGGCGGTCGCCAGCTTTTCTGCTGCAACCCGCAATCCCCTGCCGTCGGGCTTTGGCCCTAAACTGAAAGCTATATTCAGACCAGCTGCAACCGAGCCGTCACTCGCCGTTTCTACTTGCCCGGCAATCGCAAAATGTTTGAACCGCCGGCTGTGTCCCAATGCAAATCGCCCGCGTTTATTATATGCAGAGTAGCCCGTCTCAACCTTCCAGTCGGCGCGGTCGCCTGCCCGCCATTCGCCCGTCAATTTGGATTCGCGAAATCCTGATTCCCCAGTCAGTCCAAAAGTAGCTTCCCCGCGCAGACGAAGCTCCCCAACCCGCCCTGACAAGCGCAATGCCGCATCAAGCCGCGACGGTTGGTTAACGCTACCTTTGGTTTGGTCTTGAGACCACTCCAGTTCAGCGCTAGCATTTAACTGTCTGATATTAAAAGATAGTCGTGATACAGCTTCCATACGAATGCCGCCATCGGTTTGCGCAATATAGCGGATTTCACCCCGCAATGGGAAGAATTGCCGTCCAAGTTTGATTGTGTGGTCTAGCGACAGGCTATTGAAACGCTGCACATCGCGGTCATATCTCTCGCTTTGATAATTTCCCAGCAGCCAGGCGCTTTCTGCCGTAATTAGCGCCTTTCCGACTTGCGCAAGCATTTGCCCGCGCAACGCGTAACCACCGATGAGGTTGGCAGCACTAGCGATTTCGATCAGCGACGGTCCGACAGCTCGGCGCACAGATCCTTCCAAAAAATATTGACGTTGTCCGCTATGCATCGACGTAAACAGCGACGCTGCGACTGACGTCTTTGTGTCAAGGCCCCGTTCTAAGCCAAAACCTGCGCGCCAGCCCAGAATGTCGTTTGCCTCAACATCTCCCAAATTGATGAGATCGCGTCCAGCATCCTGGATTGCAGCCCAGTAATAGGTTTTGCGCGGAGGAATCGAATCCATCCCGACCGGAATCATTTGTACTTCGCGACGAATCTGCCCTTGTGGACCATAGAGCACAATCTCAAACCTGTTTTGACCATATAGCAATTGGACGTCGAGAAATTCAAACCTCCCATCGCCTCGGCTTTGGACATAACCGATCAGCTGATCATTACGATAAAGTTCGGCATCCCAACCATCAGGCAATTCTCCGCGAAAGACAGTGCGGTCAAAACTTGCTGGTAGATTAAGTGGGCGGTTGGTAATGAATGCCCCGCGTCCTGCTGTGTTTTGAATACCTAACGCAGTCGCATTTGTCGCGACATCGCCGACTGCGAAATGTGTGGCATGCAACCGTCCCAATAGCCCGCCTGCTGGATCAGTTTTATATGTACGCAAGCGCAGGCTCTCTGGAACGCCTTGGCCATTTGAGGACAATCGCGCATCAAAAGACGCGCCAGCAACTTCGCCACTGGCGAAGAATTCGTAACGTGCATCGGCGCGATTGCCTGTCTGTTTGTCCCGTGCCGTTCCGATCGAGACCACGACATCAACCGAGGGGGTGCGGAAAGATTTATAAGGATCCTTGGCTTGCGGTAGGCTGGTGAGATCGAAATCTTTCGGTGGTCGCACTTTTCCGGCACGCGCCTTTCGCTCCTCGGCCATTTCGAAGGGAAGCTTGCGGTCAGCACTGACAAGAATAACGGCACTCGACTGATCAACCTTCAATTGCACATCCAACCATTTTGCAAGGATGCCGGCATCTACACACCATCCCTCCGGAACATCACGAACGTCCGTTTCCCCAATATCTTGAGATTTGTTCATGATTTGTACCATGTTAGATTCGCGGTCGATCGTAAATGTCCGGCTTTCTTCGAACAACCAGCCAGTTGCGCGGCGCGACTTTTTATCGAGACGAACAGGTAGGTCAAACGCCACGATCACATCTGCAAAATCTAGGCACACGCCCTTGTCAGTTTGGTAGCCGCGAACGCCATCGCCCACCCGCCACTGACCGACACGCACGTCAAACAATAAGGCGTCGTCTTCATTTGCTTGCCAGCCAGACGCAAATGCAGGCGCAGCCGGGATCGCGAAGAACCCGGCTGCAACGGCCAAAGCCATCAATGCCTTTGCGGCCTTATGAAGAATCTTTTCCATAATGCTGATCGTGACCAAATTGGTCAGGGAAGGACTGAGCGCACCTGGCTAATGAGTCCGCCACCGGCTTCCGGTGCTTCAACATAGGAAATGATTATTTCCCCGTGCATCTGGGCTGCAGTCTCGGGATCCAGATCAATCGAGACCTTCCGTCGAGATATCTCGGGATAGGCTGCGATGCCTCTGGTCACGCTGATCGGGTCGGCAATCCCGGGCTTTGAAACATGGATTTCACCAAATATAGATTTGCTGCCTGCACGATTAAGGTCAAAGTCCAAGGTCGGCCCTTCATTGTTTTTACCCATTCGCACATTGCTCAACGCCGCTGTAGCTTGGAGATTACCTTTCCGGACAATGATGGGAATGCTTATCCCATAAATGGGAATAATCTGTATTTTCAATCCCCCTGCTGCGGCATCAGAGCCGTCGGCAGCTGGCGCTTTGGGGATCGCGCGAAACAACATGTGCGCGCGGTACTCGCCGTCTGCTAGGGCCTCTCCAGGTTGCAGGCCAATCCGGATTGACTGCGGCTGATTGGGGGGAAGCGTAACTCGGCGAGGCGCATAACGAATGGCGCCTAGCGCCCCCTTTTCCTGATCCGTAGCCGATTCCAAGGCGACATCATCGAGCCGACCTTGGTCATTCATCCGTCGCAGTTCGAGTGTGATTCGATACGTTGCCTCTTCGTCGCCAATATTGTTGAGGATAACCTCCGTTCCCCGCCGACTGTCGAGGATTATGCGCGTAGGCGCAACGAGAAGGTCGCCTGCCGCGTTGGCAGCCGCAACTGGCATGATGAGGGATACTCCGCCTAGAATAATAGGCGCAGCCAGTCGGCCAGCAGCCAGCCGACATGCTTTTTCAAGCCATTCGAACATATTTTATTACCCACATATTACGTGTTTAGGGGGTCAATCCCTTCACACTGGTCCAGGTGGAGTAATAATGAGATATGGTTACCATCCCGCTAACGGTGTTTGACATGTCAAAAAAAACCCCCGGTGGCGAAGCTACCGGGGGTCAGATCTCAAGATAAAGCGTCCTCAAACGCTGCTTTGCTTATTGGTAGTCGGCTGACACGTTATAAGTGCCAGTGTACGTGCCAGCTGCTTGGTTGGCTGCGACGGACAACGCGCCACCGACAAAAAATACCGTTGGCGCAGCTCCCGCAGTAAATGACGTGACTGAAGGCGATAACGCGATCGACATGGTGTTGCCGCCGGAGGCAACGGATGCCGTTGCAGGAACCGTAAGCACAACGACGTTACCACTTGCAGCGGTCACGGTAAAACGGCCTCTCAACGCAGCCGTCCCGGCGCAGGTAAGTCCAGCCGAGCATGTGCGCACGTTTGACGAGTTGGGAAGTGTAACCGTTCCGGCCGCTGCCCCTGAAGCTATCACGCCAAAGTCGAGGATATCATTCTGAGCAATCTGCACTGCAGCAACGATTTGAACTCTAGCATCTGCGCTTTGTGTCGCAGCTTGAGCTCCGGTCGAAGCCATCGCAACAACCGCCATCGCGCCCAAAAGGGCGACTTTCGTTTTGTTCAACATATTCTGGTCCTTTGTAACAAAGCAGGTTCGGAATGCCCCACTGCATTCGACGTCCCTTATGCACAGGGAATCATAAGGCTTTGCTGCACAGCATAGTTAACGTGCTGCGGCTGCATTGAAAGACGCAGCGCGTCGGCTGTCAAAAATTGCCTAATAATCCAGTGTATTATTGCATGATATTGGCTTGCAAAGGTTAATGAGTAAAAGTTGCGTTACCGAGAAGTTAGAATTTTTCCCCTGTCAGGCGCTGACAAAGCATGTCCAATTGATCCAGGCTGCCATATTCAAATGTGACCGCACCGGCGCCCGTCGCATTTTTTTGAGCAATCCGCACTTTAAGCCCCAGCAAATCGCCAAGGTGCGACTCGACCGCTCGAATATCGGCATTGGCGTCCGGACTCGAAGCTCTGCTGCCCTTTTTGACCTTTGGTGCGCGCTCTTGCTGCACAAGCGCTTCCGTCGCGCGCACAGACAGGCCATTTTTGATCACCAACATGGCCAGTTGCACCGCGTTTTCACTGCCAAGCAGTGCACGCGCGTGACCCATGCTCAGTTTTTCCTCGATCACCAGGTCGCGCAGCGGTTGCGACAGGTCCAGCAATCGCATCATGTTGGCAACATGGCTGCGTGACTTGTGCACCAATGCTGCAAGTTCCGCCGCACTATGCCCAAACAGTTCAGTCAGCTTTCTGTAGGCTTCGGCTTCTTCGATCGGATTCAGATCCTGACGCTGGATATTTTCGAGCAGCGCAATTTCGAGCGTTTCAGTATCATCGAAATTGCGAATAATGGTAGGAATTTCATGCAGTTGTGCGCGCTGGGCAGCCCGCCAGCGACGTTCGCCTGCTACGATCTGATAACCGCCTTCAAAGGGACGCACGACGATCGGTTGAATAATGCCGTGCTTGGATATGCTTGCTGCCAGCTCATCCAATTTCTCGTCGGAAAAATGCCGCCGCGGCTGGTTGGGGTTGGGACGAATGTCGATAACCGACAATAAGCTCACGCCCTGTCCCGACGTGCCGCGCTCGTCTGACGAACGCCCGGAGGCGCTGTCGCCGCGCAAGGCCTCGCCCAATAAAGCGTCCAACCCGCGACCAAGCCCCATTTTCTTTTTCAGAGGCGATTTTTCTACCGAATTGTCGTTTATCACGCTGCTAACTCCCGGACCGGCAAGCGACCGATCAATTCCCGTGCAAGTTTCATATAGGCCTCGGATCCCGAACATCTGTGATCATATACCAGTGCCGGAAGGCCGTGACTCGGCGCTTCCGACAAGCGGACGTTACGCGGGATAACTGTTTCGAATACCAAATCACCGAGGCAGCTGCGAACATCATCAGCCACCTGTTCGGTCAACCTGTTGCGCTTGTCATACATGGTCAATGCCACACCAAGGATGGTCAGGGCTGGATTAAACCTGCCCTGAATCCGCTCAACTGTCTGTAACAATTGACTTAAACCCTCAAGGGCAAAAAACTCGCATTGCAACGGAACTAAGATAGAGTCGACGGCGACAAGCGAATTGATCGTAATCAGGCCCAGAGATGGCGGACAATCAATAAGACAAATATCCCAATGCGCGTCGGATTTGTCGAAGGCGGCCTTAAGCCGACCAGTGCGGTCTTCATATTCAACAAGCTCGATTTCGGCGCCGGACAAATCAACAGTTGCCGGGACGATATCGAGATTCGGAATCAATGTGGGAATCGCTGAATCCCTGAGCGACGCGTCCCCAAGCAGCAGATCATAGCTGCTGTGCACGCGCTGTGCCTGTTTCAGACCCAAGCCAGTGGAGGCATTGCCTTGGGGGTCCAAGTCAACAAGCACACAACGCCAACCGCTCGCAGCCAGTGCCGTCGCCAAATTTATCGCAGTAGTGGTTTTCCCCACGCCACCTTTTTGATTTGCTACCGCGATTCGGATCATGGCTTTTGCCCCTGTTGTCCGGAGCGAGCGCTATTTATGCGTTTCTCCGATAATGTGCCGACGAGTATTCCCGCCTGTTGGTCAGTTACGCTTTGCATGACGCGGAAGTTTCCGTCCCAGATTTTCCGGGTGTCCTCCCACTCCAGTTCTGCATTACGCCCCTTTGGCAAGAGCCACAAAGTCTTATTTGTGGCGAACCGCGCCGCCAGATCAAATAATTTAGGCAAAGGCGCAAATGCACGCGCGCTGATGATGGAATATGGGGCAGTTTCGAGCCGTTCAAGCTCGACGCCGGCCACATGAACGCGGTCGGTGAGATCAAGCATTTCAACGGCGCGTTGCAAATAATCGACTCGGCGTGCGCGTGATTCAACCAGCGTGAACTGGAAGTTTGTCATAATAGCGATAATCAGTCCCGGAAATCCGGCGCCGGTTCCAAGATCAAGCCAGCGAATATTTGAGACCTGTTGGTCTAAAAAGTTAAGAAGTTGCGCGCTGTCCACGATGTGGCGCGACCAAATCTGGTCTAAGGTAGACGCTGAAATCAAATTCTGACTTTCGGCCTCGCGCCTTAGAAATGCAACAAAGCCAGCAAGTTTTTCCATTGTTTCACGTGAAACACCTTGCTGTTTCTCCAGCCAAGCCTTGGCTTCTTCGTCCGTCATACGTTTTCTATCGCAACAGTCTTGGAGCGTTTAGCATGAACCAATATTGCGGCCAGTGCAGCCGGGGTGATGCCGCGGATCCGAGATGCCGCAGCCAGATTTTCAGGCTTGGCGCTTTCAAGCCGTTCGACCATTTCATTTGATAGGCCAGAAATCGAACCATAATCAGTTGCTGGCGGAAGTTGGATTTGTTCGTTCGCGGCGACGTCGCTGATCTCGGCCTCCTGTCGCGCCAAGTAAGGCGCATAGCGCCCGTCCTGCTCCACTTCCGACAAAAGGTCCTTCGCCCATTTGGTATCATCATTGGCTGCAACAATCGGACCAATGGTAACTTGAGGAAAGCGAAGCCATTCGAACAAGGACATCTTTCCGGCATCCTGCTTCACAAGCATGCCCAATTTTATCAGCGAATCGGCGCTTACTTGACAGTCGAGGCGATCCAGCAGAGCGTTCCGCTGTGTTGCTCTATCGACAAAGGCAGACGCTCGACCGCTCTCGACAGCTCCGGCCGAAATTGCCAGCGGCGTGAGTCGCGTGGCCGCGTTGTCAGAGCGCAATCGCAGCCGATATTCCGCGCGGGCGGTCAGCATGCGATAAGGCTCAGTCACGCCCTGCAAAGTCAGGTCGTCAATCATCACGGCAATATAGCTATTGGTCCGATCTAGCCCCGGAAATGGTTTATCGAGGATCTTACAAGCCGCCCCCATCCCCGCGACCAGGCCCTGCGCTGCGGCCTCCTCATAGCCAGTAGTGCCGTTAATCTGTCCAGCGCAATATAGTCCCTCAAAGCCACGCACGGCCAAACTTGAATCGAGGCAACGCGGGTCGACATAATCATATTCAACTGCATAGCCCGGCACAACAATGTCGCAATTTTCAAGGCCTGCCATGGAACGAACCATCGCCGCTTGAATATCCGTGGGGAGCGATGTTGAAATGCCATTGGGATAAATCAAATGGCTATCGATACCCTCTGGTTCCAGAAATACCTGATGGCCTTCACGATCGCCAAACCGGAATATCTTGTCCTCGATCGACGGACAATAACGTGGGCCCCTGCCCTCGATATCTCCACCAAATAAAGGTGATCGATCGAGGCCTGACCGGATAATGTCATGTGTCCTACCGTTGGTCCGCGACATAGCGCAAAACAACTGGGGCACCGTTCGCCGCGCGCGCATCGTCGACATTGTCCAACTGTCATCGTCTGACGGCTGAAGTTCCAACTTCGACCAATTTATGGTGCGCCCATCCAAACGCGGTGGCGTTCCGGTCTTCAACCTGGCGATTGGCAATCCGGCCTCGCGCAACTGGCGCGAAAGCAACAGAGCCGATGACTCGCCAACGCGACCGCCGTCTAACCGCTCCTCACCGCGGAAAAGCTTTCCGCCCAAAAAAGTACCCGTCGCCAAAACGACTGCGGACGAAGTCACAATCGATCCGTCGCCGAGAACCAGGCCAGCGACCTTGCCGGGCGCACCCGGCACAAAATGTAGCGCCGCCGCTTCTGCCTCGATCAGATCCAGGTTGGCATGTTGCGCAAGTTGCCGCTGGATCGAATCTTTGAATAATTTCCGGTCCGCCTGAATTCGCGGTCCCTGTACTGCCGCGCCTTTTGACGCGTTGAGCATGCGGTAATGCACGGCCGAGTCGTCCGCTGCGCGCCCGATGAGGCCGTCAAAGGCATCCACCTCGCGGACCAGATGCCCTTTGCCAAGTCCGCCAATCGCAGGATTGCACGACATCGCACCGATCATATTCTTGTCAAAGCTGACCAGCGCGACGCGCATACCCATACGCGCTGCAACCGCTGCCGCTTCGGTGCCAGCGTGGCCGCCACCCACCACGATGATATCAAAATTGCTCTTCATGTGTCGCGCATAGCCCAACTCGTCAGTTGCGTCAAAAAAGGAGACGTGCCTGTTTCACGTGAAACACTATTTTCCGACGCAGAATTTCCCAAAGATATTGTCGAGCAGTTCTTCCGTATGCGCTCGTCCTGTCAGCGCATCGAGCGCTCGGCGTGCCTGCCGCAAATTCTCCGCAACGATGAGCCAGTCATCAGAGTCACCACATGCTCCGAGAGAAGTGGATGCCTGTGCTAGAAGCGATCGCTGTCGGTTGTTGACCGCAAATTGATCGGGTTGTGGAACTAGCGTCTTCGCAGTGTCGGCGACAATATGAAGGAGCGCATCTATCCCTTCTCCAGTCACACCTGAGACAGATATCGCGGCTTGGGATTTGATCTTCTCTGGACTCATGTCACTTTTGGTGGCCACTTCGATGAGGCAGGGATGGTCGGGCCCTTCGCCTTCCGAGCCGAGCCACAAAAGAATATCCGCTTGGCGCATTGCGGCGTGGCTGCGGTCAATACCGATTTGTTCGATAACATCATGGCTGTCGTCACGAAGGCCGGCTGTGTCGGTGAACAGCAGTGCAATGCCCTCGACCCCAATTGGCACTTCGATCATGTCACGTGTCGTGCCTGCAATGTCGGACACAATCGCTGCTTCACGGCCGACGAGCGCATTCAGCAATGTCGATTTGCCGCTATTGGGCGGGCCAGCCAATACCACGCGCAACCCATCCTTCAATTTCTCTGCAGGGGCACCAGCCAAAAGTTGTTCAACATCGGAGCGTAATGCAGAACAACCTTTTGTAATTACGACATAATTCTGGGATTCTACGTCACCTTCATCCGAAAAATCGAGCTCAGCTTCGGTCAGAGCAGACAGCCGCAACACTTCTTGCCGCCAGTCCTCGACGGCGGCACTGAACGTCCCGCCAAACATCAAGCTTGCTGCACGACGTTGCCACTCGGTTTCCGCTGACAGGAGATCTGCAAGACCTTCGGCTTCATTGAGGTCCAACCGGCCGTGGGCAAAGGCCCGCCGGGTAAATTCGCCAGCTTCTGCGCGTCTTACGTCAGGAAAGTCTGCGATGGCCTCCTCCACAGCGCGGACAACGGCGCGGCCACCATGGAGGTGCAACTCGGCCAAATCTTCGCCAGTGGCACTCGCTGGGCCGGGAAACACAAGCACGAGTGCTTGGTCAAGCAACTCCCCGCTCACCGGCGCGCGAAGCGTGCATAAAGACGCCTGACGCGGGGCTGGTACTCTTCCGGCAAGAGCACGGACGATATCAAACGCCTTGGGGCCACTTATACGGACAATAGCGATAGCCGCGGGCGGCGCGCCGCTGGACAGCGCGAATATTGTGTCACCGCTTTTCATAGACGGCTTATTTTTTGTCTTTGCCGCTCATGCCCGACATCGCTGCCTTTGCCCCGGTTTCGATGAGCTGCTGGAACAATTGCAATCCCATTTGGCCCATGGGCGCGATCTGCTTCCCAAGCTCTTGCAGCTGTTCAATGCCACCCGCCCCGTTCATCAGGTTCGTGACCTTTTCCACATATGCCTCATTTGCCTTGGTCACATCGGGAAGACCAAGAAGCGCCCGGGCCTCTTCGGGAGAACAATCGATTTCAATGTTCATCTTCATGGGCCTTGCCTCTCCTATTCGCTGGTGCCCTTTACTATAATGGCTAAGTTGAATCACGCAATTGCGGAGAATGTCCGCCAAGGAGACAATATGGGTGACATGATCAAGATTGATGCGCTGGGCGAGGATGCCCTTTTTCCAGCTTATCTGGCCACGCCGTCTGGCGCTGCGAAGGCGGCGATCATTGTCATTCCGGAAATATTTGGCGTCAATGCGGGAATCCGGCAGAAATGCGACCATTTGGCTGATGCCGGATATCTTGCTGTGGCGCCCGATATCTTCTGGCGCTTTGCACCCGGTGTCGAGCTCAATCCGGATATCGAGGCCGAGTTGCAGGAAGCCTTTGGCTATTTTGGGCAATATGAACCCGGCGACGGCGTGCGCGATATCGAGGCATGCATTCACGCCATTCGTCAGGGTCTATCCGGCCATGCGCCTGTGGAGAAGGTAGGCTGTGTTGGCTACTGCCTGGGTGGACGCCTTGCATATATGGCGGCCACACGCACCGATATCAGCGCTTCTGTGGGCTATTATGGCGTGATGATCGACCAGATGCTCAATGAAAGCCACGCCATTGCCAATCCGCTGATGCTGCACATTCCGACCGCCGACCATTTTGTGGGGCCTGAGGCACAGGCTGCCATCCACGCGGCGCTGGACAGCCATCCCAAGGTGACGCTGCATGATTATGCTGGGCTTGACCATGGCTTTGCCGCCGAAATGGGCAACCGCCGTGACGAGGCTGGCGCGGCGCTTGCTGACTCGCGCACGAAAGCATTTTTTGCCGAACATCTGGGCTGATCGCCCTGCGCCGCGGAACGGCGCAAGGCGTCTTATCTAGCCGCCAATGAACGCGATGACATAACGGCCGACCCCAAGCGCGGGGTCGGTCCAGCCTTCGTAGATCATCTTGCCCGCAACATAGACGATCACGGCCATGCCGAGCCACGCGATCCACCTATATCGCTCAATATATTGTGCAATGATGTTCGCCGCGACGCCCATCAAAGCAACGGCAAAGATCAGGCCAACGATCATGATGCCAGGATGGTCCTTGGCAGCGCCAGCGACGGCAAGGACATTGTCAAGGCTCATCGAGACATCGGCGACTGCTACTGCCCAGGCCGCGGCGGCGAAGCTTTTTGCTGCAGGAATACCGCTGTTCTCATCGCCCAATATTTCAGGAGACCCGGGAGACTCGGTTGCCTCGCTGCGCCGCAGGTCGCGGTACATTTTCCAGGCGACCCAGATGAGCAACAGACCGCCAACGAAGATGAGGCCAATAACCCCCATCAGAAGATTGACCATCAGCGCAAAAATAACCCGCAGCACGAGTGCCGCGATGACACCAATGAAGATAACCTTCTTGCGTTGCTCAGCTGGCAAACCCGCCGCCAAAGCGCCAACCACAATCGCATTATCACCGGCAAGCACGAGATCGAGCAGAATGACCGACCCCAATGCTGTCCAGGCACTGGTGGTGTTCAGATTGGAGAAATCATTAACGATGTGCCCCCAAATCTCTGAGGGTCCACCAAGCGATGGTGCCGCTGATGCGGTTGCGATCAATAATTCGAACATCGTTTATCGGGCCTGCTGCTTACTGGTTCATCGAGTCGAAAAAGTCTTCGTTGGTTTTGGAATCCTTCATCTTGTCGAGCAGGAATTCCATCGCATCGATGGTACCCATCTGCATGAGGATCCTGCGCAATACCCACATTTTTTTGAGCTTGCCTTCCTCGACCAACAACTCTTCCTTACGCGTGCCGGACTTGCCAACGTCAAGCGCCGGGAAGATGCGCTTGTCCGCAACCTTGCGATCCAGCACGATTTCGGAGTTACCCGTACCCTTGAACTCTTCGAAAATAACTTCATCCATCCGGCTGCCGGTATCGATCAGCGCGGT
Organism: Sphingomonadales bacterium; assembly: GCA_031371575.1. Taxonomy (GTDB): domain Bacteria; phylum Pseudomonadota; class Alphaproteobacteria; order Sphingomonadales; family Sphingomonadaceae; genus Sphingorhabdus_B. The sequence goes on from JANMJX010000148.1 coordinate 14,249, forward strand.
GGCGATGATGGACAACGATCCGCCTTCTTCGATGTTCCGGGCGGCACCAAAGAAGCGCTTTGGACGTTGCAGCGCATTGGCATCGACACCGCCAGTCAGCACCTTGCCCGATGATGGGACAACAGTGTTATAGGCGCGGCCAAGACGCGTGATGGAGTCAAGCAGGATGACGACATCATGCTTGTGCTCGACCAGGCGCTTGGCTTTTTCTATAACCATTTCAGCGACTTGTACGTGGCGGGTCGCGGGTTCGTCAAAGGTGGAGGATACAACCTCACCCTTCACGGAACGCTGCATGTCGGTCACTTCCTCCGGCCGTTCGTCGATCAAAAGAACGATCAGGAACACCTCGGGATGGTTCTCGGTAATGGCGCGGGCAATATTTTGCAGCAACACGGTTTTACCCGTGCGCGGCGGCGCCACGATCAATGCGCGCTGGCCCTTGCCCTGCGGGCTGACGATGTCGATGACGCGCGCCGACTTGTCTTTAACGGTCGGGTCAAGCGAGTCGAGCGTCAGCTTGGAATCGGGATAAAGCGGCGTGAGATTGTCGAAATTGACGCGGTGGCGCACGGCGTCCGGATCATCAAAGTTGATCTTCATCACCTTGGTCAGCGCAAAATACCGCTCGCCATCCTTTGGCGCACGGATTTCGCCTTCGACGGTATCGCCGGTGCGCAAACCAAATTGCCGCACCATGTTGGGCGACACATAGATATCGTCGGGTCCGGCGAGATAATTGGCCTCCGGCGAACGCAGGAAACCGAAACTGTCTGGCAGGACTTCAATCGTGCCCAGACCCATGATCTGTTCGCCATCTTCGGCAAGTTCTTTGAGGATAGCAAACATGAGGTCCTGTTTGCGCAAGGTTGACGCGCCCTCGACGCCAAGCTCTTCAGCCATCGATACGAGGTCAGCGGGATTTTTGCTTTTCAGCTCTTTTAAATGCATGTTTATTTCCGTTGGATGGACCATTGGCCCTGATGTTGGATGGGCGACTGGCCCGTTGTGAAAACCGGCTTCAGAAAGCTCACCGGTTGAATATTGAAAAGTTGGTGGCGCGGTTGTTGCGTTGGTCGCGCCTCATGCCCAGGACGGGCTTGAGTTCGCAAATAGGCCGTGATTGCGGCGGCGTCAACTGTTCTCAGTCGCTCGCTGCGCTTTGGGCCGCGCCAGAATCTCTGAAAGGTCACACTAAGGTCACACCTAAACCGTCGCGCGCACAACAGCTAATCCCCAATTGAGGACGACCGGGAACATGGACAGAAAAACATTATCTTTCATAGCGATGGGTATACCCGAATCGCGATATTGTAGGAAAGCACTTTATCGATGTGGCCTGCCGACACGGCTTAGAATGGCTTGGCGATCACCAAAATCACAATGATGGCGGACGCAATGCCGGGCACTTCATTGAACAGACGCAATTGCTTGCCCGTCAGGCGCCGCTCGCCGCGCGCCAGCTTCTTGGCATAACCGACTGCCCAGCCATGATAAGCCGACAAACCAAGCACGAACAGCAATTTGGCGTGGAACCATCCTTCGGCCATCGCGCCGATATTCCATGCCAGCAACAGCCCCAGCACCCACACAATGATGATGGACGGATTGAGAATGATCTTGATCAGCTTTGCTTCACGATCCACCCATTTTGCGGCTTCTTCCGAACCTTCGGCGCTTTCCTGGTGATAGACGAAAAAGCGCGGGATCATGAACAATCCCGCCATCCAGAAAATGACAAAGATGATATGGGCAGATTTCAGCCAGATATACAGCACAGATAATATTTCCGTCATAAAACGGCCTTCATGGGTTAACCCTTGCGGACCAGATTGATAAGCATTTCTACATTTTCGATGGGCGTGTCGGGCAGGATCCCATGCCCGAGATTGAAGACATGCGGCCGATCTTCAAATGCGCTCAGAATATTGTTCACGGCGTCCTTCAACACGTCGCCGCCGGCAATCAATGCCAGTGGATCCAGATTGCCCTGAACCGGCAAGCCCTTTGGCAGTTCGCGGTTCGCCCAATGCGGGTCGACGGTTTCATCAAGACCCAATGCATCAACGCCTGTTCCATGCGCATAGGCAGCAAGCTTGCCACCTGCGCCCTTGGGGAAACCAATGATCACGGCATTGGGGTTGCGCGCCTTCAAACGGCGAACGATCTCGGAATTGGGCGCAATCACCCATTTTTCGAATTGTGCGGGCGACAGGGAACCAGCCCAGCTGTCGAACAACTGGACGGCATCGACGCCGGCATCGATCTGGTTGGCGAGATAATCGACGGTTGCCGTGGTGATGGCTTCGATCAGTGCACCAAAGCGCTCAGGCTCCGCATGGGCCATCCTGCGGGCCTCTGCCTGGTCCTTGCTTCCTTGACCATGCACCATGTAGGTTGCGACCGTCCACGGGCTTCCAGCGAAGCCAAGGAAGGTGGTCTCGGGTGAAAGGCCTGCCGATACCTTGCGCACTGTTTCGATCACTGGGGCAAGACGTTCCGGCGCTGGCACGAAATCCTCGAGCCGTGACTCCGCCAGACGCGGTGCGAGCCTTGGACCCTCACCCGTTTCGAACCACAGATCCTGACCCATGGCATGCGGCACAACAAGAATGTCCGAAAACAGGATGGCTGCGTCAAATCCAAAGCGCCGGATGGGTTGCAAGGTGATTTCGCACGCCGCGTCACTGTCATATGCCAATGCCAGAAATCCGCCTTTTTCCGCACGTAAAGCGCGATATTCCGGAAGATAGCGACCAGCCTGGCGCATCAACCACATAGGCGGGACAGCTGCTTGCTCGCCACGGAGAACGTTAAGCAGTTTTTTAGGGCTTTGCGCTGACATAGAGAGACGAGATCCAATCAAAATATATATTTATATGAAAGATGATGAGAGATGATGTGCTGTTGATAGGGCAAGCCTTAAAAGCTTTTCCGGATATTGCCAACATCTTGACGCAAAGGCAAAAGCGCAAGCAACAGGAGTCGTAGATTTCGTCCCCAATATCCACAGGCTGTGTGTAACTGATAGCCCCTGTGGATAGACTGTGGTCGAATCGAACGGTAAATTCGGGGTAATGGGGAGGAGCTGGCCATGCAAAACTTGTCCCTTGATTTATCCCCAGCCTGCCAACAAGACTGTCCCGCATGAGCCAGCGCTTTCATCTGCATCTTCTATCGGACTCGACGGGCGAGACGCTGGAAAATATTGCCAAGGCGGCGTTGGCCCAATTTGATGGTGCCGAGCATGTGGTCAAGCATTTCTGGCCCATGGTCCGCTCCGAAAGCCATCTCGAACGGATATTAACCGACGTAGCCGCCAATCCCGGCCTTGTCCTGTTTACGTTGGTCAATCGTGACACGCGCCGCAAGCTTGAAACCAGGTGCCGGGCATTGGGCCTGCCCGCGGTCGCGGCGCTCGACGCTGTCAGCGATGCCATGTCCAACATGTTTGGCCAGGAGGCAAAGGCACGCCCCGGCCGGCAACATGTCATGGATGCTGCCTATTTCGCGAGAGTCGAAGCGATTCAATTCACGATCGCGCATGACGACGGCATCAATGCGCAAAACTGGGAAGAGGCGGATATTGTTCTGGCCGGCGTGTCGCGCACATCGAAGACGCCGACGAGCATCTATCTTGCCAATCGCGGATACAAGACCGCCAACATCCCCATCGTGCCCGAATCTCCGCCGCCGCCGATTTTGTTCCGGTTGAAGCATCCCATGGTCATCGGGTTGGTGACCAGTGCGGAACGGCTGATTCAGGTCCGGCGCAACCGCTTGTTGTCGCTGAACCAGTCGCCAGACACCGATTATGTGAATGAAGACAAAGTGCGCGCCGAAGTGGCGCATGCGCGGCGTATGTTTGCCGACAATGGCTGGCCGGTGCTTGATGTGACGCGCCGGTCGATCGAGGAAAGCGCAGCGGCGATCATCAACCTGTTCAACGAACGCGAACTTGCCCAGGCCGGTGACGCATGACGGGTTCAGCGGGGCTTGTCCTGGCCTCGCAAAGCGCAGGGCGAATCGCGATGTTGCAGGCGGCTGGTGTAACCGTCGAAGCGTTGCCTGCTCATGTTGACGAGGACAGCATCAAGACAGCGCTTGCGGAATCGGGCGCAAAGCCGCGCGATATTGCCGATGCTCTGGCTGAAGCCAAGGCGCTGAAGCTGTCGCGCAAGATGCCGACCGCGTTGGTGCTTGGCTGTGACCAGATTTGCGTGACGGCCGACGGGCAGTTGCTCGACAAGCCGCAAACCCCCGATGATGCGCGCGCCCAGCTCGCGCAACTGTCCGGCAAAGTGCACCGGCTGATCAGTGCAGCGGTGATTTGCGAACAGGGCGCACCGGTGTGGCGTGTGGTAGACACCGCGCAACTAACGATGCGCGCGTTAAGCTCTGCTTTCGTCGATGATTATGTCGACGCTTATTGGGAAGAGATCCGCCACTGTGTAGGCTGTTACCGGATTGAGGCCGAGGGCGCGCAATTGTTCGCGAGCGTCAGCGGCAGCCAGTTTACGATCATTGGCATGCCATTGCTTCAGATACTTGATTATTTACGGCTGAGGGGGCTTTTGCCGACATGACCAACTATGCCGAAGTCATCGGACATCCGATATCGCATTCCAAATCGCCATTAATCCATCAATTCTGGCTGCGCCAATTGGGGCTTTTGGGCGATTACCGTTCGCATGATGTGTTGCCGCAGGATTTGGGGCAATATTTCGAAACCCGCGCGCAGGATACCGAATGGCGGGGGTGCAATATCACCATACCGCACAAGATCGCAGCGCTCGATTTTGTCACTGACCCCGGCGATGTCCGCAGCTCGATTGGCGCCATCAACACGGTGTTCCGCAACGACGCAGGCACGCTTGTGGCCACCAATACCGATGCCGGCGGCTTTTATGGCCCAATCGCTGATATTCCTCTTGTCGGCGAGACCGCGGTTGTGATTGGCGCAGGCGGGGCCGCGCGCGCGGTCCTGTTTGCGCTGGCGCAAGCGGATATCGGCGAAGTGGTGTTGGTGGCGCGCAACGCCCTGAAGGCCGCCGGCCTGCTTGCGCATTTCGGCCTCAAGGGCAAGGTGATTGGCCTTGACGCGCGCTTGCCCGATGCAGCGTTGCTGGTGAACGCAAGTCCATTGGGCATGGTCGGGCAGGAAGCGCTTGAAATCGACCTTTCGCCCTTGCCCGAATATGCGATTGTCTATGATCTGGTTTACGCCCCCATAGAAACGCCCCTGTTGAAAGCCGCACGCGCGCGGGATCTGGAGGCGGTCGATGGCCTTGAAATGCTGGTGGGGCAAGCGGCAATTGCCTTTGAGCTGTTCTTCGGCGTGGCCCCGCCCGATGATGCCGAAGACGCGTTGCGCGGGCTGTTGCTGGCATGAAAAAGCCATTGATCATCGGCCTCACCGGATCGATCGGCATGGGCAAGTCGGCCGTCGCGGCGATGTTTGCCGATGAAGGCATTCCTGTGTTCGATGCCGATGTCGCGGTGCACGACATGCAGAAAGCGGGCGGTTCGCTGGTGCCAGTAATCGAATCTGCCTTTCCGGGTACAACTGGCCCTGGCGGGGTCGACCGCGGCGCGTTGGGCGCGGCTGTCTTTGGCGACCGCGACCGGCTGGCCTTGCTGGAATCGATCATCCATCCCGCCGTTGCCGAACGGCGGCGGGCATTTCTGGCATCACACGAGGATTCCGACATGATCCTGTTCGATATCCCGCTGTTGCTGGAAAAAGGCGGGCAGGCTGGCGTGGATGTCGTGGTCGTGGTGTCCGCGCCTGCGCCCGTCCAGCGCGAACGGGTGCTTGCCCGGACCGCCATGACCACGGAAAAATTCGAACATATTCTGGCGCTGCAAATGCATGATGCCGACAAGCGCGCGCACGCCGATCATGTAATAGACACAGGCAAGGATCTGGCGGACACGCGCAAGGACGTGCGCGCTTTAGTCAAAAAGCTGCGCGCAGGTCTTGCATAAGCGCCCAAAGAGGCTCACATCTCTTTATAGAATGCGTGAAATTATATTTGATACCGAAACGACTGGCTTTGACCCTGCAACCGGGGATCGAATGGTCGAAATAGGCTGCATCGAAATGGTCAGCCGGGTGATGACTGGCAAATATTATCACGCATATTTCAATCCACAGCGGCCAATGCCGCCAGCAGCCGAGCAAGTGCACGGACTGTCCGACCGGTTTTTGTCGGATAAGCCCGCTTTTGGCGAGAAGGCCGACGAGTTGCTCGCATTTCTTGGCGACAGCCCGCTTGTCGCGCACAATGCCGGCTTTGATTTCGGCTTTTTAAATCACGAACTTCAATATTGCGGCCGTGCACCCGTGTCGATGGACCGAATGGTGGATACGGTGGCACTTGCGCGGGTGAAAAATCCAGGCGCGAAGCTGTCTTTGGACGCCCTGTGCACGCGTTATGGTATCGACCGAAGCCACCGCGTCAAACATGGCGCCTTGCTGGACGCCGAACTGCTTGCGCAATTATATATTGAGCTGACCGGCGGGCGGCAAATTGGCCTTGGCCTCGCCGATAATGATTTTTCCGATAAAGCTATGGCCCAAATCGACGTTAGCAGCGTTCACATAACGAAAATCTTTCGACCCGCGCGCGCCCATTCGGCTTCTGAAGAAGAATTGGCACGGCATGCGGACTTTATTGCGAAGATTAAGGACGCTTTGTGGCTCCAGTCGGGGCCAGCACTTTAACAAGAGGAGACAGGCATTGGACATCAGGGTTTCAGGACATCAGGTCGATACCGGTGAAGCGCTCCAGAGCCATGTGGAAACAAGACTTGGAGCCGTTGCCGACAAATATTTTTCCAAAGCCCTGTCCTCGCACGCAACCTTTGGCCGTGCGCCGCATGATGGCTTCACCAGCGACATCGTGATGCATGTGATGCAGGGTCTCGTGCTCAAGGGCCGCGGCGAGGCGCAGGACGCACATGTCGCCTTCGACCGCGCGGCAGAACGGATTGAAAAGCAGTTGCGCCGCTATATGCGCCGGCTGCAGGACCGGCATGTCCAAACCGCTTATGCGTTGGCGCAGGAGGAAGCCGCTTACACCGTATTCGACGCCGGCGATGGCGAAGACGAGACATCCTTGCCAGACGCGCCAGTGATTGTCGCCGAAATGAGCGTGGATATCCCCGAATCGAACGTATCCGACGCAGTGATGTTGATGGATTTGCGCAATACGCCAGCCCTGTTGTTTAAAAACACTGGAACTGGACGGCATAATATGGTTTACCGCCGCGAAGATGGCACGATCGGGTGGGTTGAACCAAAATCTGCACCTTAGAGCTCGGCCAGGTTCTAGTAATTTTCTTACTCTTTCAAGGGATTGTGCTGCGGTCGCACCCGGTACTTTTGAACAACTTATGATTCGACTTTCCACAAGGCTCGTTGAAGGAGCCGTTGCTGCTGACCTGTCGTGCTCGAGCAAATCTGATCTTTTGGCGCGGCTATCCGTGCTGGCGGCGGAAAATTATTTTGTCGATGCGCAGGCCGTGCTCGACGGCATGATCGAACGCGAACGGCTTGGGCCAACGGGTTTCGGCGGCGGGACGGCGATTCCGCATTGCAAGGTGTCGGGCATTGATATGCCGGTCGCTGTCTTTGCGCGGCTTTCACAGCCCGTTCCGTATGACGCCGTGGACGACGAACCCGTCGACCTCGTGTGCGCACTGGTATCGCCTGCACAAGATGGCGCATCGCATTTGCGTGCCCTGGCAGAGGTATCTCGCCTGTTCCGCGACGAGAAATTCCGTGCGCAATTGCGCGGTGCTGCCGATTCCTCGGCCATGTTTGCGGTGTTGACGCTGGCTGAAGAGCGCGACGCCGCTTGATTGAGCCAAGGCTTGCCAGCGGGGTCATGATCTCCGCGATCAAGCGGCTGGCAGAGGCGCAAGGCGACTTTGCCACGGTGCTGCAAAAGGGCGACGCGACCTCGGGTGCAATCCTGCTCATTGGTCAGATTCGGGGTGAAAACCCCCAATTATACGAACGGTACCCCGCATTTGAGGGCGAAATGCGCTGGCAAAGCATTGATTTTGCGGCGCAGAGCGACGCATCGGTGCAGGACTATTGGAAAAAGCGCTGTTCGCGTGACCCCGATTTGTGGGTTTTGGAACTGGATGTCGTATCCGGTGCACGGTTGGACGGACTATTGGCCGCGTTGAATTGACTTTGTTGCGCCGCATCATAAATGCGCGATGAACGAGTAGCGAAGGTTGTCACGCGGGACACAAATGGGGTGACCGGACAAACACGCGAGTCGGATGCAACAAAAGACGAATAATAACAAAGCAATAGAGTTTCGTCTGCTGGTGCCGCCGCTGTAATGTATGTTTCATGTTGAATTTTTTCCGGACCGCATCCTTGGCGGTCGTATCATGTACCTTGATTTCAGCAGTCATTACTGCCGATGCAGGTTTTGCCTTTGGCGGTGACCAAAGCAGTTATTTAGATGCCAACACTATCGTCGTAGACACATCGCAGATCGCCGCGCAGGAAGCGCAGCTCGATCTGGCGAAAAGCGGCAAGGTCGAAACGACCCTTGCCGAAAATGGTGACATCATTTTTGTTCCGGGCAATGGCGCAAAGCCAGGTGCCGAGCTTCAATCACGCAAGTTGCCAACCGACGATGATGCGATATCCGCTTCGTCTCTGGCCGAACTCGTCAACGCACAAGATGTTGACGACAACCTGAGCAATGAAGAACATTGCCTCGCAGGGGCCGTATATTTTGAATCCAAAGGCGAATCGCTGACTGGGCAATTGGCGGTTGCTCGTGTGATCCTCGCGCGCTCCAATTCAGGCCGCTTCCCTAAAACGCTGTGCGGCGTTGTGTTCCAGAAAAGCCAATTTTCCTTTGTGCGCGGCGCCGACATGCCGCCCATTGCCACTGGTAGCAAGAACTGGCGTCATGCGGTCGCGATTAGCAAGATTGCGTTGAACGACAGCTGGAAAAGCCCGGTTGAAGGCGCATTGTTCTTCCACGCCCGTCATGTGTCGCCGGGTTGGCGCCTGACGCGTATTGGCAGCATCGACAACCACATCTTCTATCGCTGATCGCCGAAAACGAACGGAAAGATAAGGGCCCCTAAATGGGGCCTTTATTATGTTCTTCTTTCGTTCTAGACGAAGTTGTGGAATCAGTCGCTTCATCTCTTTTCGTTTCTGGCGCACCCGCGGTTGCGCGCGGTGTCTCGCGCCTGTTCTTGCGTAACCAGATCATGGTGCAACCCGAAGTCAGCCTGCGAAACAACCGCCGCGCGGATCTCATGGGGCTGACGCACAAGGGCGAGATCATCATTGTCGAAATCAAATGTTCGCGTGCCGATCTATTAGGGGACCAGAAATGGCCCGAATATCTCGAATATTGCGACCGGTTCTTCTGGGCTGTGCCGGCGGGCTTTGATATTGGTCCGTTGCATAATGATGCGTTCATGCCCGAACGCGCTGGCGTGATTATCGCTGACGCTTATGATGCCGAGATTGCAAGGCCAGCGGCCTTTGTTCCGGTGGCGGCTGCCCGACGCAAAACCGAAACGCAGCGGCTGGCAAGGCTCGCGATGCGCCGCCTGATGGGAATCGCTGACCCAGACCCGATCCTCGCCGAGATCGAGGCCGAATAATCCTGTTTGTCCGCTTTGGGCCGATCAACTCTTTTTCGGATTATACCAGATGGGCGATGAATAGGCCCGCTCCTGCGCTTTCAACTGGGTGCCTGGGAGCAGTTTTGCCCCATAGCGCAAGGCATCGAACAACACCCAGCGCGGGGTGGGTATTTCGATGACACGGACATAATAAAAGGCGCGAATGTCACGGTCAAACTCGGGATCGGTCCACACAACGCGCAATTCCGGGTCACCGATGCTGTTGGTATAGCTCGCCTTGGCGATATTCACGGTGTCGCCGACCGCGGGAACTTTGCCATTGGCGCCCTTGGGCCGCTTGTCCGCATCAGCCCAAACGACATCAAATATCTTTTCCTGCAACGCGCCCGATGCATTGATCCATCCCTTGACCACCTGAACGCGGTCAAGATTGGCACCAACCGGGTCCTTCAATGCCGAAATCAGCAATTTGGGCGCGCCATTTCCGGGCCTGAGATCAGCGCCCATTGGCACGCCCCTGGCATATCCCGACTTGACCCAGTCGCCCGCGAAATCGGAATCGTTAAAGTCCCATCCGCCAAAGACACGCACGCGCATGCGTGGACCAGTTGTAGCATAGACCTCACGCCGCATCATGGCGTCAAAAATGGCGGCACGCGTGTTGGCGGTCGCCCAGACCGCAGCATATCCGCCAGCAAGATAATGCCAGCCAAACCGCCCGGTTGTATTTCCGAGATTCTGCGCCTGCGACGCGCGCGTTGCATTGGGCTCGCCGCCCGAATGCTTGCCGAAAAAGTTATTCTCGTCGGCAGTGGCCAAAGCGGTGTGGGTATCGGTTGAGCCAATGACTCCGAATTTATATGGATTGACGCCAGTGCGCGCCTCAATCGCCAGACCTCGTTTCAACGCCTCGCGAATATATTCGCCAGCAAAATCCTGCGGCTTCTTCTTGATCTGCATGGTGAGATTACCAAGTTCCCAGCCAGCAATGCCAAAGCCCGAAAATTCGTCATTGGGGGACAGGAACGGGTGCGATTCGCTGTCGCCCTTGATCTGGGTGATTTCTGCGACGGGTTCGCGCGCGGCGCGGCGGCGGGCATATTGCGCGGTCATCGGCCCGCCATCTGGCCCGACGAGTTCGAACATCAGACCATTGGACAGGTTGCTGTTATGCGGGATCGCGAGCACCTTGCCGCCCGTGACCTTCTCATAATTGTCCATATAGTCCCATAACTGGCTTACGGGCGAGTCGCCCTGGCCAGGGTCATAAGGCAGCACCCTGTCGGTCCGGCTCTTACCGTCGCGGAACATGACAACGCGGTGCAGATTGTTGCCGCCTGGCATCAACGTATATTCAAAACCCATGAAGGCGGTAAATTTGCCAGGTTCGTTATAGCGCTCGATCAGCGTGCTGTGATTGGTCCAGATGTTGGTTGTCGTCTTGCGCTGTTTTTCGGGGTCGGTCAGCGCGGCGGGAAGGTCATTGCGCCCCACCCGGTCAATCAACTCGGCAGTCACACGTTGCATGCCCTGCTGCCCCTTGTGCATTTCGTCATGCCACCGGCGCAGCGTTGGATCCATGATCAGGAATCCCGGTGCATCATATAAGGCCTTGGTCGCGCCAAGCCCGCCCGAGTGATCGGCGATGACCAGAAAATCGAGCGGCCGTTCAAGCTTCGCCTTCAATCCGCCAGTCGAAGTGACCTCTTCGCCGCGCGCAAAACGCAGCGCTTCTTCAGGCCCGAGCTTTACCCCAAAACCAAAGGCATCAATCGAGTTTGATGTATGGACATGGGTATCGCCCCATAAAAGCTTGGTTGCCGGCCCGGAGGTTACCTCGGCATCGGACGACGTTTGCGCCGCGCGGGAATCGCCCATGACCGTTTTTGCGCGCCATTGTTGCCACCCGTACGTCAGTCCGGCGCCAACCGCGACAACAGCAACGGTGCCCAATATTATCTTGCGAATTTTGGCCATTTCGAATTCCCCCGTTGCGGAAAATGCGACGGAAAAACGGCTTGGTCAAGCAGCGCTGATTTGACGTTACGTCATGGGCTGCTTCATGCTCCAGATGAAACGGGCCGGGCGGTCATCATCCACTTCGGCAAGCCCGATTTTCTCGTTTTCAATGCCCATTACGGACTCCGCGCGGTAGGTACCGAACAGGTGGTCCCACAACGTCAGGGCAAAGCCGAAATTATGCTTTTGTTCGTCAACGATGACACTGTGGTGCACCAGATGTGTGTCGGGCGTCACCAATATGGTCCGCAAGATGCGGTCCCATTTCTCGGGCAGGCGGATGTTGCTGTGGTTAAACAAGGCATTGGCATTGAGCCAAAGTTCAAATGCAAGCACTACGAGAAGTGGCGCACCAAGCAATGCGACCACTGCCGATTTGTAGAATGTCGACGCGATCAGTTCAAAGGGGTGGAACCGCAATGCGGTGGTGACATCAAGATCGCGGTCGCTGTGATGCACGGTATGCATGCGCCACAGGAACGGGACGCGATGCATAGCAAGATGCTGCAGCCAGACGGCAAAATCGAGGATGACAAAGGTCAGCACGGCCTTGAGCCAAAACGGCAAGGCGATCAGATGAAGAAGGCCGAATTGATGTTTATCCGCCCAGCTTGCCGCGACTCCAACAACAAGAAAAAAGGACAGCAGGCGGCCAATCACGGCATTGGTAGCGAAGAACAGAAAATGCGTCCGCCAGCGGGCGCTGCGGCCCAACACCAGAGCGCGGCGCGGCCACAATGTTTCCGCAACCGCCAGCAGCACAAGCAACAAGGCGGGGATGGCTATCCCATAAAGACCAAACCCCGCCTGTATCATATGGCCTATGCGTCCGCCTTTTCGAGGAAGGGATAATCGGTATACCCTACCGCATCAGGCGAGTACCAGGTCTTGTAATTGTCCGGCGTCAGTTCCGCCCCGGTGCGCAGACGCTCCACCAGGTCGGGATTGCTGATATAGGGACGGCCAAAGCTGATGGCGTCCGCCAGCCCCGACGCGAGATCTGCATCCGCCAGCTCCTTGGTATATTCCTGATTGAGCACCAACGGGCCTTTGAACACCTTGCGGATTTCAGGCGATACGCGCGGCACGTCGGTTTGCCCGAAATTGCCATAAGGCTTCACTTCGCGCAGTTCGAGAAAGGCAATGCCGATGTCCTGAAGCGCCGCCGCGGCTGCGGTGAACAGGGCAACGGGGTTGCTGTCGTCCGCGCCTTGAGTTTCGCCATTGGGTGACAGCCGCACCGAGGTACGCTCCGCGCCCACGGCATCCACAACAGCTTGCGTGACTTCGCGCAGCAAGCGAATCCGGTTTTCAATTGCGCCACCATAATCGTCGGTGCGCAAATTGGTGTTATCGCGCAGGAACTGGTCAATCAGATAGCCATTGGCGGCATGGATTTGGACGCCGTCAAAGCCGGCAGCAATGGCATTCTTGGCCGCGTGGACATAATCGGCGATGACACGCGGGATTTCAGAAATATCGAGCGCGCGTGCTTCGGTATAATCTTTCTTGCCTTCTGCGGTATGCGCATAGCCCGGCGCGGTGGTCGCCGAACAAGATACAGGCTGCGCGCCACCCAGAAAGTCGGGGTGCACAAGGCGGCCCATGTGCCACAATTGGAGGATGATCCGCCCGCCCGCGTCATGGACGGCCTGCGTGACTGGCTTCCATGCCTTTACCTGATCGTCGGACCATATGCCGGGCGCGGATGGCCAGCCAAGTCCCTCCTGGCTGATACCCGTGGCTTCAGCGATAATGAGGCCAGCGGTGGCGCGTTGGCTGTAATATTCGGCTTTGAGCTCGGATATAGGCACATGCTCCCCTTCGCTGCGTCCGCGCGTGAGCGGAGCCATCAAGATGCGATTGGGCGCCGGTATGGCACCGAGGTTTATCGGGTCGAACAAAGTTGCAGTCATGCGATTTCCTGTCATTAAGGCGTTTCTTTGCCGCCAAGATGCGGATGAAAGTTGCAAATTGCAACGGGGGTTTATGCAGCAGAAGATTTTCCATCAGCAACCGCCGAGTATGCTTGCCTTTGCGGCATTGGTCGCAGGCAATGTGGCAATTGCCTTTGGGCCTTTGCTGGTGCGATTGGCCGATAGCGGGCCAATTGCCACGGGGTTCTGGCGCTTGGCGCTCGCCACGCCTTTTTTGTTGCTGGTGGGGTATCGATTTGGTTTTCGGTTTTCGGCGCTCGGCACACCCACGATCCGGTTTGTCATTATTGCTGGCCTCTTTTTCGGCGTCGATATCATCTTGTGGCATATCGGCATTTTTCAAACCAAAATGGGAAATGCTACATTATTTGCGAACTGCGCTAGCCTGCTTCTCGTGGTCTATGGCGTAATAGCAGCACGTAAAATGCCATCAAAATGGGAGAGCATATCGGTGCTGTTCGCATTTGTTGGTGCTGCCCTGCTGATGGGACAGAGTCTTGAATTGTCGCCGCGCCATTTTGCGGGTGATCTGTTGTCGCTCGGGGCCGGATTGACCTACACCGTGTATCTGCTGTTGATGATTCGCGTGCGGCAAAATACCGAAAGCTGGGGCGCGCTTGGCATGGCCAGCGCAGTCGCGGCGGTTGTCTTGCTGGCGGGCGCACTCATCGCAGGCGAACAAATTATCCCCACAACCTGGTGGCCAGTCGTCCTGCTGGCCTTTACCTCGCAGTTTTTTGGTCAAGGCTGCCTGACCTACGCGCTCCCGCATTTTAGCCCGTTGGTCATTGGCCTTGCCTTGCTGCTTCAGCCTGCTTTGTCGGCAGCGGCGGGCTGGCTGGCCTTTGGCGAAACGCTCACGGCGATGGATTTTATGGGAAGCTTTTTGGTCATGGTCGCTTTGGTTCTGGTGCGTAAGCAATAGGTCTTTTCTTGGAGGCGGCGAACACCTACATATATGTCATGACATTAAATGCCCTCCCCGCCGATCCGACGCTCGAAGAAATTCGCGTCGCGCTCGCTCCAGTCCTTGGCCGCCATGCTGGCTTTGATGGCTGGTCTGACGCTGCCGTCCACGCCGCTGCGGACGAGGTGGGCGTCGACCGCGACGTCGCGATGCTTGCGTTCAAAGGTAAGGCGATCGACATGATCGATGCCTGGATCGAAGGCTTTGATCTGGAACTGGCGCGCCGTTTGCCGGCCGAAAAGTTGAGCGCGATGAAAATCCGCGACCGGATCACCGCCTTGCTCGCCACACGGCTGGAGATCATGGCGCCTGACCGGGAATCGCTGCGCCGGGCATTGGCCATCATGGCCATGCCGCAAAATCTGGCAAAGGCGGCGAAAATGGGCTGGCGGTCGGCAGACCGGATGTGGCGACTGGCCGGAGACACCTCAAGCGACTTCAACCATTATACAAAGCGCATGACGCTTTCAGCGGTCTATGCCAGCACGATCAGCGTTTTTGTCAATGATGACAGCGAAAATTTTGCAGATAGCCGTGCGTTTCTCGATCGCCGGATCGACAATGTCATGCAGTTTGAAAAGGTGAAATTTCAGGCGAAACAGCGCAAGGAATATGTTCCAAGCCTGTCGCGCTTCATCGGCCGGTTGCGCTATCCCGCGCGCTAACATGAATCTCTCTTGATGTTATTGCGAATCGGTTGCAAATAGCCCGCGTGCAACTTGACCACCTTCCACTCAACCGCATGGCGGTTATCCGGACCATCGATTGGGATGCGTTGCCGGATCAGGAAGGACATCGCTTGCGTTCGCTCGGTTTCGAACCCGGCGTTGCTATTGAAGCACTGCATAAGGGCATATTGATGTGGCGCGATCCGCTTGCGGTGCGCGTCGGGCGCATGACTGTCGCCTTGCGCACCAACGTCGCCGCAGCCATTGACTGCGAATTGTCGGCATGACCCAAATGCCCCCTCTGGTTGCCTTGGTGGGCAACCCAAATGCCGGCAAAAGCGCACTGTTCAACGCGCTCACTGGCGCGCGGCAGAAAATTGCCAATTATCCCGGTGTGACGGTCGAGCGCAAATCGGGTCGCGCGCTGTTCGCCGACGGCCGGCCGGTGGAAATGATCGATTTGCCCGGTGCCTATAGCCTTGATCCCGACAGTCTGGACGAGGCCGTGACTCGCGATGTTGTCCTGGGCAATCTGGAAGGACATCGCAGGCCTGACGCCTTGGTGATCGTGCTGGATGCAGGCAATCTCGACAATCATTTGCGCTTTGCATTGGAGCTGATCGCGCAAGGTCTGCCAACGGTCGTTGCGTTGAACATGATCGATCTGGCCGAGCGCGACGGGCTTCAGCTCGATTCTCAGAAACTCGCCAGCGCGCTTGGAGTGCCCGTCATTGAAACCGTTGCCGTCCGTCGGCGCGGGCTTCAGCCATTGATGGCGGCGCTTGAACTTGCGCTCAAAAATCCGCGTCCAGTGGCGGAACCAGTTGCCAGTTCCTTTGGGGTGCAGAATCAGCGCGCGCGGGACATTGCGCGCTCAGCCATATTAAGTGAGACCGCTGGACGGCAATGGACTCGGCGTCTGGATGCCGTTCTGCTGCATCCGGTGGGCGGCGTTGTCATCCTGCTGGCACTGTTGTTCCTGATGTTTCAGGCGGTCTATGGCTGGTCGGAAGCCCCCATTGGCTGGATCGAAAGCGGTTTTGCCTTCCTCAGCGACAGCATCAAAAACATCTTGCCCGACGGCTTGCTCAGGTCGTTCCTGACCGATGGTGTGATTGCCGGCGTTGGCTCCGTCGTTGTTTTCCTGCCCCAAATTCTGATCCTGTTTCTGTTCATCCTGTTGCTTGAGGCGTCGGGTTACATGACCCGCGCGGCATTTGTGATGGACAGGATGATGGCCGCTGTTGGCCTTTCGGGGCACAGCTTCATTCCCTTATTGTCATCCTTTGCCTGCGCCATTCCCGGCATCATGGCGACCCGGACGATCATGGACCAGAAGGAACGGCTGGCGACGATCCTCATCGCCCCGCTCATGACCTGTTCTGCGCGCCTGCCAGTCTATACCGTCATCATCGGCGCATTCATTCCATCGACCACCGTTGGACCCGGCATCGGCTTGCAGGGCCTGGTCCTTTTCGGGCTTTATATCGCCGGGATATTGGGTGCCATGCTTGCCGCGTCCGTCATACAGCGCTTTGTCACGCAAAGCCGGACAAGCAGTTTCCTGATCGAAATGCCGCGCTACCAATGGCCACGCGTCAGCGATATTGCGCTGAACCTGTGGCAGCGTGCCTGGGTGTTCCTGCGCCGCGCGGGCACGATCATCTTTGCTGCGACGATCATCCTGTGGGCTTTGTTGAGCTTTCCCAAAGCGCCCGAGGGCAGCAATATTTCGCAAGTTGAATATTCGGTCGCTGGACGTATAGCCGATGGACTTGAGCCCATTGTTCGGCCGATTGGCTTCAACCATGATATTGCCTTGGCACTTATACCCGCAATGGCCGCGCGCGAGGTTGCGGTGTCGGCGCTTGGCACGGTTTACGCAATTGACGCAGTCGATGAAGAAGCTGCCGCAAGCAGCCTTGGGACCAAGCTGGCATCGAAATGGTCGCTGGCGACCGC
Organism: Sphingomonadales bacterium; assembly: GCA_031371575.1. GTDB lineage: Bacteria > Pseudomonadota > Alphaproteobacteria > Sphingomonadales > Sphingomonadaceae > Sphingorhabdus_B. Next base: position 31,441 of record JANMJX010000148.1, read on the forward strand.
TTTGGCCTTCCTTGCCTGGTTCGTATTTGCGCCGCAATGCATTTCGACCATTGCCGTGACTCGGCGCGAAACCAACGGATGGAAATGGCCGATCTTCATGGTCAGCTATCTTTTTGCGCTGGCCTATGTTGCGGCGGGCATAACATATTGGACAGCCGTGTCCTTCGGCTTATAGCAAGCCAACGCAAACTTTTGATTATAAGGGTACGAACATGGCGGGAAGCGTCAATAAAGTCATCATCGTCGGCAATCTGGGTGCTGACCCCGAAATCAAATCTTTCCAGAATGGCGGACGCATCTGCAATTTGCGGATCGCGACGTCTGAAGATTGGAAAGACCGGACGACCGGCGAAAAAAAGGAACGGACCGAGTGGCACAGTGTTGTCCTCAATTCGGACGGCCTGGTCGGCGTTGCAGAGCGCTTTCTTAAAAAAGGCAGCAAGGTCTATATCGAAGGCCAGCTGCGCACGCGCAAATGGCAGGATGCCAGCGGCAACGA
>JANMJX010000047.1:0-2198 GCA_031371575.1 Sphingomonadales bacterium
GGGCGCGGTGGGCGCGGTGTTCGGGTCGTGGGAATCGGACCGGGCAAAGGTCTATCGCCGCCTGAACAATATCCCGGGCGACTGGGGCACTGCGGTTAATGTGCAGGCGATGGTGTTCGGCAATATGGGCGAGACGTCGGCGACGGGTGTCGCTTTCACGCGCGATCCGGCGACCGGCGAGAACGTGTATTATGGCGAGTATCTGATCAACGCACAGGGCGAGGATGTGGTCGCGGGTATCCGCACGCCGCAATATCTCACCAAGACGGCGCGCGAGCGCGCCGGTGCCAAGCCATTGTCGATGGAAGAGGCGATGCCGCAGGTTTATGCGGAGCTGGCGCGCGTGTTCGAAATTCTCGAGACGCATTATCGCGACATGCAGGATATCGAGTTCACCGTTGAGCGTGAAAAATTGTGGATGCTGCAGACCCGGTCAGGCAAGCGGACGGCAAAGGCCGCGCTGAAGATCGCGGTCGATATGGCGCATGCCGGCTTGATCACCACCGATGAAGCGGTGCTGCGCGTTGACCCGATGGCGCTTGACCAGTTGTTGCACCCGACGCTGGATCCCAATGCTGCACGCGATGTGCTTACCTCGGGCCTGCCAGCATCGCCTGGCGCGGCCTCGGGCGAAATCGTGTTTGACGCCGACACCGCCGAGCGATTCAACGACATGGGCAAGGCGGTCATTCTGGTCCGCATCGAAACCAGCCCCGAAGACATTCACGGCATGCACGCCGCAAAGGGCATTTTGACCGCGCGTGGCGGGATGACCAGCCATGCGGCGGTCGTCGCGCGTGGCATGGGCCGGCCTTGCGTATCGGGCGCCGGCAGCATCCAGATCGATGCTGCGGCAAAGACCTTGCGGATTGCGGGTCGGACCTTGAAAGAGGGCGAGATCATCACCCTCGACGGGTCCACTGGCGAAGTCATGGCAGGCGAAGTGCCCACGATCCAGCCCGAGCTGGTGGGTGATTTCGGGACGTTGATGGTCTGGGCAGATGCAGGCCGCCGGATGAAGGTTCGCGCCAATGCTGAAACACCGCTGGATGCACAAACCGCGCGTGATTTTGGCGCGGAAGGGATTGGCCTGTGCCGCACCGAACATATGTTCTTCGACGCTGCGCGGATCACCGCGGTGCGCCAGATGATCCTGGCCGACGACGAAAAGGGCCGCCGCGTTGCGCTCGACAAATTGCTGCCCGAACAGCGCAAGGATTTTACAGCGATTTTCGAGGTTATGGCTGGACTGCCGGTAACTATCCGGCTGCTGGACCCGCCATTGCATGAATTCCTGCCGCATCAGGAAAGCGAATTTGCCGAAGTTGCGGCTGCTGCTGGTGTGGGTATCGAGGTGTTGAAGCAACGTGCCGCCGAGCTGCACGAATTCAACCCCATGCTTGGCCATCGCGGCTGCCGTCTGGGCGTGACCTATCCCGAAATTTACGAGATGCAGGCGCGCGCAATCTTTGAGGCCGCGTGCAGCCTTGCGGTTGCGCCAGTTCCCGAAATCATGATCCCGCTCGTCGGTACGCGGCGCGAATTGGAATTGATGAAGGACGTGGTCGACAAGGCGGCCGAGGCGGTCTTTGCCGAACAGGGCAAAAGAATCGAATATCTCGTCGGCACCATGATCGAGCTGCCGCGCGCGGCGTTAATGGCGGATGAAATTGCCGAAGTCGGCAGCTTCTTCAGCTTTGGCACCAATGACCTTACGCAGACGACATTGGGCGTCAGCCGCGACGATGCCGCGCGCTTCCTGACGCATTATGTCGACAAGGGCATCTATGCGCGTGACCCGTTTGTCAGCCTTGATGTTGAAGGCGTTGGCCAGTTGATCGAGATTGCCGTCAACAAGGGCCGAGCGACGCGCCCCGATATCAAGCTTGGCATTTGCGGCGAACATGGCGGCGACCCTGCGTCGATTGCTTTTTGTGAAAAGGTCGGCCTCGATTATGTGAGTGCATCGCCTTACCGCGTGCCCATCGCGCGTCTGGCCGCAGCGCAGGCGGCGCTTGCCAGCAAATAATGCATCGGTAATCTTGCTCCGGGGGTATGCAAAATGAAGGCATGGCAAAGATACGCTGTTTGCACTGCGCTCGGGATCATTGGCGGCGTAGCCCTCGCGGTGCAGCAGGTGCGCGGCGGCCTGAACGATGGTCTCATTTCCAACGGACCATGGGAGACGGGTAAAAGCT
>JANMJX010000250.1:0-1723 GCA_031371575.1 Sphingomonadales bacterium
CGTGCGAAGGTCGCGACATATTTCTTCGAGGTAAGTGCTAAACTCAACTATGCCGATTTCTTTGCCTTTATAAAGACGTTCATGGATGCGTGCGACAGCGATAAGCCGCGCCGAAGCAGCATCCAGCGCTTGCTTGACTTCGTTAGACTGCGAAGTGCGGCCCTGCATTGACAAAAGTCCTGCAATCAACGTGATGCTGTTGCGCACACGATGATCAATCTCCTTTGATAGCAAGTCCTTATCGGCAACGGCCTGTCTGAGCTGCTCTTCAAGCGCCATGTGCGCGGATAGATCGAAATAGTGGCATACCACGCCAAACGTCCCGTCGAGTAGAGTCATCCGATCGATGCGCCATTCATAGGCCTCTGTTCGATCGATGTTTTGCCGTTTTTCGACGACGCCATGGTTGATATATGACTCCCCTGTTCCAAGCGTTTGCCGAAATCTACGAATTACTTCGGTTGCGAAGGGTTCGGGCCACAGAATACGTACGATTTCGGCAAAATCGCGGCCGATTACCGGTTCGACCCCACCAAAAACACCGACTGTGCCAAGGCTTGCATGCAGCATTTTGAAGTCGCTTCCAACGACATACACACCGAACGGATTGTTGCGGAAAAGAGCTTCGAAGATCGCCGCGCTTGATGCCCCCTCGCGGAAATCGACCTCTGCGCGCTTCAGGTCGAGCGCTTCAAAGGGTCTTTCCGTCACACCTCGAGTGAGTGGTATCCTGTCGGCCATTTGGTGCCCCCACTCTGCGCTTGACTGTCATGATCAGCGAAATGCGATCCGTCCGTATAAACGGGTCAAGGCGAAACATACTCTAGTTGTTGGGCATTGCCACAATTTAAAGGTCATGCCCATTTCAGGGCATACTGGCATCTGCCGCCTTATGCGGTCCGCAACGACAAAATCCTGATCTCGTCGGCAAAGCCGGCCTTTGCCAGTTGGTGCTCAATAGCCGACATTCCGGAATCCCCAACATTTCCGCGGTTCTCTGCTCCTAATTTAATTGTCATAACCGGTCGTTCGTTCAGTAGGATTAAGAAAGCGATGAACGTCCGCATCACACCATGTATTTCCATCCAAGGTTGCAGACTCAATTTGTCCTGTTTCACACAGCCGCTACCGTTTCCGCCGAGGTTTTGGGTTCGACCATAAACTGCACGTTGCCTGCGCCCTAACTTCCCTTACGCCACTTTCCTTATTTCACGGCTAAAGCCACCACCGAATTGTGCGATGAGAGCAGACGCATCGTGGGCGGGGACTGGGCGGCTGTAGAAATATCCCTGCACTTGCTGGCATCCTTCATGGCGCAGCAAGTCAGCTTGCTCCTTGAATTCGACACCTTCAGCCAAGGTTTCCATTCCCAGCGCATCGGCCAGCGTGGTGATCGCCCGGATGATGGCGGAGGCTGGCGCGCCTGATTGCAGGTCCATCACAAAACTGCGGTCGATCTTGATCTTGTCAAATGGGAAGGAGCGCAAATAACTTAATGAAGAGTACCCGGTGCCAAAATCATCGAGTGCGATACGGACGCCTACATTGCGCAGATTGTGCAGACATTTGAGCGTGCTTTCGACATTTTCTATAAAAATGGATTCAGTGATCTCGAGCTCAAGCCGGTTTGGCGAGATACCCGACGTCGCAAGCGATTGAATGATGACGTTACTTAGATTGGCACTGCGAAATTGAAGCGGTGAGATATTGACTGCCATCCGCA
>JANMJX010000138.1:0-2388 GCA_031371575.1 Sphingomonadales bacterium
AGCCGGAACAGCCGGGGTTTGGGATTGCCGGCTTGCGGCAGCGGGGTGATCGATCCGACCTCGGCAAAGCCGAAGCCCAGCGCCAGCAGCGCATCGGGCACTTCGCCATCCTTGTCATAGCCTGCTGCCACGCCCAGCGGATTGGGAAAGTGCAGCCCTGCGACAGTCGTGGCCAGTGGCCCGGGGGCCGGTGGGCCGCCCGGCAACAGTTTGAGCGCGGCGATCGACAGGGCGTGGGCCGGTTCGGGATCGAGCAGGAACAGCCCGGGGCGCAGCAGGGAATATAGCATCGTCCGATCCTATGGCACCGGGCACTCGCCGTGTCGACACGGCTGGCGCGGCGTAACCTGTCGAATCCATACAATTTTGCCGCGCGACTCACCCCTATCAAACTCTTGCGACCCGAAGGATCCTGATTCGCTTGCGATGATGGTCCTAACTTCAAAGGCGACCTTCCGGCTTCGGTCAGAGGGTCGCTTTTTTTCTGTTCCGCGGTGCGTGCCCGCGTTCAAAAACCGGCCTAGGGCCAAATCGGAACGAATCAGTCTGATTTGAAGGAGCCTGCGCGCATGCGTCTGTCGAGCATGGCCGACTATGCTGTTGTCACGATGAGCGCCGCCGCGCGCCATTGCGGCCATGCGCGCGTCTCGGCCAGCCAACTTGCGGCGGAAACCGGGCTGCCCGCCCCCACCGTGCAGAAACTGGTCAGCCGGCTGACTGCGGCGGGATTGCTGCGTTCGGTCCGCGGGGCGCATGGCGGGCTGACTCTGGCGCGCCCGGCCGCAGCGATTACGTTGGCAGACATCATAGAGGCGGTCGAAGGCCCGATTGCGCTCACCGCCTGTGCGCCCGAAGGCAAGCACGATTGCGGGATGGAACAGGCCTGCGCGGTTCGCCCGCACTGGGCGCTGGTAAACACCGCAATGCGCGGCGCGCTGGCCGAAGTTTCCCTTTCGCGGCTGGCAGAGGTAGCGACATGAACGAGATGGTAAAAGACCAGGCTGCGCATGATGCTGCCGCCAAAGTTGCCGATTACGAGCACGGCTGGTCGGCCGATATCGAAACCGATTTCGCGCCCAAGGGGCTGAATGAGGACACCGTCCGGTTCATCAGCGCCAAGAAGAACGAGCCCGAATGGATGCTCGACTGGCGGCTAAAGGCGTTTGCCATGTGGAAGACGATGACGCCGCCCGATTGGGCCAAGCTGAACGTTCCCCCCATCGATTATCAGGATGCTTATTATTACGCCGAGCCAAAGGCCAAGCCAAAGCTTGGTTCGCTGGACGAGGTCGATCCAGAAATCCTGCGCATTTACGAAAAACTGGGCATTCCCATTGCTGAGCAGGAAGTGCTTGCAGGGGTGGAGGGCGCGCGCCGTGTAGCAGTCGATGCTGTGTTCGACAGCGTTTCGGTTGCGACCACCTTCCGCGCGGAACTCGAACGGGCGGGCGTTATCTTCCGCAGCATTTCGGAAGCGATCAAGGAATATCCCGATCTCGTGAAAAAATGGCTCGGCAAGATTGTGCCGATGCACGACAATTATTTCGCCACGCTCAACTGCGCCGTCTTTTCCGACGGGACGTTCGTCTACATCCCCGAAGGCGTGCGTTGCCCGATGGAGCTTTCGACCTATTTCCGCATCAATGCCGAAAATACAGGCCAGTTTGAGCGCACATTGATCGTTGCCGACAAGGGCAGCTATGTGAGCTATCTTGAAGGTTGCACTGCCCCGATGCGCGACGAAAACCAGCTGCACGCTGCGGTCGTTGAACTGGTCGCGCTCGACGATGCCGAAATCAAATATTCAACTGTGCAAAACTGGTATCCGGGCGACGCCGAGGGCAAGGGCGGCATCTACAATTTCGTGACCAAGCGCGCATTGTGCCAGGGCAAGAACAGCAAGGTATCCTGGACTCAGGTGGAAACCGGTAGCGCAGTGACCTGGAAATACCCAAGCTGTGTTCTAAACGGCGAAAACAGCGTCGGCGAATTTTACTCGGTCGCGGTTACCAACAATTACCAGCAGGCCGACACGGGCACGAAGATGATCCACAATGGCAAGGGCAGCCGCTCGACCATTGTCAGCAAGGGCATAAGTGCCGGTCACAGCAACAATACCTACCGTGGCCTGGTACGCGTCGCGCCCAATGCCGAAGGCGTGCGCAACTTCACGCAATGCGATTCATTGCTACTGGGTTCTTTGAGCGGCGCACACACGGTGCCGTATATCGAAGTGCGCAACCCAAGCGCGCAGATCGAACATGAAGCGACGACGAGCAAGATTTCCGACGACCAGATGTTCTACGCCATGCAACGCGGCCTGAATGCCGAGGAAGCCGTGGCGCTTATCGTCAACGGCTTTGCAAAGGAAGTGCTTCAGCAACTGCC
>JANMJX010000149.1:0-1659 GCA_031371575.1 Sphingomonadales bacterium
TGGCCAAGATACTGATGGCATTGGCAAATGCGGACTCATCCCTTCGTGCCACAATATATGGCGCGTTATCCTTTGCGACGATATTAGGGATATCGCCCACATCTGTTGACACGATTGGCAACGCGCTTGTCATCGCCTCAATCAATGAAATGGGATATTGTTCACTGTCCGACGAGAGCGCAAAGATATCGAACAGGCGGATATAGCGCGCGGGATCGTGCAAGAAACCGGGCATCATCACCCGTTCTGAAATGCCGAGCCGCGCTGCTTCTGCCAAAATGGCCTCGCGCTCGGTTCCCTCCCCTGTAATGGCGAGACGAATATTCGGGCCGGCCGCGGCGACAGCCCGGACGAGCCGCGGCAAATTCTTTGCTGATTCGAGCTCTGCGATCGTACCCACGACAATTTCCCCGTCACGTTTTTGAAACCCCGGAAATGACCCGCGCTGCGGACGGCGATTATAATGTTTTGTATCGATACCGTTTGGGAAACGGCAGATTTTGTCCATCGGTTGGTGCCAAACCGTGCGCGCGATATGTTCCAGAGTTTTGGAGGGCACGACAAGGGCGTTTGTCCGCTGCAACGCAATTGCGCGGAACCAGTTGTTTCGCGTGCTTAGCTTATCGACTTCGTCGCCCGCAAAACCGTCTTCATGATGGATTAAAGGAGGCAAGTTCATGCTGCGCGTAAACAAGGTGTGCGCCATCACACCATCAATCGCGCCCCAATTGTAACTCAAAACCAGATGGAATTTCTTCATGTAGCTGGCCAATTGCCGGTATCGGCCCATGCCCGGAAATCCAGCAAGCGATGGCGCGGCGTCTTTTGGAAATTGCACCTTTACGCGTTTGTCCAGTACATCTGCCGCCGAAAATGCCTCAGCTTTTGCGGACAATACGACATGTTCGGCCTGATCGCCAAAATGATTCATCAGACGAACCGTCCGCGATTCCTGATCGCCTCTGTTAAAACTGCTACACAAATGGAGGATGCGGACTGCCGCCATACTTGCCTTTCCCTGATGTACCGCGCAGATGCGATGGATGATTTTCAAACCAGCCCCATCCCCCTACCGTCCCGATCCGCAAATCACCAGTCTTGGCGAGAAAATTGCTGATCCTGTCCGCCCGGCGGATTTCCCGGAGACGCGCCTGCGGTTTCGCAACGACCGCTGGGCAGCGGCTGTTGGGCTGGCTGATTATGACGACGCCAGTTGGATCCGGCATTTTGGGCGCTTCCAACCGCTCCCTGATAATCTGGTCGAGCCACTTGCTTTGAAATATCACGGCCATCAGTTTCGTGTGTATAATCCTGAAATCGGCGACGGTCGCGGTTTCCTTTTTGCGCAAATCAGGGACGGACATAACCGGTTGCTCGATCTGGCGACCAAGGGCTCGGGTGTCACACCCTATAGCCGGCGCGGCGATGGGCGCCTTACCCTGAAGGGGGGTGTCCGTGAGATACTGGCAACCGAAATGCTCGAAGCGCTTGGCGTCAATACGTCGAAGACATTTTCCATCATCGAGACCGGCGAAGAACTTATGCGCGGGGACGAGCCGTCACCTACACGGTCAGCGGTTATGGTCCGGCTCAGCCACAGCCATATCAGGATTGGCAGTTTCCAGCGCATAGCAGCCGAAGGGGATGCCGAATTCATGC
>JANMJX010000169.1:0-1509 GCA_031371575.1 Sphingomonadales bacterium
GCGGAATATTTCGCTCGGCTCATTTCGGGCGGTGCGCGGTCGATGAAATCCTGAAGCACATTGTCGAGCATGCGCATCACGTCTTCGATGAAGACCTTGTCGCCGTTCCATTCGTCCCATGTCTCAAGGTTGAGCGACGACAGGCAGCATACCGCTGTCCGGTCATTGCCCAGATGGTCGCGGCCGGTTGGCAAAGTGATTTCCGAACACAGGTTCGATGTCGATACCTTCAGGCCGAGATCACGGTGATGCTTTGGCATCGCGTTGTTCACGGTGTCGCTGAAGATGATGTAGGGCTCGCCCGTGGCAAGGCGGGTTTCGACCAGCTTCTGGAACAAGGAGCGCGCGTCGATCGTGCTGCGGATTTCGCCTGTCTTAGGGCTACGCAGGTGGAACTCTTCACCGGCCCGGACCGCTTCCATGAAGGCGTCGGAGAGCAGCACGCCATGGTGCAGGTTCAGCGCCTTGCGGTTGAAATCGCCCGATGGCTTGCGGATTTCGAGGAATTCCTCGATTTCAGGGTGGCTGACATCGAGATAGCATGCCGCCGAACCGCGGCGCAGCGAGCCTTGCGAAATCGCAAGCGTCAGGCTGTCCATCACGCGGACGAACGGAATGATGCCGCTGGTCTTGCCGTTGAGGCCAACAGGCTCGCCAATGCCGCGGACATTGCCCCAATAGGTGCCGATGCCGCCGCCGCGCGAGGCGAGCCAGACATTTTCGTTCCAGGTGTTGACGATGCCTTCAAGGCTGTCGTCGACCGAGTTCAGATAGCAGCTGATGGGCAGACCACGGCCAGTGCCGCCGTTGGAAAGTACGGGCGTTGCAGGCATGAACCAAAGACGCGAGATATAGTCATAGAGACGCTGCGCATGATCCTGGTCATCGGCATAAGCCGACGCGACGCGCGCAAACAGGTCCTGATAGCTTTCGCCGGGCAGCAGATAACGGTCCTGCAGCGTGTCCTTGCCGAACTCCGTCAGCAGCGCATCGCGCGACGAATCGGTAACGACGTTGAAACGGCGCACATCGACAGTCTTGCTTGAACCAACTTCCTTGGCTTCCGCGATTTCGGCCTTTGCCGTCTCAGCTACTCTTTCAAGCATATCCGTCATCATCCCTGCCGTCATGTCGTCGGCCCCCTGGCCAATATCCCTGAAATCCATTTTAAACTGTAGCTCCATTCATTGCGGCGACCCGAAACTGGCTCCCGGCATTCCGGTATCCAGTGACCATCTGTAAATCTGCGGGAACCGATGTTCCCATATTGTTCGACTCAGGGCGCGAACGACCCTCATAGCATTTTTTGACATTGTCAGGGGGAGTAATTTCACTTGTCCCCAGCTTATCGACGGGAAAAAGCACCCGCCAACAGAATCACCTCCTGCAGTCAAAAGCACAAATTGTGGTAATGCCCCCTATGGCCAACCGCTACCTATTGTGCCTTATTCATTTTCAGACGCAAGAGGGTAAATTGAAAATTAAGCCCTCAATTCGTCGCTCGTTTGA
>JANMJX010000222.1:0-2923 GCA_031371575.1 Sphingomonadales bacterium
CGGACAAATGCCTGGTCACGGTCGTTGTTCAACCGCATCGAAATGATCGTGCCGCATTGCGACAGCACGCCTTCGGCCAGATCGGACGGGCGCTGCGTGATAAGGCCAAGCGAGACGCCATATTTACGGCCTTCCTTGGCAATGCGTTCAAGGATCGAACGCACGGCGCTGTTCTTTTCCACGCGGTCCGACGGAATGTAACGGTGCGCTTCTTCGCATACGAGCAGGATCGGGCGTTGCGGTTCGTTGCGCGACCAGATGGCATAGTCAAAGACAAGCCGGGAAAGCACCGCGACAACGGTCGAAGTAATATCCGACGGCACGCCCGACACATCAATGATTGAAATCGGTTTGCCGTGCGAGGGAAGCCGGAAAATCTTGCCGACAAATTCCGCCATCGTGTCGCCCACCAGCATGCCTGAAAACATGAAATTGTAGCGCGGGTCCGCCTTCAGTTCGTCAATCTTGCCCTTCAGCCGGATGAACGGGGCCGAAGAGGTTGCCTTGTCGAGCTTGCCCATTTCATTCTGGATAATGTTGGTGAGGTCGGACAAAAGATAGGGAATGGGCGCATCCACGGTCAGCTTGCCGATGGTTTCCGCTATCCGATTCTTGGCGCGGGCCTGAAGAAGGCAACGGGAGAGAATATCGGAATCGATCTGCTTGTCGTCGCCCTGAGAAGTCACGAATACCTCGCAATGCTCGGCAAAGTTCATCATCCAATAGGGCATGGCGATGTTGTTCACGTCGTACAGCGCGCCATTGTTCTTGAACGCCGCACTATATTCGCCGTGCGGATCGATCATGACGATATGCCCTTCGGGCGCAATGTCGCAAATCTTGTGCAATATGAGCGCAGCGCAGGTCGATTTACCCGTACCTGTCGACCCCAGAAGTGCAAAATGCTTGCCAAGCATGGCATCGACATAGAGCGCGCCGCGGATGTCCCGCGTCGGAAAGACCGTTCCGACTTCCACATGGGCGCGTGCGTCGGCGGCATAGACCTGCTTGAGATCGGAGCTTGTCACAGCATATACTTCGCTGCCGGGCACAGGATAGCGCGTGACCCCGCGGCGGAAATTGTAGATCCTGCCGGTCAACTTTTCCTCATCACCTTCGCCGAGAAAATCCACTTGGGCCATGATCACGCCATGGTCGCGCTCGTGCAGCTTCTGCGTGCGGATGCTGGCAAGAAGCCATGTGTTGCCGACGCGGATCTTGATCTGGCTGCCAACTTGCCCGGCCATGGCAACGCTTGGGTCGGCATGCCCCATCAGGCCGTTTAAGATCGCCGCATCAAGCGTCACTTGAGAGCCGGAACCAGCAATTTCCATGACGAAACCGATATGGTGGGCACCGCCCTTGCTGGAGGAGTCATCGCCGGGCGAATCAGCGCCTGACACTACTGGCGGCGAAGCAGCAATCTGCGGATCTGGCTCGCCTGTTTTGTCGTTCTCAAACTGACGATGCGCGGAAATATCCATACCCAACTGCCTTTTTTATAAACTGGCGTTGAGGGATAGGCGAAGAAGGTAAAAAATTATTTACCATCGTAAGGCTTGGCATTGTCGCTGATGAGCCTGGCCAAGCCAGCCACGGCATCATCCCATGCGATTGAAGACAAAACCGGCAAACCAGCCAAGCAGCAACGACACCAGAACCGCCATGGCGCCGTAGAATAAGGCATAATCCTGCGCCAATATCGTCACCAACTGTTCAAAGCCGGTCTTGCGGATGCGCACCTGAACATTGTCGTCGGCGACAATGACCCGGCCGTCACGGATCAGCAGCGTTTCGGCTGTGTAAACGCCTACCGGAACGCTCGATGGTATGTTCAACCGCGCGCGATACAGTACCTGATCGGTAATTTCGACGGTGCCCGATTCCTGCCGGAAAAGCCCGTTGCGGCGGTTCAGATCGACAAGTCCGTCCACAAAGCGCCGCTGTTCTGCTGCGTCGACTTCGCCGCTTGGGGAAAGCTGCAACCGGTCAAGCCCAAGTTCGTAGATCGCTGCGGTCTTGCTGCTGACGATCTGGTCAAGCGGCCGGGAGGATGCGATCGCGTAATAGGCAGGGACCGAGCGGAAATCGGTGCTGTCCGCATTGACCCAAATGCCGGCGATTTTCTGCTTTTCACGTAAGGTGATCGACCGTGCAGGACCACGCAGGACGACGGCGACATCTACCTGGCCCTGGGGTGCGACGCCGCGCGGGTAAATGATGGCACCGAATACCAGCATCTCTGCTCCCGTGAAGCCCGACTGGATGTCGATCTGGCGCTGCGATACGTCGGGCACAAGCTTGGGTATATTCTGCGCGCTTGCCGCAACAGGCAACACAAACATGAACAGGGGCAGGAACAGGGTGGGCCAGCGGATCATAAGGCCTGCAGTGTGTAGATTTCGTCTGGCCGCCATCCAAGACCAAGCGCCATGCGCACCGCAACGAGCAAAACAATCGATGCCAGAAACAGGCGCAGATATTCCGGGCGCATGCGCTGTGCCAGACGCGCGCCGATCTGCGCGCCGGTGACGCTGCCAAGGAGAAGAAATACCGCAAGCACGATATCGACCGCTTTCGTCGTGAGGCTGTGCATCATCGTGGACGCCATTGTGACGAACAATATCTGGAACAGGGAAGTCCCGACCACGACCTGCGCGCCCATGCCCAGCAGATAGAGCATGGCGGGGACCATGATGAAGCCGCCGCCAACGCCGAGCAGCATCGTCATGATGCCCGTGATGAAGCCCAGGATCAGCGGTGCAAGCGGCGAAATATACAATCCGGACCGGTAGAACCGCCAGCGCATTGGCAGGCTGGCCACCAGTGGATGATGCCGCCTTTTGGCTGCTGCAACCGGTTTGCCTGACCGAACGGCGCGGACGCTGGCCAGGCTTTCCTTGGCCATGAGGCCACCAATGCT
>JANMJX010000244.1:0-1603 GCA_031371575.1 Sphingomonadales bacterium
GTGCGACCTTCACCGTTGGCGGGATATTGATATCGCGTTGAAGGGCAATGCCAGCCACGCTTTTTGCATCGTCTGCGGTGCGCACAACGACATCATTACCGCCACGCTGCAGCAAACCCATGCCCGATTGGACAACTGACAGCAAAAGCGCCGAACCAAAACGTTTTAGGAAATGGCTGTCGACTTTGCCGCCCAAACCAGCGCGGCCAAGAGGATCCGTGACTGGCGAACCAAGCGATACGGTAACCCCGTCAGGCCGGGTCAAACGAGTCCAGACAATGAATGCGCGTGACTGGCCAGCGGCGAGCCCTGACCGATATTGGCCGATGAGACGGCTGCCGCTTGGAATAAGCACGCGGCGCCCATCAAAGCCCATGACATCCCGGCTTACAACGGCACGGACATAGCCCGGCAAGTCGGAGTTGATGGCGGTTTCAAGCACGCCAGCTATGATCGCCCCTTGCGGAACAGTGTAACTGCTATTGGCAATGCGGACCGCGCGTGCCGGTGCATTTTCGCCTGCAGCAACACGGTCGGCAAATTTGTCCTCTGCGCTTAGCTCGTCACCCTTTGCGCCGGCCAGCCCCGCTGTGGGTGGCAACATGCCAGCGCCGCCCTTGGTCAGATCAACGACAACGCCAGGAGATTCAAAACGGTTTGCGCCTGCAATTTTTGGCGCAGCCCCAATGACCCCCGGAGGTCCCATATTGTTACCAGGCGGAGGCACGAGAGATGGTGGCGGCAATTGCGGCGGGCCTGGCTTCAATGGCGCAGGTGGCACAAATCCGCCCTGAGGCACGGCAGTCGCTGTGGCGGGGGCAGTCGCTTCGCGCACATTCTGGTTTGCGTCGCTGCGGCTCGTGGCCAAGGTGGTGAATGTTAATATCCCGAGCAAGCCTATGCCTACTACGCCAAGCTTGATGCCTGGCGAAAACCCGGATGGCATGGCGACGGGCGACGAAATCTGCTGATTGGCATCTTCAAGCAATTCGGCGTCCATCGTGGTGCGCGGATCAGCATTACCGGTTTTGAGCAAGGTCATGGCTTTGCCTCCTTCAGCTTACAGCCAGATTTGCGACATTTCTTGCCTGTAACGCGTTCCTTTGGAGCGTCCGGTCCGAGTACAGGCGTAGCGTAAGCATCATTGAAAATGATCGTCACTTCTTTGCCCTGACGCAGCACAAATTGCGGCGCGATTTGCTCAACCACCGTATAAGGGCCGCGCACGGAAAAGTTGACGATGCTCTCGCCAGTGTCAGGCGTGATGCTGAAAATCGCGGGCGCCGATGAACCGGGTGCAAAACGGAAATATGTCGCTTTTCCGTCATCAAAAACCTGCTCGGGCACATTGGCCTTTGCACCATCATAACTGTAGGCGCGGTTCCACAAATCGGGCGCTGTCGCAATCAATGGCGGCGGTGTTACATTTGCCGCGGACACAGGTGCTTGCTCCGGATAGCGAAAACGCACGGCATAGGTGATTTGGCTTTGCGGCACGCGCAGGCCCGATTTCGCCACGAGTTCAAGATTATACCGCCGCTGGTTCGTGATGATCGAGAGGTTGGTCGTGGGCGGCAGGCCAACTGGCTTCAGGAACATGATG
>JANMJX010000008.1:0-32182 GCA_031371575.1 Sphingomonadales bacterium
ATTTCAGAACGCATTCCGCAAAATCGTTCGTCAATTGCCGCGCCCGGTCAGAATCCGACATTGGCCGCTTCGGCGCAACAGCCGGAGCAGGTCCGGCAGGCATTTTACCCGGTGCGTTTACAGGTTTTGCGTTTAGCGATGCATTACCAAGCAGCAGCAATCCCACCATTATAAAATGAAGAAACGAACTCATTTTAGAGCCTTCAAAAATCTACACTTACTTTGCTCGATCATTGCTAACGTCATGGCGAGAGCATGAAGGGTCTGCACAAAGATGGCAATCCCTGTCGGCGGATCCGTTGCCATGACGCGACCTCGGGTTCGTCAGCTCAACCGGCGACGGGAATTAGACCAACCGAATTGTTGTCTCTATGACTGGAATGTTGTGGTTAGCGGACATCGAGCAATTTGTTGCCCACGCAGTAGTAAATGCTATTCGTGGGAAATGGAAACTGAAGCGTCAACAAGGTCAAAGCCGACGGTGCGCAAGCGCGCCAATGCGATCAAGCCGTTTGTCTGCAAGAACTTAATTGCCGTTATCGAGTGTCCGTCCGATATCCAAAATATTGGCACCGTTATCCGAAACGTGAACGCGTTTGGTGTCGAAAAGGTCTATGTAATCGACCCGCGTCGGGCGCTTCCAGACGATTGGCAAGAGATGCGTGATAGGAAGTCGCTGACCAAGACCTCTGTGTCGGCAGTCAAGTGGAGCTTCGTGAAGCGGTTTAACAGCACCGATGAATGCTTCGACCATCTCGAGAAGAACAACTTTCACTCGGTTGTAACCTCACCTCACGTTAAAGGGAAGTCCAGCATATATTTGCATGAGGGCGACTTCACCGAGCATACAAAATTGGCGGTTTGGTTCGGCAACGAAAAGCGGGGAATTAGTGATCGAGCAGTAGAACGAAGTGGCCAATGCGTCGCGATCCCAATGTTCGGTATGGTCGAAAGCCTCAACTTGGGTACTTCGTCGGGAATCATGCTCTATGAAATCACAAAGCAGCGACGTGAATATCAGAGCCGATATCGCCGTGGTGGGTCAAAGGGAAAGCGAGCGGGAGCGCTGCCTACTGTAATGCTTCGGGAAGAGGTAAACACTGACGCCTGAATGTCCGCAATGTTGTCGTGTCCTGACAGGCAGCTACTGGAGCAAAATTCGCAAAATCGGCCGTCCGTTCATCTTGTGCGTTGCAGCGTTCGTGGTGGCTTACACGCTTGGCCAATGTAATCCTTGAGCGGTTGCAGCATCGCAGTATAAATGGCCAATGTGGAAATTCCTTTTTTGTATGCTTGCGCTGTTACCCGCTGCAGGCGGCGTCGAAGCTCCTATTGCTAACAAAGATGAGCAGGCTCGTTTAGACACGATTGGTTGCACAGTCCCACCTCATTATGTGTTTAAAGATGTTGCTGCGGGCATACCGTATCAACCTTACCGAGTGCGGATAAACGGGGATGAGATTACCTGGAACGGTATGGACGTCACAATCAAAGCGCTCAGAACCTTTGCCGAACCGTTATCTACAATGCCAGCTGCAGCAGGTGGTGTGACATTCCGCGTGGTCTCTGTATCTTGCAGGAAGCGACAAGAGGTCCGGGACGCATTGGCCCATTCGGGTTTATGTCAAAAAGATAGGTGCTGGGAAGATAATGCCTTGCCTGAAGAGTCCATTGATTATCCACATGACGGGGACAATTTTGACGGATAGTGCCGTCTGTATCAACCTTTCAGTTGCTTTGCGTGCGCTCACGCAGAGACTCGCCGGAGACTCCCTTTGGCCTGGCGCGCATGTCCGGTATGAAGGGGCGATGTGGAAGTCACTGTTTTGCCTGCTCGTGTTTTCCTTGACTGCTTGCGGTAACGAACGTGCAATGGCTTTGCAAAGTGCGGCATCAACAACAGGTGACGAACTTCAATGCGAAGTTGCACTTTCTTTCATCGACAACCTGCTCGCCGAAAAACCCGACCGTGACTTCGTATTTTCAGAAGGCTTGGAGGGTATGCCTTCATCGAACCCTCGCGGACACTGGGTTGCAGAAGATACGCAGCGCCGCGTCGCTCGGCCTCCAATGCCACTTTTATATCGTGCACGCAAAGAGGGAGGGCGCAGCGCGATACAATCTTGTTCGTCCGTACGGGATCGATTGAGATTTCAGAAAATTGCTTTTGATGCAGAGGCAGTCGACAGGGCTGCAAAGAGCAAGGCACCCAACAACTTTGACTACAATTACACCATTATTGGCATGTCGCTCCCGGTCGTTTCTGCAACGAAGGACGGGGCAATCTTATATTCAAGCCAGACTTCAGGACCGATGAATGCTGGTGGATATCTGTTTTACCTTAAGAAGGATCGTGCACATCGTTGGCGCATTATCGCATCGCTGGCTGTGGCGGTGTCATAATCAGTTCGATACATCGGAACCTGTCATGAAATACAAAATTTTGCTTTCGATCACCACAATGGCCTGCATTACGTTGTCGCTAATCCTTTGGACGGATGCACGGGAATGTCAGTTCCGTCTGGACAATGCATTTCGCGTCCTTGCGCCCGACAAAGCTACGGACTTAGGTGGTATTGAGAAGGCTGCCGCAACCGAGTGGGCGAAGAAAAATGGGATGGATTTTGTTGATTCCGTAAATAGTCGAAGAGTGGTGACCCTCTCCATGGGTGATAAAAGCTGTGTCGCGCTTGTTTTAGAAGTGGGAGCTGCCGGCGGCACTCCAGTTTATTGTTTTGACCGTGACCAAAAGCTCGTTGATCGTTTCGACGACGTAGAATGATGCCGTCTCTTCAGCGAACCAACGACGCCTGCTTTCCCACATCATCCCCAAGGCTATCGCCGGTAATTTTGAAGCAACCCAAGCGATCGGCAAGGTGTTGTGCAAGCGTGTAGGTGGCACGTTTTCGGCGAGGCTTTCAATGGCATTGAAAACCGATATACTGGCAAAATGCTTTTTATATTTGCCGCGATTGGTTTTGTGATGGGATTGAAATATGCCCATCCATTAAAACGCACACCGCTCGTCACAATGATGCTATCTGCTTGTTTATGGGCGTTCGCTACTCTGGATGTTACCAATGAATTTCTGCTTATGGTGTTGCTGACTTATGCCATCCAGCTGGTCTTCTTTGGCTTAGGGAAGATCGTCAAGATGAGACGGGCAACTAAAAAGTAGGCGGCGGGGTAGACGTGACAACAACATCTTCAGATACTCAGGTTGTCACTTTTTCGTTGGACGATGGCTCCTATGAGAACTTGCACGCAAGAGAAGTGGAAAATGATCAGTTCGTATTAGATAACTCACCCTTTTATGCGTTTGGTGTGAGCTGGTTTGACACTGTTACTGTCGACAGAATTGGCGGTAGAATGTTCTTCCATTCAGTTGCAAAGCGCGGAGGGCATTCAACGTATCGCGTTCGCCTTGCTGCGCCCCACACCCACGACGACTTCATGCGTAACTTCGCTAAACTTCGTGGGTTCGGCTGTTCGTTCGAAGGAAGCAAATTGGGCGAACGTCTGCTCTACGCAATCGATGTTCCGCCCGGTGCCAATGTCGCAGCTGTTTATAAAATTTTGGAGGATATGGAAAGCGCAGGGGATTGGGAATTCGAAGAAGCGCATTTCTTTAAAGGCAACGACAAATAGCACTTTCACAGTGCGGTTGCCAGTTCAAAGGAACAACGAAGCCTGCTTCCCCAACTCCTCCCCAAGACCATCGCCGGTAATTTCAAAGCACCCCAGCCGATCGGCGAGGTGTTGTGCAAGCGTGTAAGTTGCACGTCTTCGGCGTTGTCCGTCGGTGTCCTGAAGCGCGGCGAGGGTGTCCACAGGGGCGCAGCTTAAGGCAACTTCCAAGTGCGTGGCGAGGGCGTCAGGGTCGATTCGTGTCATGAACCCAAGTTAGAACAAAAACGGAACAAAAGACAAGAGGGCTAGATGACCCCCTGCGGCTTCGTTTTAACGCTTACATTGTTCAAGGGGCTGGCAGGTCCACCGTAATTTCGTGTTTCTGAGGAGTTATCGGTAAGCACGCGAGCAAGATTACGCACACCGCCCCCACCGCCGCCCACCAATACGACTTACGGCGAAAATCACTGATGGTCTGGCAAATTATGTAGACCACAATAGCCAGCACTGCCGGGACCAAAAAGGCACTTGAGGGAGCTAACATGAGCTTTCTCCAATTTTGAGGAATATGTGCTCAAGTTTAAGCAATTTCTTCCGCAGAAGTATTCTTAATGCAAGCGGCGCCACATCTATCCCAACATCAAGCAACACAAATGAAATGGCCATTCCCCTTCCAGTTACTCGACCCAGTCCGGTCCGCTTAACCCGATTTCAGTTTTCCAATCCAAATCGCCGCCCTGTCCGCAACGGCCTTCGCCCTGACAATCTGCTGCATCGTTAATTATGTCACGAACCTTGGTCGCTTCGGCGCAGCTGGGCGCATTAGTTGGATCTAACACGACAAACGGAACGGGGTTCATGGTAGTCCCGCGCACCAAGAACGTTTGAAGCTGGCTAATGCTTATGGGTTGTCTGTTCCATGTGATTCTGGCGTTGTTGAAGGCGACCACATTCATCACGATAAGACCCGACCGGCCGTCAGCTGGCTCCCGCCATCCGGGAAGTAGTGACGGACATTGCTCGTCGGACTGCTGATTCAGACCGCAACCGCCAAGCGTCAAAGTCACGCACATTATCGCCGTGGCAATCCGAGCGTTCACCATGCGGTCTCCGTTTTCACAAGCTGAACATGCACATAGAAATTTTCTAACGCAACACTGACTGTTTTCGGCAAAAAAATAGGGGGAAATGGCAAATGGGCCTGAGCATCCATCCCGAAGGACAGACACCCAGGCCTAATTCAATTGTTATGCGCCCATGCACACCCAGCTTGAGCTTGAGGCTATTACAAATTGCGACACACATTGCGTTGGTTGGGATAAAGTTGCGACGTGTTTCACCTAGACCTTGTTCAACGCCAATGAAGGCACTCAACAAGGAGAAGCAAAGTGAAAAAGTTGATCATCGCAGCGCTCGCCGCCTCAGTCGCCATCACGCCTGTTATGGCAGGACCACGTGACAACGATAACAACCGTGGCAGAATGGAACAGTCCAATCGGCAGGTCACCAAGAAGATTATCGTTGTTAAGCAAAACAATCGTCAGGCACAAAAGAAATATCGCAAGTGGGCGAAGGGTCAGCGTTTTGACCGTCGCTATGCACAAAATTACCGCGTTGTAGCAAACCCGCGTCAGTATCGTCTGAACGCCCCGCCACGCGGCTATCACTGGGTTCAATCTGGTAATGACGCTGTTCTTGTAGGCATTACATCAGGCATCATTGCATCGGTTCTGTCTGGCGTAATTCGTTAAAGGTTACATCCCCGGGGCAATGTTGTAGTTCCGGGGAATGCCTTGGTTAGGCGAAACAAATATGGGAAGGCAACTGGGCCTTAGCATCCATCCCGAAGGGCAGATACCTAGGCCAGGCGCTTTGCTCTCGTTGCCACAATCCCCATTAGATGGTACCGAGATATGAAGTCAAAAAATGGGAGATAAATCTGTGCTTTTTCACACGATGGTTGGGTCGAACGATATTGAACGATCCAGGCACTTTTACGACACGGTGCTCGGCGTACTTGGAATAAACAAGGCATCGGATAACATTGCTGACAGTGGCCATATCCGCCTTATTTATCCAGGCGAAAATGGTACCAATTTCATTGTCACTCAGCCAATCAATGATGAGGCGGCAACAGTTGCAAATGGAGCAACAATTGCTTTTTCATGCAACTCGCCTGAACAGGTAAAAGAGTTTCACGACACAGCTGTCGCAAATGGCGGCACGTCGATTGAAATTGCGCCGGGGCCACGCAACACCCAATCAATGGGCGTTTTAGAACTAGCCTATTTTCGTGACCCCGATGGCAACAAGCTCTGCGGGATCCACTTTCCTAAATAGGAGGTCGGTAGGCGCAGCAAAAAAATAAGGGAAAAGCAACTGGGCCCGAGTATCCATCCCGAAGGACAGACACCCAGGCCCAGTAAAGTTGTTACCAGTTGACGTTTAACTTCGCCGCACCGACTTCTGCCGCCGCCATCAACGTGTCATTGGCCAAATGCGCATAACGTGCTGTACTCCCCACGTTTACATGTCATCGCTTACAGGCATACCTATTCCGCGGTTCTGCGATTACACAGGGAGATGCAGTTTCTCGAGCTGAAATAGACGCGCTCGCCCGAGCTTAGTCCATGAGTACGGGGGATTTGATTGCGTCCATCGGCGGCTGACCGGAGATCGTTGTAGAACGTTGTGAGGCGAAGCGATTGAGTTAACTATACGCCCAGTTTGGAAAGCATATCAGCCGAAATTTGCTCTTGGCGCTGCGCTCTCATATGATGGCATGACAATGTGAGGTAATTGTTGAATCTGAGGGCGAGCAAACAAATAGCCTTGCATGTATCGCACGCCAAAACCTGCCAGGATGTTATACTCGGCCAGAGTTTCAATGCCTTCTGCTATTACGATGATCCCCATGTTCATCGCCATCCTGACAACACCCTCGACGATCATTCGGCGCGGCAGACTTGTGTCGATATTTCTTATCAGATCCATGTCGAGCTTTAGATAGTCTGTCTGGAAGCGTGCCAACAGTCCTAGACCTGCATGCCCGGCACCAAAATCATCTATAGCGGTGCCAAAGCCCATCTCCTGGTAACTTTTTACAATGTTGGCGACATGATCAGTGTCAGCCATTTGCTCGTTTTCTGTGAACTCAAATATGAGGCGATCAATTGGGAGGGTGCAGGCCCGGGCCGTAACTATTGTAAGTTTTATACAAGCCGCTGGCGATTATACAGCGTTTGGCAGAAAATTAATTGAGAGCTTAGCAGCAGTATCGAGTATTCCAGCGGCAACCCCCAGCTCAATAGCAGCAACGCGGCATTGCTGATCAAAGGCGTATCTTAGCTCAGGTGTAACTGAATCAAGAACCTCTAATGCGCCTTCGCCATTCGGCCCCCGGACCAGCGCCTCATAGGCAAACGGAAGTCCATTAGTTACGTCAACTATTGGCTGAAACGCCATGCGAAGGTCAAAATTTCTACCCGTTTCAAGACAACCTTTACAGCCCACTATCACTCCAACCTGTCGTTACATGACGAAATATCAGCCGTTGGTTAACAGTTTGTTCCTTCTGACGTTTGCAATCGTTCTTCACCGTAAGCAGCAATACATTTTCCCGCGCTGCCAGTGCTGAGATAGCAGGTGATTTGACTATTCCATGCAATCGTAATTGTCAGATAATTTGTATAAGGGCACGCGCGACCCAGGGACTTTGGCTTTAAAAAACGAAAGTCCATTCCTTCAAGACTCGCTCTCGCAGCGGGTCTTTTTCCCCCCCAAAGCTGTTTCCCGTTTTCCGAATGCCGCATGGTGAGAGATTATTGCCGGCAAGCGGTTGCAAAGATGTGCAATGCGAGGCACCTTCATTCCCATAGGAGAACGCACATCATGGACATTGCAAGCATACTCAACCAGACAGGCGCCATTGGCCAAGTCGCACAGCAACTGGGTGTCAGTGAACAGACGGCTCAAGCGGGTGCGGCCGCATTGCTGCCTGCAATATTGGGTGGTTTCAAAAAGACGACGCAAGCCCAACCGGGGGGACTCGAAGGCCTTGGTGGTCTGCTTGGCCAGCTGGGTGGCGGCGGACTATTTGACTCCGTCGTGTCACCTGATCCAACACCTGTTGAGAAGGGCAATGACGTTCTCGGTGAGATCTTCGGGTCAAAAGATGTAAGCCGCACTGTCGCCGGAAATGCTGCTGCCCAAACTGGCATTGATCCCGCTCTCCTTAAAAAGATGCTGCCCATTTTAGCGATGCTTGTCGCAGGTTACCTCGCAAAGCAAAGTGGAGGCGCAGAAACAGGTGGCGGGTTAGGCGGTATGCTTGGAAATATCCTTGGCGGAGCGCTGGGTGGCGGCGGTCAGCATCAGTCATCGGCTAGTGGGGGATTGGGCAGCATTGGCTCAATGCTGGACTTGAATGGAGACGGCAATCCGCTCGACGACATCATTGGGATGGCGGGCAAGTTCGCTCGATAAGGCAAAAAAAAAATAAAGGGAAGGCAACTGAGCCTGAGCATCCATCCCGTAGGACAGATACCCAGGCCCAATTCAATTGTTATGCGCTTTGCGACCAATCCACATTCATGTGCGCAGAGCCCGCCTCCGATGCGGCCAACAGCTGATCGGCGGCAAGGTGACTATAGCGGGACGTTGAAGCTAAATTCACATGCCCCATTAGTCGAGACACGCGAAGGATATCTACCCCGCTGTTCACAAGGTTGGAGGCAAAACTGTGTCGCAAATCATGCAAATGCACGTCATCGAGCCCAGCCGCCTTCCGTGCTTGCATCCATGACCGTTTGATGTCCGTGAACGGCAGCAGCGTCTGCGGATTGGGCAACAGC
The DNA here is from genome assembly GCA_031371575.1 of Sphingomonadales bacterium. Taxonomy (GTDB): domain Bacteria; phylum Pseudomonadota; class Alphaproteobacteria; order Sphingomonadales; family Sphingomonadaceae; genus Sphingorhabdus_B. Next base: position 8,484 of record JANMJX010000008.1, read on the forward strand.
CATGGACAGTCAGGGTACTTAGGCAACTGACCGATGACCGCAATGGCGCCCAAGGATAACGGAATGTGGCGTCTACGGCCGTTCTTCGTCATGTTCAGCGTCCAAGTGCGTTTGTCGAGATCAATGTCCGTCCACTTGGCCTTCAGTAGTTCAGACTTCCGTGCTCCCGTCAGCAACAGCAACGCAACGATATTTTTCAGCTGCGGATTGGAAGAACACTCACACGCCAACTTAAGCGCTTTAGCCTCGTCACTGGTCAGGTAACGCTCCCGGCTATTATTGTATTTCTCCGACCAAGAGCGTTTCGTAGGATTTCCGTCAAAAAGTTCCCATTGCCTGGCAAGTTCGAAGGATTTTGACATTACCGTCTTTATCTTGGCCACGCTGGCGGGTGCCATTCCGATTTGACGTTTTTCGGCCAGCCAGTTGGTGATATCCTGTTGCTTGATCTCGTCCAGCCGCTTCGAGCCCCAGCGTGAAATGAGATGGTTTTTGATGATGCGTTGCGCACCGTCGCTGCGATGATGATTGGCGGCGTAGGTCAGATGCATTTCTGCAATTTCTTTGTACCGAGGTATAGCCTGCTTGAGCTCTTTCTTACCGGCCGGATCGCCACCCAAGACGGCTTCCGATCTTATTTTCTGTGCCATCTTGCGGGCTTGCTCGAACGTGATTTCGCCGTATGCACCAATTGTGACCTGACGCTGACGGCCATGCTGGTCGAAATAACGTTGGAAGTAAGATTTTCCACCTGAAGCGCGTACTTCTAGCCCAAAGCCCTTTTGCGTCAGACTGTAATGGTCGGTCTTGCGTTTGCCCGGGTCACACTGAGCATTAGCACAATACAAAGATGATAGATTTGCCTGAGGCATGATGGTGTCCCTTCAAGACATGGGTTGGGTTAGACACACACAGCAGCGCTGCGGTGTGGGTAGGGGTGGAGTTGCCCGGCCGGAGTTTCGTCGCGCCTGCTTTGGCGGATTGGCTCAGGCGAAGGAGAGGGGACCCGACGGTGGATGGTCGTTCACTACTGTGAAGGATTGGCCGCCGGATCGCCCGAGAGGTGGAGGCAGGGGCAGCAGGGGCAGGAGATTGGCAGAACACACACATTATTGTGATGCACATACCGGACTGCCTGACCCTGCTGCCTGACCTCAGTCAAAGTTTTTCGGTAGACGTAGCAACTGACTGGGCTTTGTAACGAACCGTGGTTCGTCTTCGTAACTTCCCGAAAGAAGCGGCACGCGCCATTTATTCTGACCGTTGATCCGTTTCGAATCCCCGAAATATTCACGTAGAATGGCTCCGCACTCTTTGGCCTGCGGATTCGTTGGTCGTGTTATTTGGGCTATTATCAAAAGTTCCGTCGGCGTTAATGCACCGTCATCGGGGGAGACAGCGCGATCGAAATCAACCACTGCGTCCAATGCCTCACGCACAACACTAATAGCCATGTGGCGTCGATTTAGATGCTCCAGCATGACATCTTCGTCAGGTGTCAGCCACCATTCTGCACCGTTGTGGTAATCTTCGGCAAGTTGAGCAAACAACTGCTGCATATCGATGTCATGATTGTGATCGATTGAAACCACTGGCAAAGTCCACCAACGACTATTGCCGGTGCTGTCTTGCAAGAAATCTGGCTGATTTACTGTGGCGTAAAAGACCGTCCTGCGAGGATACACGGAATCAAAGCGTTCATATGGTCGGCGGAATTTATCGTAATCAGCTGTTAGAAATCCCTTCAACCGCGCAATGTCACGTTTAAACGAACTTTCCAACTCTCCGATTTCCACAATAAAATGCTCTATAGCGCTCAAGAAGTTATCCTTGTTGCCTCCATCAAATTGATGGTCAGTCTTGATCACAGAGTCCCGTAGCAGCGGATCAGAGATCAGTTTGCGTCCCCAAGTCGTTTTTCCGATATTTTGTGGACCCTGAAGTGTCAGTACCCCGCGACTGCGAAATGCTTTGAGCGACAACGCGGCAGCCACTGCGCTGAGCAACCATTTACGCATCAGCACCCTTTTAAGTTCTATCGGAAAATCTTCGTGCGTATGTAAGGTGTCGTAAAATTCTGGGAGGCGATCAATGCCGTCCCACGGTTTGCAATTTATCCAATCCGCCACAGGATTGTAGGCGTTGCGGTCAGCTAACGCATACACATATCTGGGAAGAGAGTTTGTGTTCATATAGTGCTTGGCCGCAAGGCTTTCCGCATGCGTCATTAAGACGTTAGCTTCATTTTCCACTGTGGCGCTGATGCCAGGAATGAGCATTTCCAGCTTTTTCTTAATAACATTGTATCGAAAGCTGATGCCGTTCTGAAGCAGCAAGTGTTCGACGTTCGCCACTGTGGTACGTAGCTTTTTGCCTGGTTCCACTGGGTCTGGAAACAGTTGTGGATCGAGTTGTTTGGGCGTGAAACTGGCCGGTGCAACTGACGGCTGCGGAGTTTTCGCAATCTGCTGCCCCTGCCTCCCCTGCTGCCCTTTGGGTACGCTAATAGTGCGCGCAGACTTTGCACGCGAAGTGTCTTCGGAATCAGCCATTTCTGGTGTCTTTCATGGTGCCCAAGGTCCACCGTTATGGCGAAGCCTTGGGCGGTTAGATTTTGGATAGCCCGTGCCTATTGGCTTGATGTGATGCTAAGTCCGATTCGGCTGGGCAGCGCTTCGCGGGTCGTGAAGGTTGTTTAGGGGGTCCTTCACAAGTGTCTGAGGTCACTCATCAACTGATAATCGTCGGAGTAGGTCTTTTTTAGAAGATGACGGTGGGCATTATTTCCGGTCAATAAGTCTATTAGTTCACTACTGAATTTGCGGCTTAGTTTGGGTGCTGCAATTCGCACGTTCTCCATAATTTCGGACTTTTTGACATTGCCCGGTTCCGCAGTGACTGCGATGACGGCTAGGACACCAACAAGTCCGATATGTTGGATGTTGTCCTCGTGCGTAAGTCCATTTTCGATGTGCCACCATCCTTCTGTCTCGTAGCTTTCTGCAATTTCGCAGATATTGGAGCGCTCTTGGATAATCTCACTGATGGGCACACCCATGAAATCGTCTTCATCCTCATACTCAATCTCACTGTTGTATTGGTCTGTCATTTCTACTGCCCTTTCTTGTTGTTGGCACATTTTGTTTTATAGAAAATATTATCAAAAACAACAAGTTATGGAGTGTCATGCAAAATGTGCATAAGCTTATTTGTGCTCTATAAACAGCATGGATGCAATTTTTGCATGGAAATCGCCGAAAAATAAGTTCAATATTTTCACGAGAATTTTGCTCCAATTTGCCCTTGGGTACTGGAGTCGACCGGATCATTAGGAGTTTGGGCATGGCGAAGACTGTTGAGGGCAAATTAAGGCTGATTTGGCTCGAAGCCTTTTTGGCCGTCCATAAGTATGGTTCGTTTTCGAAGGCTGCCGACAGCCTGGGTATTCATCAAACAAGTGTCACCCGCTATATGAAAGCACTTGCTAGGTGGCTCAGATCGCCGCTCATAGTGACCTCGGAGCCGATTACGCTGACGGACAAAGGGCAAGCTTTCGTATCTGTGGCTCAGGAAGTGTGCGACGCACTCCAACGCATCCGGGACCCGCTGCCAACCGAACGACCTAAGAAAATGGTGTCGGCGCGTGACATTAAGATCAATCCCGCCGCTCAAGTAAAAAGAATTAAAACGAAATCGAAACGTGCAATATGAAAGCGGGACAGCCATGGTGTGCCATCCCGCCTTCCTTCAATTTACCGCGCCATTAATCTATCGGTCGGTGTCGGGTTAGTGGTTGCATAAGCCCTAAGCATTGCCCGCAGCTCTGGCACCACGCCATCCCGATCAGGCACGAGCAAGACAAGTCCAAGGCCTGAATCGCTGAGTGCGAATGTGACATCGAAATATCCTTCGCGTGCAATGCAATGCTCCCACGACGGCTCAAACGCCGGATCGGGATAGCGAATATTGTCCACAATATTGACGTATGGCGATATGCCTAATTCGCGTTCGATGGCTTGAATGTCATCGTTTGGCTCGACGATGATGAAGTGGGCAAGGTCCCCTAGGTCCCACTCGCCAAGATATTCAGCAAGTAGTTGAAGCCGATGGAGCAGAATTTTTCGCAGAGCAATGCTAATTGGTGCAGTGAGGACGCGTTGCATGTCGGAATTGTCATAAATGGTAATCATGGTTTGCATGCCTTTCAGACACACCCAAAAAAAAGGGCCCACGGATCGCTCCGGGGCCCTTATTGGGTGTCAGTTGTTGTGTTCAATTATCGATAGATGATCTTGATTGGTGGCACGGGTTTGCCGTCGGCCGCCGCCACAAGGAACGGCTGAAGAAACACGCGCAGGGCTCTCTCACTTGTCGGCAATACGTCCTTGTCCCGCAGCACCGCCTTCGCCCTCTTTTCGGCGACGCGCTGGATGCTTTGCTGCAATTTGACCAATGCCTTTTGCTCGTCAAAGAGCAGACCGCTGTCAATTACCGTAGCCTTGTCCAGCCGCACCGACGGTTTTGCGATCAGCTCCGGTCGTTTCATTGTCAGCACCAACCCGTCAGCGCCGCCAGACACCTTGAAGCTTCCCGGCGTCATGACGTAACCAATGGGATACTCCACGTGGTACTTCACGCGGATGCGCGTGTTGGACGCTTCCACCCTAAATATAGACTGGGTAAGTTCCCGGTCGCGTTGGATGTCGTATTTCTTGGTCATGGTCAGAAGGCTGGTTTTCTTCTCGACCGCACGCTTGAGCACCACCTGCCAATCCGTCGTCCGCGTTTGCATCACCGCGCCTTTAGTTTCGGTCATGCCATCTGATTGCAGGGTTGCGGTGTCTGAATCGTCGGCAGCACCCATGGACGTAATGTAGTAAGTGGCCAGTAAGGCGATCGATGCTCCACCCAATAACTTTGTGCTGGTTCTCATTTTTGTGTTCTCCGTTTACCGGTTTAAGGGATCAGGCGATTTTGCCTTATCCTATATAAGATACTGAAATCTATGTATCTTATTTAAATTCATTTAAATTGAGCTGGACGCAAGTTATCCAGCCGTCAAACAAAAGCTAGCAAAAATGAGATTCATAGTCCGTGGTATAAAAGGCAACATCCAGCTTCATTCTGGTGGATGGACGTCAGAAACAGATTGGCTGTAAATTTGAAGCGCCTGCGCAATGAACGCGGCTGGTCGCAGGAAGCTTTGGCGGACGCGGCAGGGTTGGATCGGACCTATATCAGTGGCATTGAGCGGGTTGTGAGGAACCCGACGATTACCGTCGTGGAGCGAGTTGCCAGGGCATTAGCGTGTCAGTTGGGTGACTTGCTGGACTAAGAAGACTAACGGCTCGGCCACTTGCGCGGTTTAAAAAGCGGCCATATTGTTTGCCAATGCATAACGACGCAATACGCCTTTTGTGAGCGCGTTCCGTACCCGCTTGTACGATAGCGACCGCGAATTGCCCCCGACATGGGGCGCTTGGGGGCTCGGATGGTGGGTGCGCCAACGACACTTCACAATGGAGTTCGTGGACGGCCATCTTGTTAATCCACCAGAGGACGTCCGACATATGAGGACAATCGTGCATAGCGACCGCTTCTCAGATAATATGACATCGAGGTTAGCCCCAGAGCTTATAATAAATGCCGATAATTTCGATCAAGCTCAGAGAGCACTTAGACTGATTGTCGCCGCTTATACGGTGTCTCACATGGCGAGAATCGATGGTACCATTGAGTTTGCCGTGCCCGACGACCCCGCTGACTATCCTAATAGCATGGCTTTCGAACTAGACTTTCAAATGCGACAGGGCATCGCAATAGATGGCATATTTCAGACGGCTCGGATGGCAGCGGCAGCATCGAAGCGCAAGGTTCTGCAACACGCTCTCGCTCGCTATTATGTTGGCTTCCAAGTGGCGGGTACGCATTGGATGGACACACATCCGTACTATGGCGAAAAAATCGCCGTGAAGCGGGATCCAATGGAATACATTGCAATCGCACAGTCAATCATAGCGTTTTATTCTGTCTTGGAAGAACTGAACGTGGAGATTAAGGCGTCTCAGCAAAACCCAAGCAGGCTGCCAGACGGGAGTTGGAACCCCAATGTGTTGGGCCCTCTGAGAGCAAATCTGGCCAGTATCGGCGTTGACCCGGACGATACAATAGTATGGGTTTTAAGGGGAAGCCCAAGCAGGATTGAGCGCAAACATCGAACCCCCGATGGGGTCAAAGCTTCTTGGTCGCGGGGCGCGGTGCGAGATCGCGAGATTTCGATATGTGATGCCATTCTCTATGCCAGTCTACTCCGGAGTCGGGTAAGTGCCCACCGAACATCTTCCAGAACGCAAAGTTTAACCAAAGCAAATCTCATCAGCGTTCAGATGCTTGCGCGAAAGATATTGATGAAAGTACTGGGGCACCCGCTGGCAAAATGATGCGTCATCATGGAAGCGCGATCAGAATGGAAGCGGACGAATGAGCTTCTTCGCACTCACAGAATTCCTTGGCGCTGCTAAACCTAAGCCCAAAGCACGACCCACAGCAGACCCACGCGGCTTGCTGTTTTATGTGCCTCCCATAGGGAGCGGATTCACAGTAAGGGTTAAGCCATGGTGCTGCTGGGGAGGATTGAACTCCCGACCTCGTCATTACCAATGACGCGCTCTACCACTGAGCTACAGCAGCAATACCGAAGGTGCGGCCCTATGCGAAGGCTTGGGCCTAATGTCAAGCGGCTTGCGTCGCGGCTGGCTCTTTGGCATCTGGTGGCACGCAAGTATCGCAGCTCAGGAGGCAGTTATTGGCAAAAGATGCAGAAGACAAGGAGCGCATAAAGGCCGAACGGCTACGCGAAGCGCTGCGCGCGAATTTGCGCAGGCGCAAGGCGCGGCCTCTAGAATCGTCAGCGGGCAAGGCCACCGGGACGCCGCTAGCCGCGGACTCCGATCTTGGGCAGTAAGGCGGAATCTTGCAAAGCGACCAGCGCCATATTGAGGGTAAAAAAAAGACCCGCAAATCAAGCGGGTCTTTTAAGGAAAAGAACTTTAGTCTTTCGACAACAAAGTCCTCGGGTCGCGAGTTTCATATGTAAAAAATTGTGAAAACACGATTGCACAGAATCGTCATTGCACCCCCATATTTTTGACAATTTCGGCCAAATGATGAGGAATGCTAAAAAGCTCGGGCCAGCAGGACATTGCGCCGCCGTAAAGACTCGTGAATAGACGATGAATGCTGTACCAGTTTGCACGACCTTTCTTATTCACAACCGACGCCGAGGTAGCCCATAATCTCTCGCTTGCAGCGTTGAAATTTGCGCCAATTCCATCGATGGGTCCAGGAAGCCAACGGCTCACTCAGACATTTGCCGGACTACATTTTCCAAATCCGGTCGGCCTTGCACCTGGCTATGATAAGAATGCCGAGGTGCCATTTGAAATTCTTCAGTTGGGTTTCGGCTTCACAGAGGTAGGAACGCTGACGCCTTTGCCGCAAGACGGCAATCCAAAGCCCCGCCTTTTCCGTTTGGTCGAGGATGAGGCCGTTATCAACCGCATGGGTTTTAATAATGAAGGCCAAGCCGCAGCAATCGAGCGGCTGCGTAACATTCCGCCGAGGGCGTTGAAGGCCCCGCTTGGCATCAACATTGGCGCAAACAAGGACAGTGCTGACCGCGTGGCGGATTATGTTACCGGCGTGCGCAATATGGAGCCTTGGGCCGATTACCTCACGGTAAATATCAGCTCGCCAAACACGCCTGGACTCCGGGCGTTGCAGGATAAAGCGGCGCTCGATGACTTGCTGGCACAAGTGATGGAAACACGCGTGCAGGACACGCCAATGTTCCTGAAAGTGGCACCCGACCTTCAACCAGCAGATATTGACGACATTGTCGCTGTTGCCCTTGCGCGCGGAATAGCTGCCCTCATCGTTTCAAACACGACTATTGCGCGTCCGCCGCTGCGGTCACGCCACAGCGGTGAAATAGGAGGCTTGTCAGGCGCGCCGCTGCGGGACATGGCTCAGCAGCGGCTATGTGATTTCCGCAAAGCCAGTGGCGGGCAGATAGGGCTTATCGGCGTCGGAGGCATTGCCACGGCCAAAGATGCTTATGCCCGAATTCGTGCCGGTGCATCGCTTGTGCAGATATACAGCGCACTGGTCTATCAAGGACCAGGCCTTGCCCGCAGAATCAACAAACAGCTTGATCGGCTTTTGCAAGCCGATGGTTTTGCAAATATATCCGACGCGATTGGCATTGATAGCTAAATCTGGGCTTTGCTTTGCCCATTAATGGCGGCTAGGTTGTTGCTATGAAAAAATCCGTATTCGCCATCACAGCATCAGCCATCTTGTTTGCCCAGCCTGTCAATGCAGAAAATGTCGGAGTGACATCTTCTGCAGACCCGCGCGTCACAGCAGCAGGGATGGAGATGTTGCGCCAGGGCGGTTCTGCTGCCGATGCGGCGATGGCAATGATGCTGACACTCACGGTCGTCGAACCACAATCCAGCGGTATCGGCGGGGGCGGTTTTCTATTGTATCAGGACAGCGCGAAGGGCGTGCTGTCGACCATGAATGGCCGAGAAACCGCGCCAGCGGCGGCAACCCCAGATCGGTTCGTGGGTCCTGATGGCAAAGCGCTTGGTTTTCTCGAAGCATTTCAGGGTGGCAGGTCTGTCGGCGTACCCGGCAATGTGCAACTCATGGCGCAAACCCACAAGAAATGGGGCAAGCTGCCTTGGGCGACAATCTTCAAGCCAGCGATCAGGCTGTCCGAAAAGGGTTTCATCGTCAACAAAACGCTTGAGAGCCGTTTGCAAGGCATTCAACCCTTGTGGTCCAACTTTGACGAAGCGCGGACTCTTTACTGGCGCGACGGAAAGCCCGTCCGGGCGGGCATGAAACTCAAAAATCCGAAACTTGCGGCGACAATGAAGCTGCTGGCCAAAAAAGGCCCTGATGCTTTTTATTCCGGCCCGTTGGCTACGCAGATTGTCAAAACAATCACCACCAGCAAGCTTAGCCCCGGCGACATGACGATGAGTGATCTGGCGCAATATCGCGCCAAGGAACAGCAGGCGGTGTGCGCACCCTATCGCATATATGTGGTGTGCGGCATGGCGCCGCCTTCCTCTGGCGCAACAACGGTCTTGCAGATTCTGGGAACATTGCAGCGCTTCGACTTGACCGCGTCAGGCAAGGACAATCCATTAAGCTGGCACCTGATTGGTCAGGCCATGCAACTGGCCTATGCTGACCGGGAAAAATATCTGGGCGATGACGCATTTGTTGATGTCCCGGTCGCTGGTCTATTGAACCCCGAATATATCAAGCAACGGTCAGCGTTGATTGATCCAGCGAAGGCGCGGTCTGATTTTCCCGCGGGTAACCCACCAGGTGCCTTGCCGCGCACTGCAGCCATTTCAAGCGAGGTTGCAGGGACCACCCATTTCACCGCCGTCGACAAATATGGCAACGTTGCCAACATGACGTCGACAATTGAAGGACCCTTTGGCAGTCAGCTGGCAACGGGCGGTTTCTTTTTGAACAATGAATTGACTGATTTCACTTTTGCGCCGGAAAAGAATGGTGCGCCGGTCGCCAACCGCGTAGTGGGTGGCAAGCGGCCATTGTCGTCGATGTCGCCAACCATTGTTTTTGACCGCGACGGACGTGCCATTCTTGCCCTTGGCTCAGCTGGTGGCAAACGGATCATCATGCATGTTACAAAGACGCTGATTGGCGTGCTCGATTTCGGGCTCCCACTTGAACAGGCGATTGCGTTGCCCAATATCTTTTTCAGCGGCAGCCAGCTCGAAGTCGAACAAAACACGCCGCTTGCCGCAATGGCAGATCAGCTATCAGCATTTGGACAAAAGGTTCAGGTCACCGACCTTGGATCGAAAGTAAACGGAGCGCAATTGTTGAAGGGCACATGGACGGGCGCTGCCGACCCGCGGAGCGAAGGCGTGTCGGCCACGATAGACGCAAGGGGCAAGATTGTTATAAGTCGCCCTGCTGGCGCTGCTGATGTGCCCCTGCCAAGCGTCGGCTGACAAACATGCGTTGCGCCGCGCTGCCGTCGACGTTAGCGTAAAATGACAACAAAAACAGGTAATAGCCTGATCGGGTATACGTAGGAGAGCATTATGGCTGCCGAACAGTTTGACGACTTTGACAGCTTCCCCAATCTCGTCACAATGTTTTTTGCGCGTGCGCGCTACCGCGGTGACGCACCCTTTTTGTGGGCAAAACATGATGGCAGTTGGCAATCCATAAGTTGGGCTGAAGTCGCGCGCCAGGTTGCGGGTTTTGCCAAATCGCTTCGGCAGCTTGGGCTGGGAAATGGAGACCGGGTCATGCTCGTGTCAGAAAACCGCCCCGAATGGTGCATAGCTGACCTTGGGATCATGGCAGCAGGCTGTGTTACGGTACCCACTTATGTCACCAACACAGAGCGCGACCATCAACATATCATGGACAACAGCGCCGCCCGCGCTGTCGTGGTGTCGACAGCGAAACTGGCCAAGACATTGATGCCTGCGGCATTGCGGTCGTCGCAGGCAGAATTTATTATCACCATGGAGCCACAACCTGCCATGCAGCACGGGCAATTGTCCCTGCATCAATGGTCCAACATGGCAAAAGGCACCGATGCGGATGTGCGCGCCAGCGACGCAGCGATGGCAACCGTTACCCGCGACGATCTGGCGTGTATCATCTATACCAGCGGCACTGGCGGTGCCCCGCGCGGCGTTATGCAGCAGCATGGCGCCATATTGCACAATGCCGATGGCGCAGCCGCGGTCCTACGCGAAGATTTCGGCCTTGATGAAGAGGAAGTGTTCCTGTCATTTCTGCCGCTGTCGCACGCTTATGAGCATAGCGGCGGGCAGTTTCTGCCAATCGGCGTGGGTGCACAGATCTATTATTCCGAAGGCCTGGAAAAGCTGGCATCGAATATCGAGGAAACACGGCCAACGGTCATGGTCGTCGTCCCGAGGCTGTTCGAGGTTCTGCGCCAGCGCATGATCAAGGCGGTGGAAAAACAGGGCAAGGTCCCGAGCTATTTGCTCGACAAGGCGCTGACCATTGGCGAGCGCGATTATTCAGGTCGTAAGCGCTTGAGCGATGCCCCGATGCGATTAATCCTGTCGCGGACCATCAAACCTAAAATTCAAGGCCGTTTTGGCGGGCGCATGAAGGCCATGGTGTCGGGGGGCGCGCCGTTGAACCCCGATATTGGCGTATTTTTTCAGTCGTTGGGCATCACTTTGCTGCAAGGCTATGGCCAGACAGAAGCTGGCCCGGTGATCAGCTGCAATCGGCCGCGCGCCGGCATCAAAATGGATACCGTTGGTCCGCCGCTGAAAAACACGGAAGTGAAAATTGCAGAGGATGGCGAAATTCTCGTGCGCGGGCCGTTGGTGATGAAGGGATATTGGCGCAACAAGGCAGAGACTGACCGCGTTATCATCGATGGATGGCTGCATACCGGGGATATTGGTCATATTGACGACCGGGGCCGTATAGCGATCACCGACCGCAAAAAGGACCTGATCGTCAACGACAAAGGTGACAATATCGCGCCGCAGAAAATCGAAGGTATGCTCACGCTGCAGCCGGAGATCTTGCAGGCCATGGTATCCGGAGACAAGCGCCCTTACATCGTTGGGCTCATCGTGCCCGATCCTGAATGGGCGCTGGAATGGGCGCGGGCACAGGATATGAAATATGATTTCACTGTGTTGCAAGCCAATCCGCAATTTCGTTCAGCGGTCCGCGCAGCGGTAGACCGCGTCAACGCTGATGTTGCGGTCACCGAAAAAGTGCGCCAGTTCGAATTTGCCGATGAACCATTCTCTATCGAAAATGGTGAAATGACGCCGAGTATGAAAATTCGGCGTCATGTCATTCGCGAACGTTATGCCGCCCGGGTCAACGGCATGTATAAGGATTGAAATAAAGCTGCGCGTTATTTGGCATCCAGCCAGTCGTTAACCTCTGACCGGATCCGCGGCTGCGACGTAATGCGAGTCTGGATCGCGACAATTGCCTGTTCAACAGGCTTGCGTGATTCAGGCTTGAGATGTGCGGCCGCATACGCGTTGAGCTTGCCGACCATCGCGGGATCGGCCGAGCTATTGCCCAATCCGGGGATAAACTCGGATGTCGAAGATACATCAAGCAGCGCTTCAACTGCTTCCCTGTTGGCAAGGGCAAAATCCACTGTGAGGTCAGGATATTCCTGCGCCACTGCTCCAATCATTGCGGCGCTCAGCGTTGAGCCCGGCTCCTTGGTCAGGGCCAAAGCAAGGGTTTGGTTGGCCAGATCGACACTGCGCGTCGAACCGAGCAAGCGGTACATGCTGGATTTCACCAGATAGCTTTCGGCATTTTGTCCAAGTTTGCGCATCTTGTTCCAGGCCGCCTGATCTGCATTCTGGGCGACCACGCCAAGCCAGGTGGTGCGCAAGGGGCCATCAAGCGCCGCTGGATCGCTGTCCAGCGCATCAAACAGCCGCCGGGCCTCCGCCACTACCTTTGGGTCCCCCATATAGCCCAGCGTGCTTATAAGGGCGCTCCGGAGGTTGGCATCCAGCGTGCTATCGGTGACCGCCTGCTTCATCCCAAGCTTGGCGAGCGTTGGCCCGAACCGCTCAGTGGCAAGCTTCGCCAGCTTGGCCTGCCGCGCGGGGTCCTTGTCATATAGCCCGTACAGATAGGAAAAGGTCGACACATTGTCCTCGGTGACGCGCTGACTGGCGTCAGCTGGGACGGCATCAACCAGCGCAAGCGCAGTGCCCACTGGTTGATAGGCAGCGTAGGCAAGGCCCTGACTGTCGTTCAGCAGACCCAATTGGTCGATGGGTGCAAGTTTGGGAAAGGCTTCCTTCAACGCCGCGACCATGTCTGTAGGGTACAATACGCGGTAATAACCACTTTGCCCGGCATTCACCAAAACCGTACCGCAGCCCGGCAGGGTCATGGTGCCTGTGCCGCCGGAGACAACCGAAGTAGCAGGTGCCTGGCCCAATATCTGCGCAATCACGGGGACATTCCAGCGTTGCGGCTTGGCAGATGTTTCCGCTTTGCGGTCGCGGGAAAATTCGCTCTGGCTCAGCTTCAGCTGAGTCATGCCGTCAACGCATTTTGCGGCATTGACCTTGATCAGCGGCACACCCGGCTGACGCGTAAAGTCATGCGCAATGCGCACCAGTCCCTTTGCACCGGCCGCCTCCACCGCGTTCCACAGATCATCGGTGCGCGTGTTGCCATAGGCATGTTTTTTCATATAGGCGCGCAGGCCGCTGCGCCAGACATCCTCGCCGGCAAAGGCTTCCAACATATTGATGACTGCCTCACCTTTTTGATAGGTGATGGTATCGAACGCCTGACTGGTTTGTTCGACGGTGCTGATCTTCTGGATCACCGGGTGGGTGGTCACATAGCCATCAAGCCCCATGGCGCCTTCGCGCCCATTTACGCGATCCAGGTCGCTTTGCCATTCGGGATTGAAATGTGCGGTGGCCTTGCTTTCCATCCAGCTCGCGAAACCTTCGTTAAGCCAAAGATCGTCCCACCATGCCATGGTTACGAGATTGCCGAACCATTGGTGCGCAATTTCGTGGGCGTCGGTCGTAAATATGCCCTGACGGGTGCGCGCGCTGGTGATTTTCGGATCATTCAGCAAAACACGTTCAAAAGTGAAAATTGCGCCCCAATTTTCCATTGCGCTGAAAAACTGGCTCTGTCCGGGTCCTGCTACATTGTCGAGTTTCGGCAATGGATAAGGCGTATCGAAATATTCGTTATAATAGCCAACCAGCTTGGCAGACGCTTCAAGGGCATATTGCCCCTTTGGTCCGTTGCCTTTGCCGACGACTACGCCGACCTCGGTAGGCCCGACCTGTTTGGTGATGCGGTCAAATTCACCGGTGCCGAAGAACAGCAAATAGGTCGACATTTTTGGCGTTGTTCCAAAACGGACCTCAGCCTTGCCGTTGCCCAAATCGCGGCGTGTGGCGACTGGCATGTTGCTGACTGCCATTTGCTCTGACGGGACATTCACCGTCAGATCAAATGTGGCCTTGTAATTCGGTTCGTCCCAACTGGGCACAAAGCGGCGCGCGTCAGGCGCTTCGAACTGCGTGAATATGGCGCGCTTTTCTGCGCCTTTCGGGTCCTTGTAATCCAGCGCGAAGATGCCATTTGCCTGCTGCAATATCTTGCCCGCATAATCGATCATCAAGGTGTAACGACCGGCAGGTAGCGTCCGTCCAAAGTCAATGGTAGCGGTCTGTGCAGCGGCATTGACCGTCGCCGTGGCGGGCATAGCAGCCATCCGGCCCTTGGCAATGCTGACGGCGCGAAATTCAATGTCTGCGGCATTGAGCGTGACCGACTTGCTTGCAGTCTTTAATGTAAATTCAATACGCACATTCCCATCATAGCGTAACTTGGACGCGTCTGGGGTAACGGTGATGGCATAATGCAGCGGTGCGGCGTTGCGGGGCAACTGTGACGGCACGATGACGTCTGGAGCAGCCTTTGCGGGCGCCGCGCTGATTTGGCTGACGGGTACGACAACACATAATGCTGCAGTCGCGACTAACAGTGAACGGATTTTCATAAACTTGCTCCCCAATGAAGTCTGGGTCGCTAGCTATTTTGCGCCCAAATCAAAAATTCGATATTGCCTTGCGGCCCGGTGATGGGGCTGGTGGTCATACCGCGCACTGTCCATTTTTTTTCGACCAACCACATTTTTATCTCGTCGCAAACGCGGTTGTGGACGTTTGGGTCCCGCACGACCCCGCCTTTGCCAACTTCTTCCCGGCCCGCTTCGAACTGTGGCTTGATCAACGCGATCAATTGCGCGCCATTTTTGGCAAAGGACATAGGTTGCTCAAGCACCTTGGCCAGACCAATGAAGCTGGCGTCGCAAACGATCAGGTCGACGGCTTCGGTGATATGCAGGTCGGTCAATATGCGCGCGCTTGTCTGTTCATGTACAATGACCCGCGGATCCTGCCGCAATTTCCACGCCAACTGGTTTGTGCCGCTGTCTACGGCAAAGACACGCGCCGCGCCGCGGGTCAGCAGCACATCGGTAAAGCCGCCCGTCGACGACCCGACGTCAATCGCAACCTGGCCCGTCACATCTATTGAAAAATCGTCCAGCGCATGTGCGAGTTTGATCCCACCCCTTGACACCCATGGATGGTCGCTACCACGCACGCTGATGTCGGCGTCCTCGGAAATTTGCTGTCCGGGCTTCAGAGCCTTTGTCTCGCCGATGTAGACATGGCCAGCCATCACGAGCGCCTGCGCCCGCGTCTTGCTTTCAGCAAGGCCGCGATCAACGATGATTTGATCTAGACGTGTTTTTTTGGTCACCATGTCGCAACGCGCTAGCGGAGCGAAGGCGATTTGGCCATAAGCCAAAGCCATGCAGACCCGTCACCTTACTCTCGTTGCGATGCTCGCGCTTGCCGCATGTGTTGCGCCACCCCCTTCGCCCGCGCCGCAACCGGTTTCCGCCCCGCCGCCCGCCGCAGCGCCTTTACCTGCGCCGCGCTTGACGGGTGACTGGAATGACTGGCCGTTTACGCCGGGTGATTGGACCTATCGCCGTGATGCACGCGGATCGCTTGGCGCATTTGGCGCACCGGGCCAGATCGCAAAGGTCAGCTTGCGATGCGATCTGCAGAGCCGTCGCGTGTATCTGTCACGCGCGGCTGCAGCCGCTGGCCAGAAGATGACTGTTCGCACCTCGTCCACCATCAAGGAGCTGGTGACCAAACCGACTGGCGGCGCAGCTGCCGATGTTGCGGCGGAAATATTGCCGAACGACGCCATCCTGGATGCCATGGCCTTTAGCCGCGGCCGTATCTTGGTTGAAACCGAAGGGCAGTCGCCGGTTATCCTGCCATCATGGGCCGAAATCACGCGTATTGTGGAAGATTGTCGGCCATAATTTCCGGCCAAGGATGTCGGCCGATATGTCGCGGCGCAGAACCTCAATGTTTGACGGAAAAAAAATTTATTACAAGACTTGTTTGTAAACTCAGTTTGATTCACTTTCGCACCTGCGGAGGGCAGATATATGTTTGAAGCAAGCAATTTCCATTCAACGAAAGGAGGTGATCCGATGTCTCATGGTTCAGTTAAGAGGTCGGACAATTCCGTTCGGGAGATCGGCCGCTGAGCAAATCGGCGATGCCGGTCACGGCATGAAAGCAACTTCCGGCAGCGGGCGTCCGACCGCTGACCCATGTTTAAGGGCCGCTGGATCATTCTAGCGGCCCTTTTCATTCGCTTGGACACCGCACAATTGTCGCAAGTAGTTTCAGTTGAGCCAGTTACAGCGATCGAGTTGTGCGTAACCTCGGTGTTGGTTGCGTCCGCACCCGAGCAGATAAAATTATTCCGGCGCAATTGCGGGAAAATTGGCCAGCGGCCGTAATATTCAGGGCGCAAAGGTTTTTGTCGAACAATGGTGGCAAATTTTAAGGAAATGCCTACATCGTATCGCAGGCTCAACAGGATATTAAAAAATGCAATTCGTGCGGATCAGCTGGAAAATTTTGGTAGGTTTTAAAGACCTTCTTGTCCTTATGTTCATGTTGCTGTTTTTCGCCGCAGTTTTTGTGTTGCTGAATTCAAGTCCCAATCCGGCATTGGTGCGCGATGGCGCATTATTGCTGAAGCTCGACGGCGTGGTGTCGGAACAACCGGCAGAGGTCGATACGCTCACGATGCTGACATCGTCTTCTGTCCCGGTTGGTGAGATCCGCCAGCGCGATATCATTCGCGCGTTGAAATTGGCGGAAAGAGACAATCGGGTGAAATCTGTTGTCGTGGACATGGACCGTTTTCTGGGTGGCGGACAAGCGAGCCTCGCCGCGATCGGCCGAAGCCTTGATGCAGTAAAAAAAGCGGGCAAGCCAGTCTATGCCTTTGCCACGGCGTATACCGACGACAGTTACCAGATCGCCGCGCACGCGACTGAAATCTGGATGGACCCGCTTGGTGGCGCGATGCTGACTGGCCCTGGTGGATCGCAGCCCTACTATAAAGGCTTGCTTGATCAACTGGGGATCAAGGTCAATATCTACCGCGTTGGCACCTATAAGAGCGCTGTGGAGCCGTTCATGCGTTCCGACCAGTCGGAGGCATCAAAGCTTGCGATAAAGGGCGTGTACGACGAAATCTGGGGCCAGTGGAAAGACGATGTCGCCACAGCGCGCCCGCAGGTTCAGCTGGAACAGATGTTGATGGATCCGGCTGGCGCGGTGGAAGGCGCCAAGGGCAATCTCGGGCAGCTCGCATTGACGAGCAAGCTCGTGGACAAGCTGGGTGACCGCGTCACCTTTGGCAAATATGTCGCGAGCAAAGTCGGCGCAGATGACAAGAAAACCACCGGCGGTTTTGCGCATACGGCAATGGATGCGCTTCTCGCGAGCTATGGCCCGCCATCAGCTGGCAAGCAGATCGGTGTCGTCACCATAGCCGGAACGATTACCGACGGTGAGGGCGGCCCGGGATCAGCCGCAGGCGATACTGTTAGCGGTCTGATTTACGATGCGCTCGACAACAAGGACCTGAAGGCGCTGGTCGTCCGCGTGGATTCGCCTGGTGGCTCAGTCATGGCCTCTGAAAAAATCCGCCTCGCGATCAATGCCGCCAAAGCCAAGAAAATTCCTGTTATCGTGTCAATGGCCAATCTGGCCGCAAGCGGCGGCTACTGGATTTCGATGCCGGCCGATGTCATTTTTGCGGATCCGGCCACCATCACCGGTTCGATCGGCATATTCGGGGTCATCCCGAGCGCCGAGGCCGGTCTTGCGAAAATTGGCGTGAACGCCGATGGCGTGAAAACGACGCCGCTGTCGGGGGAACCTGACGTGCTCAACGGGTTTAGCCCGGAGTTTGACCGCGTCGCGCAAAGCGCCATTGAAAATGGATATAACCAGTTTCTCACCCGCGTCGCGACCGCACGTAAAAAGACCCTGGCGCAGGTGGATGCCGTTGCGCAAGGCCGCGTGTGGGCAGGGGGCACCGCGCGCGAGCTTGGCCTTGTCGATCGTTCAGGCGGCATGGATGAAGCGCTGGCCGAAGCCGCCAAACGCGCTGGCCTCAAGCCAGATGGTTGGCACGCCGTGTATATTGAACCGCCCGTAAGCTTTACAGGCACTTTGCTCAGCGGGCTATTTCCGAAAAAGGCACAGGCAGCCGCGCCGATGGACATATTTGCCCATGCGGCATGGCAGCAAACCCTGTTTGCGCAACGCGTCGCGACGGATATGAACATGCTAACAGGTGTGAAGGGCGTTCAGGCCAGATGTCTTGAATGTGGTGATTTCGCGCCACCCGCCGCATCGCCCTCGGACAAAGGCTGGTTGGCCGTACTGATGAAGGCGCTGAGCTAACGGCGTATCGCGCGGTAAGTTTTAAACCCTTATCGCGCAGACGACCGCTGACGATGTTGCAACACTCAGTATTTCGGGATCTTGCAACGCCCGCGTGCGCCGCAGAAATTCATCGACGGTCACCTTGCGCATATCCTGGCTGCGGAGTTTTTTCAGCCCGCCAAGCCTGTTGAGCTGAACCAGCGACAGCCGGTCGACCATCCGGTCGGCCATACATGCCGCCATGGGTTGCGACAGGCCCGCATCCATCAAGGCCGTCCGGATGCGGGTTTCGGGTGTGGCACAAGCCGACAGCGCCAATGCGGCGAGGCTGACAAGCGCGATCGGCTTCATATGCCATGTTCCTTTGCGCGCGCAACGCATTCCAGAATGATGCGCTTGGCGTCTTTTTCATCGCCCCAGCCATTGAGCTTGGCCCATTTACCAGGCTCAAGATCCTTATAATGGGTGAAGAAATGCTCGATCTGCTGAAGCACGATCGGTGGCATGTCCTTGTAGGTCACGACATCGGAGTAATATGGAAAGGTCGCATTTACGGGAACGCAAAGCAGCTTCTCATCGCCGCCCTTGTCGTCTTCCATCATCAGCACGCCAACCGGACGGCATTTGACGACAGCGCCTGCAATGATGGGGGAGCGGGCGACAACAAGCGCATCGAGCGGGTCGCCATCTTCGCCAAGCGTGTGCGGGACAAAGCCATAATTTGCGGGATAGCGCATCGGCGTGTGCAGGAAGCGGTCAACGAACAGAGCGCCAGACGCCTTGTCGAATTCATATTTTACCGGCTCACCGCCAATGGGCACTTCGATCAGGACGTTGAGGCTATCGGGCACATCGTCGCCCGCCGGAATCAAATCAATACGCATGGGAGAATGCTTTCACTTTGTTACTGCGTGGGTCGCCGCGGGCTGAACAGACGGTCGATGGCCGTCTCTCCTTGACCCACGGGTTCGAGGTGCGGATAGCGCAAACCGCCTGAATAGGCGATGTCTATTTGCTCATAGCGCTTATTGCGCTCGATAAGCAGCCTGACGGGCGTTTTCTTATCCTTGGCAGTCTTGATGGCGCTGGTCAGGCCGTCTTTGGAATAGGCATAGCCATCGACGGCAACGATCTTCGCGCCATTGACGATATTTGCCTTGAATGCGGGGCCATTCCACATGACCGATGTGACCTTCGCTTCCTTGTCGAGAGTCAGCCCAAGCGAATGCGTCAGGTTGAAGCTGCCGCCTTCTTTCATCAGTTCCTTGTCGAATATGTTGGGCTCTTCCTTCCAGACCAGCCTGTAGCCGCCTTTTTCCACGCCAGCCAATGGCGCTGGTTGGTTTGGCTGACGCAATTTGCTGTCGAGGAACTTCGCCCAGTCATAAGGTTGGACTGCGTTCAGCGTCCGGACGACTTCGTCAAAATCATAGGTCAGCACGCCCCAATCCTTGTCACGGACGCCGAAAAAGGCCTTGGCAAAATCATCCAGTGATTTGGTGCCCTTGGACAACGCGCGAATGGTCATGTCGGCGTCAAGCCAGATCAGCGAGCTTTCGTTATAATAATCCTCGCCACGCGCCTGGCTTGCGAACGGTTTCGCCTTGCGTGCCCCAAAGATTGGGTCATGCGTGGTGTCCTCGACCGAGCGCCAGGCACGGCCTGGCTGTTCTGCATAAAATCCGGCATATTTCGCCCATTCGCCAAGGACCATTTCCTTGGACTGAAGTCCCGAGCGCGCAGCAAGCACGAGGTCCCAATAGCTGGTCTGACCTTCATAGACCCACAAAAGATTGTCGCGCATCGGGGTGGAATAATTGGGCGTCCACATGGTCGCAGGACGGCGGAACTTGCCATTCCAACTATGGGTGAACTCATGCGGCAGCAGACCGCGCTCGGACATATTGTCATCCCATTCGGTGAAATAATCGGTCTCACGCGTGTTTTCCGAACTGCGATGATGTTCAAGGCCAACGCCGCCAAGCTCTTCGGTCAGGCCAAGCAAAAATTCATAGCGGTCAAAATGCTGTGATCCAAAAAGCGCAATGGACTCATCCACCAGCGCGCGGTGCGCCGAGATCTGCTCGGGCTTTGCTGCAAGATATTTGGGGTCATCCGCCCACACGTTCAGCGTGACATTATTACCCAGATCCCATTTCTTGTAATGTGGCCCTGCAAACATCGGGCTGTCCACGAATGTTTCGAAGTCCGTGACAGCGTAATCGATGCGGTTGCCGGTTACTTTTGCACCATCAAGTGCTGCAACGCCGGTCCAGCCCTCCGGCAGGGTGATCGACGGCTTTATCTGGATAGCGCGGGTAAAATGTCCTGCAGGATATAGCGCAACCTGTTCCCACTGCACATTCATCATATTTGGCGTGACATTGATTCGCCCTTCGCTCTCACGCACGGGAGCGGTGAACTGGAATTCGACATCGACGGACCTTGTGCCTTCGGGCACGTCAACGTGAAAGGCATAAACCTCGACCGGATCGCGGGTCCAGCGCAGCGTCTTGCCGCCAGCGCGGATGACGAGGCCAGTCATCTCGGCCAACGCGCCGCGTGGTCCATGCTTTCCCGGAAGCCATTGAGGATACAGCAAAATGAGCGGTTTACCCTGCTCAACAGGTATGACTTGCCGCACCTGAAAAATGGCGCGATCGATGTCGGTCGCATCCACCTGCAATATCATTGGCGCGGCCAATGGACGGTCTTGCGGCTGGGGAATCGAGGAAACGATCGGCACCGGTTGCGGCGCACTGTTCTGGGCAGATGCTGCAGAAATGAGGCTGGCGGAAAGGGCGAGGGCGGCAATGAGACGCGACAATGTATGAGAAGTCATGGATAGGGTTTCTGCCGAAAGTGCCGTGCTGCGTCCAGCCCTATTCCACTTCCAACATTTAGCCGCTAGGGCGCTTGTCGATGGCCAAGATACAAACACCCCAAGCCGTGCGCGGCACGCAGGACATGTTCGGCGAAACCGAGGAACGCTTTGCGCATGTCGTGGCAACCTTCGAGCGCGTGCGCCGCCTATATGGCTTTAAGGGCCTTCAATTGCCGGTCATTGAGCCGACCTCGGTGTTCGCGCGCAGCCTTGGAGAGGCAACCGATGTCGTTTCAAAGGAAATGTACACATTCGATGACCGCGGCGGTGATTCCATCACGCTGCGGCCCGAGTTTACCGCAGGCATTGCGCGCGCCTATCTGACCAATGGCTGGCAGCAATTTGCGCCGATGAAGCTGTCGGTGCATGGACCGTTGTTCCGCTACGAGCGCCCGCAAAAGGGTCGCTATCGCCAATTTCACCAGATCGACGCAGAAATTATCGGCGCAGCTGAACCCGCCGCAGATGTTGAACTTCTGGTCATGGCTGATCAATTGCTCAAGGAACTGGGCATAAATGATGGCGTGACATTGCAGCTCAACACTTTGGGCGACAGCCAAAGCCGCGACGCCTGGCGCGCGGCACTGGTTGGCTATTTCAACGATCATAAGGGTCAGCTTTCCGAAGACAGTCTTGCCCGGCTCGAAAAGAACCCGTTGCGGATATTGGACAGCAAGGAACCCAAGGACCGTCCAGTGGCCGATGCTGCGCCGGTGATCGATGATTATCTGTCGGCTGAGGCGCAGGATTTCTTCGGCGCAGTCACTTCTGGCCTTGATGCCGCAGGGGTGGCGTGGACACGCAACGCTGCGCTTGTGCGCGGACTTGATTATTACCGCCACACCGCGTTCGAATTTGTCACTGACCGGCTGGGTGCGCAGGGTACCGTGTTGGGCGGCGGGCGCTATGACGGGCTGATCGAGAATCTCGGTGGACCAGCCACGCCAGCGGTCGGCTGGGCCGCGGGAATTGAGCGCCTGGCAATGTTGGTTGAGTATACGTCGCAGGACAAGTTTGATGCGGTGATTGTAGTCGAAAGTGATGACCGTCTAAGCGACGCCATTCGTCTCGCAAGCAAGCTGCGCAATGCGCAGTTCGCTACAGAAATTGTCGCGGCCGGATCGCCACGCAAACGCTTTGACAAAGCAGCAAAAATGCCATCCCACACGCTGATATCGCTGTCGATGTCCGCTGACGGTCCATCGATGCGCATACGCGGCGAGGGCAGCGATATTGCGGCACGTGTTGAAGCTTTTGTAGCGGGAAGCCAATGATCCTGCGCGCGACCCAAATACAACGTCACCCTGAACTTGTTTCAGGGTCTATTTCGCCTTTCGTCTCTTCGGTCTGTGCGGCGCGATGGATGCTGAAACGAGTTCAGCATGACGGGCTATGTGCCGGAATGCACGGCCAGTGAAAATCTCCCCGCACCGTATCGCGCAGATTGAATCGCGCTTTTCCGAACTTGAGGCACGCATGGCTTCGGGGCAGCTTGAGGGCGACAGCTTTGTCGCCGCATCGCGCGAATATGCCGAGCTTGAGCCAGTGGCCAAGGCAGCGGCGCAGGTCCGGCGTTTGCGCAAGGAAATCGAAACGCTTCAGGTGATGGTGGGGGATTCGTCCGATCCAGACCTGCACGATATGGCGGTTGAGGAACTCGACGATGTCGCGCACCAGTTATCGGATGCCGAAACCGCGCTCGCCATTTCATTGCTGCCGCGCGATTCCGCCGATGATCGGCCAGCGATGCTGGAAATTCGCGCAGGCACGGGCGGCGACGAAGCCGCACTGTTCGCGGGCGACCTGTATCGTATGTACGAACGCTATGCCGCAGGACAGGGCTGGAAGATCGAACCGATTTCGGTCAGTGCCTCGGACGTGGGCGGCTTCAAGGAAGTCGTTGTCGCCATCAAGGGCATTGGCGTCTTTGCGAAGCTGAAATATGAAAGCGGCGTGCACCGTGTGCAGCGCGTGCCTGTCACCGAAAGCGGTGGCCGCATCCACACCAGCGCAGCAACCGTGGCTGTGCTTCCCGAGCCAACCGAAGTAGACATCCAGATCGAAGACCGCGACCTGAAAATTGACGTCTATCGCGCCAGTGGCGCAGGTGGGCAGCATGTCAACACCACCGATTCCGCAGTCCGCATTACGCATTTGCCCACCGGAATCGTGGTCACCTGTCAGGATGGCCGAAGCCAGCACAAGAACAAGGAAAAGGCCATGCAGGTCCTGCGGGCGCGCATGTATGAAAAAGAGCGCGAGGAAGCGCAGGGCGCCGAAGCCGAGGCACGCAAGGCCATGGTCGGTTCAGGCGACAGGTCCGAGCGGATCCGCACCTATAACTTCCCGCAAGGTCGCGTCACGGACCATCGCATCAACCTGACGCTGCA
>JANMJX010000064.1:0-9701 GCA_031371575.1 Sphingomonadales bacterium
CGCGCTCCGCCCGAGTACGCATCCCGAATCCGGCGAGCCACTTCGATGGACAGACGGGTTTTGCCGACTCCCGGCAGGCCCGTGATGGTCACAAAGCGGGACTCCTCACTCAGCAGAAGCTCCGCGAGCGTGTCGGCTTCCTCCTCGCGACCGATGAACTGGGTAGAGGTCGACGGCAGCGTGTCGGGGCGCACAAAGATCGGCGCGGGGATCTCCAGAGGCTGCGGCGGCGGGGCGTTGGGATCGACCATGAAGAGGTTGGCGAGCCGCTGGGTTTCGTCGGTCGGAGGCTCACCCATCTCCCGCTGGAGGAGCTCGACCAACTCGTGGTACTGGCGGCGTGCGGCGGCGGGACGGTCGATCTGCAGGTAGAGTCGCATCAACTCCCGGTGCGATGATTCCTGAAGCGGGTCGATCTCCAGAAGGCGGCGCGCGAACTCAATGGCCTCGTCGGGGCGCCCGTTGCGGCTCATGCAGCGGATCAGTTTGCGCAGCACCTGAAGGTAGTCGTCCTCCAGGCGCTGGCGGATCGGCACCAGCCAGGGAGCATCGAACTCGGGGAGCAGGCTGCCCTGGTAGAAGTGGGCGGCGTGGCGCAGCAGGTCTTCCTGCTGGTCTTCGGCGGCGGCGTGCGCCCGTGCGAGGGTCTTGTCGAATTCCAGGACATCGCAGGCCATCCGGGCACTCAGGAGGCGGACATGCTGAGGGTCGATCTCCAGAAGCGGGGTGTCGCTGACGGCTGCCAGAGTGGTGCGCAGGCAGCTCAGACTGACCCGAAGGTGGTTGGCGGCGGTCTTCTCGTCGGTGTCGGGCCACATCTGCTCCATCAAGAAGCTGCGCCGGTGTGACTGGTCCGGCGCCATCGCCAGAAAGGCCAGTAAAAGCGACGCGTTGCGTCTCCCGAAGTGGAGCGGCGCTTCGATGTGGCGGACACGCAAGCTTCCGAGGAGCTCGATGCGCCAGGGGTGCTGTTCTATATCACGGGATATCGGCGGCATGGTCGGCGCGGTAGGGTTCATGACAGAGCACGAAAAACCCTCCCCGGCATGGTCGGGGAGGGTCAGGGAGAGGTCTACATCGCGTAGGCGACCGAGGCGACAGGAAGGTCATCGGGTGGCTCTTCCGTGCGTCGGAATTGACGCTGGAACCGCTCGATCTCCTCCCAACGCGCCAGGAATGCTTCCACGACACGCGGATCGAACGCTTTACCGGACTCTTCTTTCAGCTTCGCCTTCGCTTCGTCGTTGTTGAGCGAGCGTTTGCGGAACTGGTAGGCGGTCCACTCGTCGAAAGCGTCCGCGACCGACAGGATTCGGCCAAAGAGCGGGATCTCTTCGCCTGAGAGGCCTTGCGGGAAGCCGCGACCATCCCAGCGTTCGTGGTGCGAGAGGGCGCTCGATCGTTCAGGGTGGTTCAACCATCGCCTCGCTTGGCGAGCGTGTTCTTGGTCGTACCACGGCCGAAGACATTCTTGGCCTTGATGGCAAGGTACTGATCCCTGCTGGAACCTTGCTTGACGAGCCAATGGTTGCTGCCATGGAAGAAACTGGTCTTCAGGCACTGAAGATCCGCTCACCACTGGTGTGTGAATCCAAGGTCGGCGTGTGCGGCACGTGCTATGGACGTGACCTTGCACGCGGTACGCCTGTGAACATCGGTGAAGCTGTCGGCGTTATCGCCGCCCAGTCCATCGGTGAGCCTGGCACCCAGCTTACCATGCGTACGTTCCACATCGGTGGCGCAGCGCAGTTGAACGAACAGTCCAACCTTGATGCAACTGCATCAGGTAAGGTCATGTACCGTGATCTGCCAAGCATCGTCGACAAGCGTAAGAAGCGTTTGGCCATGGCACGTAACGGTGAACTGATCATCGTCGACAAGGATGGCCGCGAAATGGAAATCCACCGTCTGCCTTATGGTGCGACGCTGGCCTTCCCTGATGGCGCTGAAGTCAGCGTTGGTGATCGCCTGGCTGAATGGGATCCATTCACCATGCCAATCATCACCGAAAAGTCGGGTATTGTGAAATATCAGGACCTGATCGACGGCAAGACGCTGACCGAGCAAACCGACGAAGCAACGGGTATCGCCCAGCGCGTCGTTATCGAAGACCGTGCAGGAAGCCGCACCAAGAAGGAAGATCTTCGCCCACGCATCACCCTGCTGGACGATGATAGCGGCGAAGCTGCGCGTTATCTTCTGGGCGTTGGCACAATGCTCTCGGTTGAAGATGGTGCAACGGTCCAGGCCGGTGACGTTCTGGCCCGTGTGACCCGTGAGTCTGCCAAGACCCGCGACATCACCGGTGGTCTGCCACGCGTTGCGGAATTGTTCGAAGCACGCATTCCAAAGGACAATGCGATCATTGCAAAAATCTCGGGCCGCGTTGAGTTCGTCCGTGATTACAAGGCAAAGCGCAAAATCGCGATTGTGCCGGAAGAAGGCGATCGTATTGAGTATCTGATCCAGAAATCGAAGGTACTCGACGTTCAGGAAGGCGATTTCGTGCGGAAGGGCGACAATCTGATTGCTGGTTCGCCAAATCCACATGACATTCTTGAAGTCATGGGCATTGAAGCGCTGGCCGAATATTTGGTTGCCGAAATCCAGGAAGTGTATCGTCTGCAGGGCGTGAAGATCAACGACAAGCACATCGAAACGATCGTTCGTCAGATGCTGCAGAAAGTTGAAATCACCTTTGGTGGCGACACGACATTGCTTCCCGGCGAGCAGGTTGACCGTGAGGAAATGGACGCAATCAATGCCAAGCTGACCAAAGGACAGGCACCCGCTACGGGCAAGCCGGTTCTGCTGGGTATCACAAAAGCGTCTTTGCAGACGCGTTCGTTCATCTCGGCTGCATCCTTCCAGGAAACAACCCGCGTCCTGACTCAGGCCGCTGTTGAGGGCAAGAAGGACATCCTGACCGGATTGAAGGAAAACGTCATTGTTGGTCGCCTCATCCCTGCGGGTACTGGCTCTGCCATGAACCGTATGCGGATTGCAGCGACAAGCCGTGATGTTGCCCTTCGTGCCAGCTACAAGAAGCTGCAGGAAAGCCTGATTGCGCCTGAAACAGCCGCGGAAGAGCATGCTGCCGAACTGGCACAAGGACCTGAAGCCGCGATTGGCGACGATCCATTGGGCGCCGTAACTGGTGAAACCCATGGCACCGACGCAGATGCTGGCGAATATCTGAACGATTGATCCTTCAGCCAAGCACATAACAAAAACCCGCCGGGAGCAATTCCGGCGGGTTTTTTGTTGGCGAATTACTTGGCTAAAAAAGCGGGCCTCAAAACTTGCCCGATAAGGTCAGTTGAATAAGCGGATCAAGATGGCGTTCGCGGTTGACGATTTGGGCGAGGTTATTCGAGGCGCGGGTTCCGCTGTAGATGAACCGGTCGCGATTAAAGCCGGGCATGTCGGTTACCTGCAGCTTGATCGTCCCCAGCTTGAACTTCGAATATTCGATGAACAATGCCGTTCGCGTACCATCGGTCTGACGCCTGATCTCATTGAAAAAATATGCGTAATTGGATTCTTGGACACTGAAAGACGCGCCATAGACTAGCCCCAGATCCGTTGCGTCATAGCGGACGTCCCATTGTTGATGCCATAATGGGCGGTTTGACATGCGCCGGTTAAAGCCAGTGACCGGGTCTGTGACTCGGCTCCCGTGATAATGCCCGACGTAACGTACCTCGACGCCACTAAAGCCGGCAGGTTTGGTCAACCAGTCCAGCGGCAATGTAATTTCAAGTTCGCCATTCCACCTGCTGCTTTTGCCAATATTGCCCGTGCCGTCGAATTGCGCAGTAATGTTGCCCGCTGTATCGCGCAGGGTAATGGGGACGAGATCCTGGGTATCTGTCACGTTTTGATATTCGCCACGCAGCTGAATGCTGCCGCGCTCCAGAAATTTGTGCCGGATGAGGGCTGAAAGCATTGTCGTCTTTTCGGGCACAAGATCGGCATTGCCAGCATCCACCTGATTGCCGACAGTGACGTCCACAGATGTTGCAAATTCGTTGAAGTCCAATTGCGCCACCTGGCGTTCGGCGCGCAATTCCACAGTCGTTTCCGGGTTAATTGTCCATGTCGCAATTGCGCGCGGTTTAATGAACGCAAAGCTGCGCGCAGCAGCGCTATCACCAGACAAAGTGAGTTTGGAGAATTCCGCAATCGCGCCAGCTTCGATTTTCCAAGACGGACCAACCGTCCAAACGTCGCTGACAAAGGGTTCGATCCGGGTTTCCTTCACGAGAACGTTCGATGCCGGAAAGATTGTCACTGCACCCGCTACGGAGTTGGCAACACTGAAACGCGCATCAAGGCGATTGTAAGCAATCTCAGCGCCAAACTGGATCGCGTGCCTGCCCAGACCACTCCAGTCATTTTGCATGCGTATAACGGCCTCTGTGGGCTTGTTTCGGCTTCGCGTTTCAAACAGCGTTACCGGCTGTCCTGCCCGGTTCACCTCTATGCTGCTGTCGCTGCTCTCGTCCGCAGAGCGATACAGCGCGACAATCTTGGTGTTGGTCTTAGGCAGCAGGGAGAACTCGATATCACCGCCGAGCTCATAGTTGATGTCGCTGACCGGTCCTCCACGCAGGAGAAGTTCACTTCCCGTGGCGGTCCCGACATTGTTGAAGTAAAGACCATCTCGGATGTCGAAACCATCGCTCCAGCGGAGCTGTCCGTTCACGTTGACCTTCGTGCCGCCCAATTTGGTTTTGATAGCGCCGCCCAGCGCGGCTTGGTCAAAGCCGCCTTTCCCCGAGTAAAACCGCCGTTCGATGAGCGCTCCCGTGCCAGTTTTGAAATCCTCTGGACCAAAGCCATAAACTCGCTCGGAGTAAGACGACAGGTTCAATTCGTAGCTGGTATCGCTGCGGCGCAAAGTTGCCGATGCGTTGACGGAAGGCTGAAACCCGTAACGGGTTCCGGCAACGATGTTGGCCTCATAGGTTCCGTTAACCTTTGCAGTCCGTTTGCGCACAATATTCACAACTTGTCCCTGCCCTTGGGTTTCGGTGTCTGCTCCGGCTTGCTCGGACAATATAATATGTTCAACTTGGCTGGCGGGTATGCGCGACAATATCGTAAAGATATCGTCCGATTTGGTGGACGGACGGTCACCATCAATCAACACATTGCCAGCATTTTCACCAAAGCCGCGACGCCCGTCACCTTCATTGATGGAAAAGCCGGGAATGCGTTTCACCATGTCCAACGCAGTCACTGGCGCAAAGGTCGAAAAAAAATCCGGGGTGAACCGCCGCTCACCTGACTTCACAGCTATTGGTGCTGCGTCATCAACCGCTTCATTTGCATAAACAATATTCGGCACAGCCAAGGCGCCCGCCGCTGTCACCAGCAGCGCCAGCCGGAATTTTATACCAAACATGAAGCCTCCAACTAAACCTGCGGGCTATTTCCCGTCTTTGGTCTTGAAGAGCATTTGCGGCAGGCGCGGTCAGCACGGTAGTTATGTTCGACCAACGATTGGCTGGTTCGACAAGATGCGGAATTTCCATCTAGCCAGTCGTTTGTCGACAATTCTGGCCATTTGGCCGCCGAGATCTACTGCGGGCGGTCCCGCACTTCATCAATCTGCGCGCTAATCTCGGCTGCCTTATTGCAGGCCTCCTGATCTCCGTCCGCGCAACGGTCACGCGCTTTGTCCATTTGCCGGGCGAGCTTGCCCAGTTTTTCTTCATTTTTGCGCATATCGCGGCCGCGCTTTTCATCGGCTTCGGATTGGCTGGTGGTGAGAACGTCCGCTGTCTTGGACACGATCTTGACTGGGGCGGTCACCACATCGGCGACAACCGACGCCACACAGGCCTGCAGAAGCAAAAGCGGAATGATCGCCAAACCCGAACGCAATTTGCCTGCCAACCTATATCCTCCCGAAACAACTCATTTGAGCAAATTGACCGCGATGGCCCGAACCTCATCCGCCATATCTGGGCGCTGGAGGGCAAGTGCAAGGTTCGCTTCGATATAGCCGACCTTTGATCCGCAATCGTAACGATTACCGTCAAAGGTAACCGCGTTGAACGGCTGCTTTCCGATCATCTGTGCCATGGCATCGGTCAGCTGGATTTCGCCGCCAGCGCCCTTTTCCTGTCCCTCAAGGATATGCATAACCTCCGGCTGCAGGATGTACCTGCCCGACACGATCAGGTTAGAAGGCGCGTCTTCAACCTTTGGCTTTTCCACAAGGCCCAGAACCTCGGTTACCGTGCCGTCTGACGTACCTGGTGCAATGACGCCATAGCTTGATACCGCCTCACGGGGCACTTCCAGCACGCTGATGATGTTGCCGCCAATCTCCGCATAAGCATCGATCATTTGCCGCATGCACCCGGGCGAGCCATGCATGAATTCGTCGGGGAGAAAGATTGCAAAAGGTTCATCGCCGATAATGTCACGCGCACACCAGATGGCGTGGCCAAGGCCCAGTGGCTCTTGTTGCCGGACATACACGCAATTGCCGGGCGTGAGCCGTGTATTCGCAAGCACAGACACGTCCTTGCCACGCGACGTCATCGTATGCTCAAGTTCATATGCGATGTCGAAGTGATCCTCGATCGCGCTTTTGCCGCGACCGGTTACAAAGATCATCTGTTCGATACCCGCCTCACGCGCCTCATCAACCGCATATTGGATCAGCGGGCTATCGACAATCGGAAGCATCTCTTTGGGAATGGCCTTAGTCGCTGGCAGGAAGCGGGTGCCCATGCCAGCGACAGGAAATACAGCTTTACGAACGGGTTTGTGTGTCATGTCATCTGCTTAACGCGCCAAAACAGAATGTCTACGCAGACTCGGCAAGCCGTTCCGCAAATCCTTTTTTCAGCTTGGCCAATTTGGGCGGAATAACAGCGAGGCAATAAGGGTTACGCTGCCCCTCACCTTCCCAATATTCCTGATGATAATCTTCCGCAGGATACCAAGTTGCTGGGCCTTCAATCGTGGTGACGATGGGCGCTGGCCAGTCACTGGCAGCTTTCAATATGCCGGCTTCCGCGGCAGCGTGCTGCTCGGGCTTCAACGGAAAGATCGCCGAACGATATTGGGTGCCAATATCATTGCCTTGGCGGTTCAGTTGCGTCGGATCATGCGTGGCAAAGAAAATCTCGAGCAAATCGGCATAGCTGATGACCTCGGAATCGAAAGCGATGCGGATTGCCTCTGCATGCCCAGTACTCCCGCCGCACACTTCCTTGTAGGTCGGGTCGACGGTCTGACCGCCAATATAGCCGCTTTCGACTTTGCTTACGCCGCTCAGCTGACCAAAGACTGCTTCGGTGCACCAGAAACAACCTCCGGCGAAAATGGCCTCTTCATGTGGCATATGCTTATCCTTGAATTTGGGCGGAATGTGCCGCTTTCGCTGCATCCCCGCGCACCACCAGCAGATACATGGCTGGCGTCACAATACGTGATAACAAAGTTGAAGAAATCAACCCCCCAATGAGCACGATCGCGAGCGGGCTATAAAGGCTGCCGCCAAACAGGGCGAGCGGCATGAGGCCACCAATGGCAGTAATGGAAGTCAACAAGACGGGAAGGAAACGTACTTCACCCGCTTTTTCAATTGCTTCGCGCAACCCAAAGCCACGCTCGCGCAATTGGGTCGTAAAATCGACCAGCAAAATCGAATTTTTGATCTCGATTCCGATCAGCGCGATGAAGCCGATGATTGCCAAAAAGGACAGATTATTGCCAGTGACCAAAAGTGCAATCAGCCCACCAAAGGTGCCAAGGGGAATAACCCCAGCGACTACTAAAGCCTCTTTAAACCGGCCAAATTCGGCAACCAGAATGGCAAATATGCTGAACAACGCTACCATCACGACTGGGCCGAAACCGGCAAAGGTATCGTTGATTTTCTCCGCTTCGCCTCCGACCGCAATAGAATAACCCGGCTTGAGCGGAATGCGGTCCATCTTTTTCTGTGCCTCAAGATTGACTTTGGACACCACGATGCCGTCGGAAATTTGCGCCGTAACGCTGACATTGCGTTGCAGATTATAACGGTAAATAGCAGACGGCGTTGATTCCAACGTCGGGTTCGAAATTTCGCCGAGTTGAATGGCTTGCCCGCTACGGTTGGAAACATAGATCGATTCCAGCGCTGAAACGGGTTGAGTTCCGGAAAGCGGCAAGCGGACAACTACAGGGTAGCTGTCGCCCTCCTCGTCCCTGTAGGTCCCTGCACGCTCGCCGCTCAGCGCAAGGCGAATGGCGCGGCGCGCGGCACCCGCCGGTACATCCAATAACGCAGCTTTGGCATCATCGACGCGGACGTCCAGGTCTACCTTATCAAACGCCACCGGATTGTTGACGTCCCGCGTACCGGGCGTTTCGCGCAACACCTGCTCCATTTTTGCGGCAACACGCTTCAGCTCATCCTGTTCGGGGCCATAAACGCGAAATTCCACTGGCGCGTTAACTGGTGCACCGTTCTGGAATAGAACCAGCTTGATCCGAGCGCCCGATAACTGGTCAAATTGTTTGCGCAACCGATCAACCATTTTCCGCGACTTCGCGCCTTCCCAGTTATCCATTATGGCAAGAACCTCGCCATGGGTCGGATTTTCACCGCGCTGGAATACATTGTAGAAAACCGGAGGGTTATATGCGCCGACATTTTCGGCGCGCACTTTGATAGCCGGCTCGGTCTTCAATATGGCGGAAACCTGCTGCACGATCCGGCCAGTCTCGTTTATGCTTGCGCCTTGCTCGGCTTCCACAGTGACTCGGAAATAGGACGTGTCTGCATTTGGGAACAGGCTGAATCCAAGCACAGGCACCAGAAAAAAAGCTGCGCATGTGCCCAGCAACGCGCTCCATACGGATCGTCGCGGTCGGTCCAGAGCCCAATGGAGCAATGGATGATAAAAGCGGTCGATCTTTTGCATCAGCCATTGCAGCAGCGGGTTCCCTTCCTCCGGTTCGTCGCCTTTCAAGATGCGGCTTGCCAGAAACGGGACGATGGTCAGCGAGACGATCATCGATGCGGTAATTGTGGCAACGATCGTTCCGATAAAGCTCTGGATGAATTTACCCGCGCCTTCGGGCAAGAAGAACAGCGGCAAAAACGCAAACACGAGGACGCCGGTGGAACCCAACACCGCCATGGTGATTTCTTTGGTGCCGTCAATTGCGGCATCGCTGCGGCTTTTGCCCATACGCAAATGTCGGGAAATGTTCTCGACCACCACGATTGAGTCATCGACTAGCAATCCCAACGTCAGAATGAAACCGGCAACCACTAGTTGGCTCAGGTTAAACCCGTACGCAGATATCGCCAGCAAGCCGGAAGCAATGGACAGCGGGATCGATATCATCACGATGACCGAAGCACGCCAGCCCAACGGCAATAATGTGATCAGGACGAGAAACAGTGCGATCCCAAAATCGCGCGCTAGTTCATTCAGTCGCTTTCTAATATCTCTGCTTTGGTCAAACTCGACAACAGCATGAATGTCTGGGGGAAGTAGTGTTTGCTGAACGGCAAGCTCCGCCATCAAGCGATTACGTAACTTTGTCGCGTCGGTACCCTGTTTCTGGTTGGCGGTGATGAAGACGCCGCGCTGGCCATTATGGCTCACTTTCACGCGTTGTTCGGCCGCGCCGATGTTGACGTCGGCCACATCTGCCACACGCAAGATAGTTCCGTCATT
>JANMJX010000104.1:0-6043 GCA_031371575.1 Sphingomonadales bacterium
CAACGAGAGCGCAGGCTCTGCTTATTGCTTCCATTTGGCTTTCAGCGGCAACCACCGGCTTCGTGTGGACTCGCTGACCGATGGGCGGGTGCTGGTCAGCCTCGGCGCGTTGTTCTTGCCGGGCGAAGTCCGGTTGCAGCCGGGCGAAAGCCTGGCAAACCCAGAAATTGTTGCGGCCTATAGCGGCCAAGGCTTGAGCGCGCTTAGCCGCAAGTTCCACCAACATGTCCGGACAAAACTGCTTCGCCCCGCACTGCGCTCCAAGCCGCGTCCAGTGCATTACAACACATGGGAGGCCGTCTATTTCGACCATGATATCGAAAAGCTTAAGGATCTGGCAAACCGCGCCGCCGATATTGGCGTAGAGCGCTTTGTCCTTGATGACGGCTGGTTCGGTGGCCGCCGTCACGACCGGGCCGGGCTTGGCGACTGGCAGGTATCGCGGGACGTTTATCCTGATGGCTTAACGCCGCTGGTTAAGCACGGTACCGATCTTGGCATGGAATTTGGCCTTTGGTTTGAGCCGGAGATGGTCAATCCTGATAGCGATCTTTTCAGGGCGCATCCCGACTGGGTTTTGGGCTTGGATGGTGTCGAGCCCATACCCTTCCGATCGCAACTGGCGCTCGATATCAGCCGACCTGACGTTTCGGATTATTTGTTCAACTCCATCGACGCCATTTTGCGCGATCACGATATCAGTTACATCAAATGGGACATGAACCGCGACCTGAGCCATCCTGGTGGATTGTCTGGAGCGCCACGTGCCTTTGCACAGGTCGCAGCGCTATATGCGCTGCTTGACCGCGTAAGACAGGCGCATCCCAATGTGGAGATTGAAAGCTGTTCGTCAGGTGGCGCACGCGCCGATATGGGTGTGTTGGCGCACAGTGACCGTGTGTGGACTTCCGACAGCAATGATGCGCTTGACCGGCAATATATCCAGCGCGGTGCAAGCTTCTTCCTGCCACCGGAAATACTCGGTTGTCACGTCGGCCCGGCGCGATGTCATGTAACCGGGCGTCGCCTGTCGATGGAGATGCGCGCTGCAACTGCATTGATGGGACATATGGGCGTCGAATTGAATTTGCTGACTGCGCGGCAGCCGGATCTGGATGTGCTCAAGTCGGCCATCGCCTTGCATAAAGTGCACCGGGCCTTGTTACATGATGGCGACCTTCACCGGCTGGACACTTCCCCAAAGCTTGTGGCGAGCGGCGTTGTCGCGAAGGATAAGTCCGAGGCAGTTTATTCCGTCGCCTATGTCGTCAGTGACCACAAAGTACTGCCCGGACGGCTCAGCTTTGCTGGCCTCGATCCCACCCGTCGTTATCGACTCCAGCTTATCTGGCCAACAAGCTGGCAGGCGGTGAAGGGACCGTCAGCGATCGAAACTCTGAAACTGGCCGACGATGGCGCCGTTTTTAGCGGGTCTGCACTTATGAACGGCGGGTTGCAGTTGCCATATGCCAATCCTGAAACCTGTCTGCTGTTTTACGTCGCCGCAGTCTGAAGCGACCCCAGTCGGTCACGCGCCTGTATGAGATCCGCGATGAAGTTCCGACGTTCACGCGCTGCTGTTTCATGGTCGGGCAGTCGAAGCAGATAGCTCGGATGGATTGTCACCAGAACAGGCACGCCTTCTTCGCTCTCCAAAAGGCTACCCCGGTTGGCGGTAATCGGAACATTTCGGCCAGTCAGGCTGCGTGCAGCCGTTGCGCCCAAAGCGACAATCAGATCGGGTCGAACCATCTCGATTTCGCGTTTTAGCCACCACCGGCAGTGGTTGACTTCACCGACATTGGGCCGCTCATGAATACGGCGCTTTCCCTCTTGCCTGTATTTGAAATGTTTCACGGCGTTGGTGACGTAGCTTTGAGCACGGTCGAGACCAGCTTCGCGCATCGCAGCGTCAAATATCTGCCCGGCAGGCCCGACGAATGGCCGACCTTGAAAATCCTCCTGATCCCCTGGCTGTTCGCCAACAAACATCAATTTGGCCCGCGCAGGCCCCTCACCAAAGACGATTTGCGTTGCCGGACCAAATAAAGGACATCTACGGCAACGCGCGGCTTCCGCGCGGAGCGATTCCAGCGTATCGGCGACGGGCGCGGCGGTTTCCTTTTCGATCATCGCCAACTCGCGGTTACGGGCTGACTGAATGAGTTCGGAGACCAACGCCGTCTCCGGCATGTTGTGCCAATATTTCTTGGGCATCTCCTTCAACATTGCCTTCACCTTCAGGCGGGCTGGGTTGAAGATCGACCCGTAATAGGTTTTCCATTGTTCCTCGATGGCGTCTTCGGACGGCGCATCTTCCTTGCGCGCGGCCGGACCTTCAAGAAGTTTGTTCTTGTCCCAATATATCGACAGTTGCGGTGTCAAAATGGACCACCGCATCCCAGCAAAACGGCGCACGAAGAAAGACGCGTTTGTCCGCACAATATGATGTTCGGGCTCGAACCAAGCCACATAATGTTCTTCGTCGTCTTCTTCTATCCGCCGAAATCGAACGAAAGCGCGCATCTTGTGGATGTCGCGTCGGACGGTCTTCGCCATGATGTCGAGCTTGCGCAACAGCGGGTCAGCCCGGTCTCCCATGTGACGCCGGCCTGCCTTCAGGTCGATCAACAGCTGGTATAACAGTCCGAACCGTTCCGGGTCGTTATGACAGATCACCGACCGGGAAAGCTCGGCAAAATCCTTTGGCACGCCTATGGGTGCGGCCTCAATGGTAGCTTCGGGGCTAGCAAACAGGTCAGTGCATCCTGAGCCCACCTGCCAGACCACATCAGAGGGTTTCGCACCAAGCCGCAGCAATCCGCGGCATTGTGCGCGCCAACCGTCAAAGTCATCTTCGCTGTCCAGCCGTGCGGTGATCACGCAAAAAGCTCCAGTTGATGCAATTTGGGCGCGACCGACGCGCGGAGGTGCTCCATGTCGGTCAGTGCGCCCGGACTCCATCCCTCTGCAGTGATGAAGGGGCGTATTTTGTTGATCGACACCGTCAGCCTGCCGACATCTTCCAACCGAAGTCTTCGCCAGCGCCGTGCTTTGACGATGGCATCGACGGCTTTGGTACCAAGCCCCGGTACACGCCATAACATGACCTTTGGGGCACTGTTCACGTCGACTGGAAATTGCGCGCGATGCTTCAATGCCCAGGCAAGCTTGGGGTCAATGTCCAAGGGCAACATGCCATCGGAGTCGGCGGCGTCGACAACCTCCTGCGGCGCGAATCCGTAAAAGCGCATCAACCAGTCGGATTGATACAAGCGGTGTTCGCGCATCAAGGGCGGGCGTTGCAGCGGCAACACTGCGCTTGCGTCTGGAATGGGGCTGAATGCCGAATAATAGACCCGCCGCAGACCAAAGCTGTCGTACAGGCCATTGGCGCGGCGCACGATATCGCTGTCGGTTGCGCTGTCTGCACCGACGATCATCTGAGTCGATTGCCCCGCCGGTGCGAAATTTGGGGCGCTTTTGTATTTCTTCTTTGCGTCCCGCCCATCAAGGATCGCCTCTTTGAGACCGCCCATCGCGTCTTCTATCCGCTCTTCCGATTTTTCGGGCGCCAGTTTCTGCAACCCAGCACGCGTCGGCAATTCGACATTGATCGACAATCTGTCCGCATGTCGGCCAGCAGCCTCCAACAATTCAGGGTCCGCATCCGGAATGGTCTTCAGATGGATATATCCGCGAAAGTCATGATCTTCGCGCAAGCTGCGCGCGACTTCGACGATCTGCTCCATCGTATAATTTGAGCTTTTGATAATGCCGGAGGAGAGAAACAGACCTTCAATATAATTGCGCTTGTAGAAATTCAGCGTGAGATCGACGACCTCCTTGGGCGTAAAGCGCGCCCGACGAACATTGGAGCTCTTGCGGTTGATGCAATAATGGCAGTCAAAAATGCAGCTGTTGGTCAGCAAGATCTTCAACAAGGAAATGCAACGGCCATCTGGCGCATAGGCATGGCAGATGCCCATACCCTCGGTCGACCCTATGCCGCCCGATTTGCTGCTTGATCGTTTCGCCGTGCCTGAAGATGCGCAAGAGGCGTCATATTTTGCCGCATCGGCGAGAATGGCTAATTTTTCTGATATTTGAATCTGCGACATATGTTCTATATATGTTCTTGAGAAGAGACTGTCTATGCGCAATGCATGGTTCGTTGGCCCATGGGATGATTAATGGTCGAACCGCCTTAGCCCGGCCCATTGAACTTTCGCGCTGAGCAGCGGTTTACATCACAGCTGGCGCGCACCATATCCGCCATAGAAAAGGATCTATTTATCTCCCGAACGGCAGCACAGCATTGGATTGAACCGCATCCGCATGGCATTTATGTGAAGCCAGCCGATATGTGGATTGACCCGTCGCGCCCGGCAGAACGCGCCCTCGTCACGCATGGCCACGCCGACCATGCGCGCAGTGGTCACGGTGCGGTCTGGGCGACGCCGGAAACGCTTGCTATCATGGCGCTGCGTTACGGCACCGAAATGGGTACGCCAGTTGCTTATGGAGACGGCATCGAAGCCAATGGGGTGAAGATCAGCTTTCATCCTGCCGGACATGTGCTTGGCTCGGCACAAATCCTGCTTGAACATGCCGGTGAGCGTGTGGTGGTGACGGGCGATTATAAAAGGCGGTTCGACCCTACATGCGCGCCGTTCGAATCCGTTCCCTGCGATGTCCTGATTACCGAGGCGACCTTCGGCTTGCCCGTGTTTACCCATCCGCCAATCGAGGACGAGATTGCCAAACTGCTCGATGCGCGCGCAGCCAATCCGGATGGGTGCATCGTCGTGGGCGCTTACGCATTGGGCAAGGCGCAACGCGTAATCGCTGAGCTGCGCCGGGCGGGCTATGACTCGCCGATCTACATTCACGGCGCGATGCAGAAAATGTGCGATCTGTATGCCGCGTACAATGTGCCTTTGGGTGAGCTGATCCTGGCGACTGGGTTGGACAAAGCAGATTTGAAAGGCGCAATTGTTGTCGCCCCGCCATCGGCCATGAACGACCGGTGGGCGCGGCGTCTGCCCGACCCTATTACGGCCATGGCATCTGGCTGGATGCGGGTGCGGCAGCGCGCCCGGCAACGCAATGTGGAGTTGCCGCTGGTGATATCGGACCATGCCGACTGGACCGAGCTGACCGACACATTGCTTGAACTGCGGCCAGCCGAAACGTGGATTACCCATGGACGGACGGACGCGCTTGGGCGCTGGTGCGAGCTTCACCAGCTCAAGGCCCGGGCGCTTGACCTTGTCGGCCGTGAAGACGAGGACGAAGGCTGATGCAGGCCTTTGCTGCGCTCATCGACGGATTGATTTACACACGCTCGCGTGACCATAAGGTTAGATTGATTGCGGATTATCTGCGCAATACGCCTGACCCGGACCGCGGCTGGGCGCTGGCGGCATTGGCGGGCACGCTGAGCATATCGACAGTGAAGTCGGCGGCGATCCGCGCGATGGCGGAGGAACGCTTTGACCCGAT
This sequence comes from Sphingomonadales bacterium, assembly GCA_031371575.1. Lineage (GTDB taxonomy): Bacteria > Pseudomonadota > Alphaproteobacteria > Sphingomonadales > Sphingomonadaceae > Sphingorhabdus_B. The sequence goes on from JANMJX010000104.1 coordinate 5,506, forward strand.
GCTGTTCCGGATGAGCCGCGATTATGTCGGGGACACCGCCGAAACCGTCGCCCTGATGTGGCCAGACACAAAAACGGATGTGGCTGCGCCCACTGTCTCCGAAGTCATCGACCTGCTCAACAACACCAGTCGTGCGCGGGCGCCAGCGGTGCTCGCCGAACTGATGGACAGGCTTGATGCCAATGGCCGTTACGCGCTGCTGAAACTCGCAACGGGCGGTATGCGGGTAGGGATATCGGCGCGCCTTGCCAAAACGGCGTTCGGGCAGGCCTTTGGCGTTGCAGTCGACGATGTTGAGGAAGTCTGGCACGCCATCCGGCCGCCTTATGCCGAACTATTTGCCTGGGGAGAGGGCAAGTCCCAACGACCGGACCCAGCCGACAGCGCCTTTTTCCGACCCTTCATGCTTGCTCACCCGCTGGAGGAAGGAACCGTCGATCTCGACGATTTTGCCGCTGAATGGAAATGGGACGGTATCCGCATCCAGATTGCGTCAACTGGCGGCGAGACCAGATTGTTCAGCCGTGGGGGTGACGAG
>JANMJX010000105.1:0-2920 GCA_031371575.1 Sphingomonadales bacterium
TTGCGCGAGGCTGGCGGGTTGCTCGCGGCTTCGGCGGATTACAAGCACAGCTACCCGCACAGCTGGCGGTCGAAGGCGAAAGTCATCTACCGCTGCACGCCGCAATGGTTCGTGTCGATGGATAAGGAACTAATGCCCCTCCCGCTTGCGGGAGGGGTTGGGGAGGGCCAGTCCAACGCGGCGGCCGCGGTAACGCACCCCCCCCTAGCCCCCCCCGCAGGCGGGGAGGGTACTTTACGCCAAACCGCCATGCAGGCGATTGCCGACACGCGATTCATCCCTGAAAAGGGCCGCAACCGGCTGTCGTCGATGGTCGAAGGCCGCCCTGATTGGGTGTTGAGCCGTCAGCGCGCATGGGGCGTGCCGATCACGTTGTTCGTCAAGAAGGGCACGAACCAATATCTCAATGACCCGGGCGTCAACGCACGCATAATCGCGGGCGTGCGCGAAAATGGCGTCGACGGATGGAGCGACGAACGCGCGCAGGACTATCTGGGCAGTGATTATGCGTTGGCCGATTATGAGCGCGTCACAGACATTCTCGACGTGTGGTTCGATTCCGGCTGTACCCATGTCTTCACGTTGGAAAGCGGACGCTGGCCTGACCTGTCGTGGCCTGCCGACCTCTATCTCGAAGGCAGCGACCAGCATCGCGGCTGGTTCCAGTCTAGCTTGCTGCAAAGCTGCGGCACACGCGGGCGCGCGCCTTATGATGCGGTGCTGACGCATGGCTTTACGATGGACCAAAAGGGCTTGAAAATGTCCAAGTCGCTCGGCAACACGATCAATCCGCTCGACCTAATGCGCGACAGCGGCGCGGACATATTGCGGCTCTGGGCGCTGACGGTCGACTTCACCGAGGACCACCGGATCGGCAAGGAAATCCTTGCTGGCGTATCCGACCAGTATCGCAAATTGCGCAACACATTCCGCTATATGCTGGGCGCGCTTGACGGCTTCACGGATGCCGAGAAAGTTGCAGCGGCCGATATGCCCGAGTTGGAGCGCTACATGCTTCATTTGCTCGCCGACATGGATGCGAAGTTGAAAGTTGCGGTCAATGATTTCGACTTCAACACGTACGTCCGCCTGCTCACCGATTTCGCCAATGAGGATTTGTCGGCCTTCTTCTTCGATATCCGCAAGGACTGCCTCTATTGCGATGCGCCGACCGAGCCCAAGCGGATGGCTTACCGGACTGTCCTCGACATATTGTTCCATGCCTTGGTGCGCTATGCCGCGCCGGTTCTGGTGTTCACCAGCGAAGAGGTCTGGCAAACGCGTTTCGGCCCGGATGCCGACAGCGTCCATTTTTCGGAATGGCCAGAAGTCGATGCGAGCTGGTTTGACCTGGAATCGGTCGAACATTGGTTCCGCCTGCGCGAACTGCGCCGCCAGGTGACTGAAGCGATCGAGCCGTTACGCCGCGAGAAGATCGTGGGGTCAAGCCTTGAGGCCGACGTTCAGGTGCCTGATCTCGAAGCGGTCCTGCGCGACCGTCAGGTCGACGATGGCCTTTTGGCTGAATTGTGCATCACCGCGTCCACGAAAGCCGTTGTGGGAGTAACGGCGCCGGTTGTCACAAAAACTAGCAACCACAAATGCGGCCGCTGCTGGCGGCATCTGCCCGAGGTGGTGGACGACGGCCTGTTGTGCGCGCGCTGTGAGGATGTTGTCGGTGGCTAATTCCGGTCTTTCCCCAACCCGTCATCCTGAACGTGTTTCAGGATCCATCGTGCATCACGCACGACCGGTTGCGGTTGATAAATGGACCCTGAAACAAGTTCAGGGTGACGATGCGGCTTTGGTGGGGTAGGACGCGCGCATGAACCCCAATCCCAAATTCCGCCTTCAGGGCCTGATGCTCGCGAGCCTTGTGTTCATCGCTGACCAGCTGGTCAAATATGCGATGCTTGGTCCGTTGCAGTTGCAAAGCCGCGGTGTCATCCACATCATTTCCTTCTTTGATCTGCGTTATGCCGAAAACCGCGGTGTTTCGATGAGTTTCCTGACCGCAGACAGCGACGGTGAACGCTGGGCGCTTGTGGCGCTTACGGCCGCCATCGCGGTGGGTGTGGCCGTGTGGATGTGGCGCGAAAAGATGCGCGGTGACGTGCTCGCCTTGTCGCTGGTTCTTGGCGGGGCGCTTGGAAATATCGTTGACCGCGTGCGTTACGGCTATGTCGTGGATTATGCCGATCTGCACATTGGCGCTTTCCGGCCCTTTTACATTTTCAATCTGGCCGACGCCTGCATCAGCATTGGCGTTGTGATATTGCTTGTCCGCGCCTTTCTGATAAGCGACAAGACACGCGCAAGCGGGACCGACGTTCAGGAACCCGCAAGCAGCGCCGACATAGTGGAGAAGTCATGAAGCGGATAACCATAATTGCGGCGACGTCAGTTGCTGTTCTCGCGCTTTCGGGCTGTGGAACGACCAACGTGTATGACCGTGATCGTCCGGACGAATTTGCCGTCACAAGGTCAAAGCCTCTAGAGGTGCCGACCGCGTTTAATTTGCCAGCACCCACGCCAAATGCCCCGCGCCCGCAAGATGGCGATACCAAGCAACAGGTCCTGGACGCCATGTTTGGCGGCGCCGCGCCTGCGCCACGTCCTTGAGATTGGAAGACAAGATGACACGCAAACAGATTTTCGCTGGTGCCGCGCTCGTCACGGTAATGACATTATCGGGCTGCGCGTCTGCGGGTAATGTCGGGCAGGCACTCTGGGATTGGGACATTCGCGGACAAAAGGCTGCTGGACCTTCTGTTGCACGCGCTGCGCCGCTGGTTGTGCCGCCTGACTTCGCGCTTGAGCCAACGGCTGTTGCCGTCACCCGCTCAACCGACACCGGACAGGAACAGGTGCTGGAGACCTTATTTGGTGGCACGGCACCGCGCTCTGCGGCTGAACGTGC
>JANMJX010000114.1:0-8453 GCA_031371575.1 Sphingomonadales bacterium
GCCACCTTTTCCGTCCAGCCGCACGCGCGCGCCAGACTTATTGGCCGGAGCAGCACGGTAGCCTGCAGCCACCCCTAATCCGGTCAGCCATTGTCCGTCGCGCAACTGACCGGGTTTGGCCTGTCGTTTGTCCCATCCAAAACGCTCGCTGCCCTCACGCAAGCATCGCACGAGATTGCGATCGGAAAAGCGCTTTTCGGGTTTGCCCGGGACCTGCTGTTTTGGTTCATTTCGCACACGCAGTTCGATCGGGTCCATGCCAAGCTTTTCCGCAAGCTCATCCATCGCAATTTCAAACGCCATGTGGCCGGGGGCCTCACCGGGCGCGCGCATGGCATTGCCTTCTGGCAGATCAAGCGTCGCGATATAATTGGCAGTAAGCCGGTTTTTTGCAGCATAAAGCACAGGCGTTTGCAGTGTACCGTTCTCGCCTTCTTGCCCGTTCAGGTTCCCCGACCAATTTTCGTGCCCAATGGCGGTGATATTGCCATCAGCATCGGCGCCGAGGCGAATGCGCTGAATGGTGGCGTGGCGATGGGTCGTATTGTTTGCCATCAACGGCCTTTGAAGGGCAATTTTTACGGGTCGTTTGGCTTTCTTAGCCGCGAGCGCCGCCAACACGGCGTCCGCGCGGACAAAAAGTTTGCCGCCAAAACCGCCGCCAATATAGGGAGAATCGAGGCGTATATTCTTGGGGTCGATACCCAGAATCTTGCCCATGCTGTTCTTTCCCCAGTTGATCATCTGATTTGAGGTCCAGAGTGTCAGCTTTTCACCTTCCCATGCCGCAATTGTAGCATGCGGCTCCATCATCGCATGGCTTTCGTCGGGCGTGTGGTATGTCGCGTCGAGTTTGACAGCCGCCTTGGAATAAGCGGTCTCGAAGTCGCCTTGAGTCTTCTTGTCAGGCTTTTTGTCGTCACCCGGCGCAAGCGGCGCATTGGGCTTCTGCGTTTCCAGATCAAACTTACCCGGCGCACGATCATATGTTGTGCGGATCAGGGCTGCGGCAGAACGCGCCTGTTCGAATGTCTCGGCAACGACACAGGCAATCGCCTGATGGTAATGCGCGACTTCGTTTCCGCCAAATAGAGGCGCGATATTTGCCATGCCTTTGCCGACGGGGTTTGTTTCTGGCGCAGTCACAATCGTAATAACGCCAGGAGCAGCGCGCGCCTCGGATGTGTCCATCGACGCGATGCGGCCTTTCGCGATGGCCGAGCCGACAATATATCCATAGGCCTGGTTAGGGACCACATCGTGCCGTTCATAAGCATAAGGCGCCAATCCGCTTGTCTTGAGCGGGCCGTCGATGCGTGGTGTCGATTTACCGACAATCTTCGATTGATCGAACAAGTTCGTCCGGGCGGGAGCGTTGAATTCCATGGGATCTAGCTCCTTGCTTCGGCGATAACGGCGGCAAGAGCCCTATCAGCCAGTGGGATCTTGAATTTGTTTTCTTCTGTCGGGCGCGCACCTGCAAAAATTTGCGCGGTCGCCGCTTGCCGGTCAGTCGCAATGGCGGCCTCTGCGGCCTCTACACGCCAAGGCCTAGGCGCCATTCCGCCAAATGCGGCCCGGATGCTGTCGTCGCGTTGGACAACGCCTGCAACCGAAACCAACGCAAATGCATATGAGGCACGGTCGCGAATTTTATAATAAAAATGTCTGCCGCCGATCGCGCGGGGCAACGTGACGTGCGTGATCAACTCGCTTCGGTCGAGCACATTGTCGATATGTGGGGTGTCGCCTGGCAAACGATAGAAATCCGCCACCTTGATGCTTCGCGTGGTGCCATCAGCTTTAACGGTCTGCACGGTGGCATCAAGCACGCGCAGGGCGACTGCCATATCGCCGGGATAGGTTGCAATGCACGAATCCGACGTGCCAATGACACCAAGCTGCCGGGAGAATCCGGCAATCGCTGCACAACCCGAACCGGGCTGACGCTTGTTGCAGGCCATATTGGTATCGTAAAAATAGGGGCAGCGTGTTCGCTGCAACAGGTTGCCAGCGGTCGTGGCCTTGTTGCGCAATTGACCGGATGCTCCGGCGACTATCGCCCGCGTCAAGACACCATAATCGCGCCTGATCCTGCGATCCGAGGCCAGCGCGGTATTGGACACGAAAGCACCGATTTTCACGCCGCCGTCGGGCCCCTCTTCGATGCTGTCCAATCCCAAATCCTGAATATCAACGAGATGGGTTGGCTTTTCGATTTCCAGCTTCATCAGATCGAGAAGATTTGTGCCGCCCGCGAGAAATTTCGCACCTGACGATTGCGCTACGCTGGCTGCAGCTTCCGCGGGCGTTTTCGCGCGCTCATATGTGAAGGCTCTCATGCCTTGCCTCCCGCAACGTCGGCGATTGCCTCTGCAATATTTGAATAGGCACCACAGCGGCAGATGTTGCCGCTCATGCGTTCTCGCAGCTCAAGGCTGGATGCCTTGGGCCTACCCGTGATGTCGCCCTGAACATGGCTAGGAACGCCAGCCTTGATTTCGTTGAGCACCGCCACGGCAGAGCAAATCTGGCCCGGCGTGCAATATCCACATTGGTAGCCGTCATGTTTGATAAACGCGGCCTGCATGGGGTGGAGATTATCGGGTGTGCCTAGCCCCTCGATCGTGGTCACTTTGTCACCCTGATGCTGGACTGCCAGGCTGAGGCAGGAATTGATGCGCTCGCCATTGACGATCACGGTGCATGCGCCGCACTGCCCATGGTCGCACCCCTTTTTGGTGCCGTTGAGCTTCAAATGTTCACGCAATGCGTCGAGCAGTGTTGTCCGGGTATCGAGTGTCAGCTGCCTCTGCATACCGTTGACCTCAAGGGACACGGCCATTTCAGGCGGCGCGATTGCTTTCGGCATTGTTTGGGCCTTGACTGGAAATGAAGTGATCGCAGCCGACGCAGCACTTGCTGCAATGACCTGACGACGCGATGGGCTAAACTTGTCAGTATCTACCATCTTCGTCGTCCCCTTCGGATGTCTCGCAAAATAACTTGAAGCGTAACGCCCGCAACCGCCGAAAGTTTCCCGACAATTTATCAGAGCCAAATTTACCCGTGCGCTAAGCGTCCAGATCGACGGCCAATTCCCTTTGCCAGAAACGTAACGCAGACAACTGCTCCACAAATGTCTTGGCGGCATTGCCCGACGCCAGTTCCAAGAAGCCAGCGTCAAGTTCAGCGGGAATTCTTGCTTTCTCAAACAGAGTCAAAGCTTCCCCGTTATAGCCAATAAACTTACAGTGCGCGAAAGCATCTGATACGAAATCTTTCGCGGCAGCATCGCTTGCCAGCAACATGGCACCTTCGTCTGAAGGCAATATGGCGACGGCGTCATACAAGACAGATGGCCCGCCATCGATGTTCTGTTTCGCTGCCATTGTGCTGCCGTCATCAAGCGTCACCCCTCCGATCTTGGGCGCAATGATTTCCCAGACACCGCCAACAGTTTCGATTGACTTGGTTACTGCCGCCACCAATTTGGCTGATGACCCGTCGGTCAACATTATACCCAGTTTACGACCTTTGAAGCTATTTGGCCCATTGCCGAGAATGCTGAGCGCGTCGGATGTCGGCATGTCGAGGGTTGGCTTTGCAGCATTTGCCGCGTCGGGAAGATTTATGCCCAGTCCATCCGCAACCTTCGACGCGAGCTGTTCATCAATGTTGCGCAAATGCGATACGGACCGAGAACGAATATCAACCCGCGTTACCTTGCTCAATTCGAATACCAACGCATCCGCGATATGTTTTTGTTCAATTGGGTGCTGGCTCAAATAGAACTGACGGGCCTGGCTGTAATGGTCCGAGAACGTATCAGAGCGCACGCGCTGTTTGACCCCCTCAACAGGCGCTTCGAATGATGTGAAGCCGAGGTCTGGATTTTCACGTGGTCCACCTTCTTCGCCCCAGCTATTAGGTTCATAATTCGCGCGCCCAACAGGATTAGACATTGCCATATGGCCATCCTGCTGGAAATTCATGACCGGGCATCGTGGGGCATTCACCGGAATATGCGTGAAGTTGGGTCCGCCAAGCCGCTTAAGCTGCGTATCCAGATAGGAAAAATTACGTCCGTGCAACAACGGGTCGTCGCTAAAATCTATGCCAGGGGGGACGTTGGCGGTGCAGAACGCGACCTGTTCTGTCGATGCAAAGAAATTGTCGACGTTCCGGTTGAGCGTCAACGTACCCACCAATTGAACAGGGACTAGCTCTTCGGTGATGAATTTCGTTGAATCCAAGTGATCGAATGGCAGGCTGTCTGCAGTCTCCTGATCAAAAAGCTGAACCCCTAAGTCCCATTGCGGAAAGTCACCTGCTTCGATCGATTCCCAAAGGTCGCGGCGATGGAAGTCCGGATCCGCACCATTTATCTTCACTGCTTCATTCCACAGCACAGACTGAAGGCCTTGTCTCGGCTTCCAGTGAAATTTGACAAAAGTGGATTTTCCAGCGGCATCAACCAGTCTGAAGCTGTGCACCCCAAACCCTTCTATGGTACGGAAAGACCGCGGGATTGTGCGATCCGACATTTGCCACATGACCATGTGCCATGCTTCGGGCATCAATGACGCAAAGTCCCAGAAGTTGTCGTGGGCCGATTGCGCTTGCGGAAAAGCACGATCAGGTTCCTCTTTTACGGCATGTACGAGGTCGGGAAATTTGATAGCATCCTGAATAAAAAATACCGGAATGTTGTTACCAACCAGATCCCAATTGCCTTGTGTGGTATAAAATTTAACCGCAAACCCCCGCACATCACGCGCCAGATCGCTTGAACCTGCACGCCCGGCAACGGTGGAGAAGCGCACAAAGACCTCTGTTTTCTGGCCAACGGTAGTCAGGACATCTGCAACAGTTTGCTTGCCCAATGATTTGGTCAATTCAAATACGCCGTGCGCACCGTAGCCGCGTGCATGGACCACGCGCTCAGGAATGCGTTCATGATCGAAATGGAAGATTTTCTCTCTGAGTTTGAAATCTTCAAGCAACGTCGGTCCACGACGCCCGGCCTTTAAGCTGTTCTGGTCATCAGAGACTGGAATGCCCTGTTGGGTCGTCATGGTTCGCGCTGGGTCATTGGTAGACTGGTGGGTCTCACCACCCGATCCCTGTGCTTCGTTGTAGCTGTTGGTCAATTCGGCGCTAGCGGGAACCTTGGGAGCCTTTTTTGGTGTTTCCCCTTTGGCTTTCGAGGGCTTGTTCGGTTGGGCCATTCGACGATCCTTTAGATGAGTTGCTTTACACACATGAAGCTTGGCCGCCGGCTTCTTCTCCGAGGCAAATTGCAAAGGTCAAACTTGCGGATGTGAGCTATGTTCCGGCATAACTCAGCGCTATATTTTGCCGGCTGGAGCGGCAGGTTCCCATTGCGCGCACGGCAGCGGGCGACCACTTCAGTGTAACTCTTGCTATCAGACACGGCCTCTGCCTAGAACGCGATATGAAAACCGATATCGAAATTTCTAAGTCAACGTGCCTGCGCCCAATCACGGAAATCGCCGAGAAATTGGGGATCGATGGTCAATATGTCGAACCTTATGGCCATTACAAAGCCAAGCTCAATATTCCCAAGCTGGAAAATGGCTCGCTGCGCGGTAAGCTTGTTCTCGTCACCGCAATCAACCCAACACCCGCCGGCGAAGGAAAGACAACGACCTCAGTCGGTCTCGCCGATGCACTGAACCGATTGGGACGAAAGACTGTGCTCGCGCTCCGTGAACCCTCGCTTGGACCATGCTTTGGTACAAAAGGTGGAGCGACTGGCGGGGGTTATGCCCAGGTAGCGCCTATGGCCGACATTAACCTGCACTTCACTGGAGATTTTCACGCTATAACGGCGGCGCATAACTTGCTGGCTGCGATGATCGACAACCATATCCACTGGGGCAATGCACTCGATATTGACGTCCGCCGAATTGTTTGGAGGCGGGTCATGGACGTCAATGACCGCGCACTGCGTGACATTGTTCAATCCATTGGTGGGGTGGCCAATGGATATCCCCGCGAGAGCGGGTTCGACATTACCGTTGCGTCCGAAGTCATGGCCATCTTCTGTCTCGCCCAGGATTTGTCTGATCTCGAGCAACGACTTGGCCGCATCGTAATTGGCTACACGCGCGACCGCCAACCCATTACCGCACGCGACCTGAAAGCAGACGGTGCCATGACGGTTTTGCTTGCCGAAGCGATCAAGCCCAACCTTGTTCAAACGCTTGAGGGCAACCCCGCCATCCTCCACGGCGGGCCATTTGCAAATATTGCGCATGGCTGCAATTCCGTGATCGCGACCAAGACAGCGCTCTCGCTTGGTGATTTTGTCGTCACCGAGGCAGGCTTTGGCGCGGATCTGGGCGCCGAAAAATTTTTCGATATCAAATGCCGTCAAGCCGGCCTGAGCCCAAGTGCCGTTGTTATCGTAGCCACGGTGCGGGCGCTCAAGATGAATGGCGGTGTTGCGAAATCTGACTTGGCCATCGAGAATGTTGACGCCGTTCAACGCGGATCAGTCAATTTGGTTCGCCATATAGAGAATATCCGCCAATTTGGTGTACCGGCGGTAGTCGCAATCAACCATTTCGCAACGGATAGCGAAGCCGAAATCGCCGTTATTCAAGCTGCAGCCGCAGAGCATGGCTGCAAGGCAATTCTGTGCCATCACTGGGCAATCGGCGGCGAAGGTGCCGAAGATTTGGCATCCGAAGTCGCACGGATAGCCGACAGCGATGCAGCCCAGTTTGCGCCCATTTATGACAATGATGCATCGCTTTTCGACAAGATAAACATCATCGCGACACGCATCTATCGCGCCGCGGCCGCCGTCGCCGAACCAAGCGTATTGCGTCAGCTCGCCGCTTGGGAAGCGTCAGGATATGGACATCTGCCCATATGCATGGCCAAAACGCAATATAGCTTCTCAACCGACCCAACAGCACTTGGCGCGCCAACTGGCCATATCGTGCCGGTACGCGAAGTGCGGCTATCCGCTGGCGCGGGTTTCGTTGTCGCGATTTGCGGCGAGATCATGACGATGCCTGGTTTACCTAGGGTGCCCGCCGCCGAAGGTATCGGCATTGATGCGCATGGGGCAATTCAAGGTTTATTTTGAACGCAGCCTCGGGGAAAGGGCCTTTGATGCGCGCTGGATTTTGGGAAGTGTCTTAGAGCAAGTAATCGCGTACAGTCGTTGGAGAATTAACTTGTCAGCCTAAAAAACTGTCGGGGCAATTCACCAACACACGCATTGCCCGGAGGGTCGGATCAGTTGCGGTTTTTTTCGCGCTTTAAACGCTATTTTAGTCGGCAAAAACTGCTGCCCCCGCCGCCACGCGTAGTGGCGCCAGTGGCACCGTGGCCGCCTGCGCCGATTTCGGACAATCGTTCTAGCCCCTTTGACGATGCAAAATTACCTCCGCAAGAACCGGCATGGATGAAATATCCCGTTTCGGCGCCTAAGGGGCATATTATTGTGTTTGCCAATGAAAAGGGCGGGGTCGGTAAGTCTACGTCAGCATTTCATACCTGCATCGCGTTGTGCAAAGCAGGCGAGAGCGTTGCGGCGCTTGATGTCGACCTCAGGCAATTGACATTGCATCGTGCATTGTGGGCGCGGGTCGAAAGTGCGACCGAATATGGGGTAAGGCTGCCCGGACCCGAGCAGATCATGCTTGCGCAGCAGAACGAGAGCGAGCTTGAAGAAAAATTGCGGATGGCGCGCATCCGGCACAGTTTCATCATAATTGATGTTGGTGGGCATGACTCGCCGATTGCGCGACGCGCTATTTTCATGGCCGATACTATCGTGACGCCTGTCAATGACAGCTTCATTGACCTTGATATGCTTGGGCGCATTGATCCACGCAGCGGCGAATTCAAGACTCTGGGTAATTTCGCACGGCTGGTCGAGCATTTGAAAGAGCCCGGCCTTGCATTGCGACCAAAGCCACTCGATTGGGTTGTCATGCAGAACCGGTCGCGCAGCCTGGGCACCAAAAACGAACGCAAGGTGCGTGAGGCGCTGGAAAAAATTGCACCAGTTGCAGGTTTTCGTCTTGTGCCGGGCTTGCGTGAGCGGGTGACCTATCGCGAGCTGTTTCCGCAGGGACTGACATTATTCGATTTGGATGTACTGCCCACGCTGGGCCGGATGCAGCCGCAGGCGCGCGAGGAAATATGGGCGATGCTTCGGGCGCTGCGCTTGCCAAGCGACGCGCTAAATCAGGCGATTGCGTTGCCGGAAGAAGGACTGTCCGGGGCAGGCTGATTATGGTATTTGTTCCGCATGTGGCCAGAGGGAGAATGAAATGACCACTGCATTTGCAATGGCTATGTTCGCAGTTGCCGTCAGCCTTGGCGCTGTATTTATAAGCACACGGTCCAGCAAGGCTGCCGCCGCAAAGCGGCAAGGCGATAGCGACAGCGGCACGACAATGATCGCC
>JANMJX010000134.1:0-2745 GCA_031371575.1 Sphingomonadales bacterium
GGCAAGTCGCCGGAAAGCACGAGTTCAGCCAGTGACCGGGCATAGCCCTGTTTCTGCCGGCTGAGACCACAGCCCCGCAAGGCATCAAAATCCTGCGCCAGCAAATCCTGTGGCGGGCATTCGGGACCGATCAGCGCCTCAAGCTTGTTCCAGACCGATGCGGCGGCGGCAACACTGACCTGTTGCCCGACAATTGTGCGCAGCAAAGTGGCATAGCCAGGCTCACGCAGGCGCTCGTCCGGATAGCCCGTGACGGCAAGCGCCGCGGCAATGCCAGGCTCAATCTTCGCCAACGAATCCAGTGCGGCGTGAAGCTGCTCTCTTGGTATGCCCATGCGCGTGTGTTAACCCCGCCGCACGGTTGCGGCATACAACGCGATGGCTGCGGCGTTGGACACGTTCAGGGATTCCATCTGTCCGTTCATCGGCAATTTGGCCAGCTGGTCGCAATGTTCCTGAATATTGTGGCGCATGCCGTCGCCCTCGGCGCCCAGAACCAGAGCGTTCCGCCCGGGGGTCAGCGCTTGTTCGAGCGTCACATCGGCATGGCCCGTCAGCCCGATTCGCCAATAGCTTGCCTCTGCGATCTCCTCGAGCGCACGGGCAAGGTTTACCACTCGCACCCATGGTACGATTTCAAGCCCGCCCGATGCAGCCTTCGCCAATGCCCCGGATTCGGGCGGCGAGTGCCGGTCCTGCGTTACCACCGCAACCGCACCAAAAGCGGCCGCGGTCCGGAAAATCGCGCCGACATTGTGCGGATCTGTCACCTGATCGAGAATCAGCAAAGGCCGGTTATCATCATTGGCGACGGCAAGCGCATCGGTCAGCCAGACATCCTCCAGTGGTGCAACTTCAAGCACGATGCCCTGATGCGGCGCGTCTTTCGGTACAAAGCGCGCAAGGTCATTGACCTCGGCATATTGGACCGTAAGCCCGTCGGGAACGACGATCTTGCCGATTTCCTCCCTTGTCCCCCACAGATTGATCAGGCGGCGTTCGGGATTATCCAGCGCTGCATAGACAGCGTGCCGTCCGTAAAATTTGGGATTACCGCTGACGACAGCTGCACCACGACGGCGGTGGCTCTTGTGTGAAGACATTTCATTACCCTGTGCATTAAAAGAGAACGTTATGCCGTCCTTTCCCACTTGAGGCATTGACAGGCAAGGGCCGTTTCGCCATTGGGCTGCTTCTTCGACGGGACCGGCCCTCATGCAATTGCGTGATGCCCCGACGAAGATGTGGACAGGTGGCCGAGTGGTTAAAGGCAGCAGACTGTAAATCTGCCCGGTTTTCCGTACGCTGGTTCGAATCCAGCCCTGTCCACCATATACTCCTTCAGCATCATCACGGCTTCTCCGCCGAAGGGCTGGCTGCTTGCGCCGGCAGCAGGGTGCTGTGTGGGGTAGCCTGTGATAAAACATTATTTCGCCCCATGTAACAGTGCGCGCGCGCATGGAGCGGGTGATTTTCAAGTTATGCACGAAATATGACTTTTCTGCCGGAAATCCTTTGCATTTCCAAGCCGCCAATATAGATCCGCTTGCAGCAGCAATGCGGATGCACCGAAATGCATTACTAAGACGGTTCCTTAGCGGGGACCGTCTTTTTTGTGGAAGATCACAGCCACCAGCGCAGGTCCTGCGTGCATCTTGCATCTTGCATCATCAGAGGCAGGACAACTGGCCGCCAAAATCTTTGACGACCAGTCGACCAACCAAAATCCTAAAAACGCTTAGCCGTAGGTGACTGCCAACTGGCGCTTTGCACGTGTGCGCATGCCAAAGCCAACGACGGCAAAGCCCAAAATCATCATCATCCATGCTGACGGTTCAGGTACGGCGGCAGCAACTGCCGACGATGAAGCTGACACGAAATTGGAAGAACCAAATTGCCCAAATGTGTTGACGCGATATTGCCCATTTGAACTTTGCTGGAAAAAGCGAACATCGAGGCCAGATGCGGTGAAAAATCGCGTGCCGCTGCCGTCAAGAAAGCCGCTACCGGTCGTGAAATAATTGCCATAGGTGCCGTTCGGGCCAAAGCCGTTTCCAGCAAGTGCTGTTATGGCTGAGCCATTTACCAGGCCGGTAATGGAAAGAATGGAGAATGCAGTCCGGCCATCAACGGTCGTTGACGTATCAGAAGTTTTAAACACACCGCTCCCAGACACTTGCGGTCCAAATAACGGGGTTGAAGGTTGAAAATTGAACAGGAACTCAGCAGCGTTCGCTGGTGTCGCTAATGCGCTCAGGACAAGCGCACTTGCCACTAGGTAAGATGCTTTCTTCATAGGCTTTTCTCCATATGGCAAGATATTGCCGGGTTTCCTCGAACAAGAACGCGCGAGATACGAACAACAACGGAGAAAACATGCTTTGAGATGCACATATGTTTAAATAAAAATTAACAGTATTTGCAGTTCGGAAAAATAATTGAAACATACATCACGATGAGTAAATGCAAAGCTTTGCAATTTTGCTAATGTTTAAATAAGAAATTGAATTTCAATATATAAAGCTCAATCAATGCTTTGATCATACTCTTGCTTCAACCGGAGGGGTAGCCGTCAAATCATCTCCTGTGCGTGCTCAATCATATTAAGATCATAGCTTCCCCGATAACGACTTTGACGTACGCGTGGATGATGCTTGATGCGCTATCGATAATGTGACACCCGCTCAACAAGGTTGTTTCGGGGGGAATGTTCATGAAAGTGTTGCGCACGCCGGAGGCGGCTTT
>JANMJX010000135.1:0-6984 GCA_031371575.1 Sphingomonadales bacterium
TTTGTCGATCCGCAATATCCAGGCGGCCGTCAACTCTTGTCGCAGTTCCTCGCTGAACCGCGTACTTATGGCATCACAGTTCGCGGCAAGTTCTAAGAACTTCGCCAGCATAAACAGTAAAAGGGCCTGCAGCGATGCGGGCCCTTTTTTTGCTCAGCGGCCGCAGCCGTTTAGCCTGATGCACCCAAAAGCTTCGCCGCTCGACCAGATAGCCGCTGCACGGCGGCTTGATGAATAGCAGGTGCACAGCAGATCAGGCCGAAATCCAGCGGTGTGCGCTTGTTGTAGAAAATCGGACGTCCAAGCCCGTCTGTGACGATGCCGCCAGCCTCTTGCGCGACCAAATGCGCTGCCGCGATGTCCCATTCATTTCCCCAACGCAATGTTGCAACCAGATCTGCACGGTCACAGGCTACCATCGTCATGCGCATGGCGATGCTGTTGGGCTTTGCAACCGTTACAAGATCCGAATCAAGTTTCGGCACTTCGTCTGCAGGGACGCGGGAGCCGGAGAACTCCTCTCGCTTACTTCCTGATAATATCTCCCCGTTGCAGGTCACGCCTTCGCCACTTGCAGCCACCCAGATTTTCCCTTGTGCTGGTGCTGCCATGACCGCAAAAACAGGTTGCCCATCGGCCACCAGCGCCACCGAGATACACCACCCGCTGCGGCCGCGCACATAATCGCGCGTGCCATCGATGGGGTCAACGAGCCACAATAACCGCGCGTCCAGCCTTGAAGGGTCGTCAACGGTTTCTTCCGAAAGCCACGCCGCCTCGGGCAGAATGACCTTCAGCCGCTTGGAAAGCAACGCGTCGACGGCCATGTCGATATCGCTGACTGGGTTATTCTCGCTCTTTTCCCAAACCCTTGTGTCGGGAACGCCGCCCTCACGCCAGCTGGCAAATGCCAAAGTTGCTGCCTCTTGCGTGGCCGCAACCACCGCGTCTCTATCAAGCTGGCGCTCAGGCACCTGCGATCATCATGCCGTCGATCCGCAGTGTTGGCGCATTTGTGCTGCGAATAAATTCCAGATCATTTGCGGCAGTCATGGCCGCAAACATGCTCTTTAGATTTCCGGCAATGGTAAATTCACTTACGGGACCAGCAATCTCGCCATTCACAATCAGGAATCCAGCAGCGCCTCGGCTGTAATCACCTGTGACCGGATTCACGCCCTGCCCGGCGAGTTCGTGCACATAAACGCCATGTTTGATGTCTGCGATAAGCTCAGAGACGCTGACGCTGCCGCCTTCCAAATGAACATTGGACGGGCTGACCCCGGGCGCCCCGCTAATACCCCGGCTTGCGTGGCCAGTCGGTTCGAGCCCCAGTTGGCGCGCAGATGCGCTTTCCAGCAACCATCCGGTGAGAACGCCATTTTCGATTATGGATCGCCGGGCCGTGGGCAGGCCTTCACCGTCAAAAGCGCGCGAGCCAAGCCCGCGCATGCGGTGCGGATCATCAATGATGGAAATGCGGCTGTCGAATAACTGCGCACCAAGCGAATCGAGCAGAAAACTTGTCTTGCGCGCGATTGCTGCGCCGCCAACGCCGCCGATCAAATGGCCGATAAACGAGCTGCCAACGCGCGGATCAAATACGACGGGCATCTGGCCGCTTTTGAGCGTGCCCGGATTGAGGCGCTTGACGGCACGTTCACCCGCCCGCGTGCCAATATCGGCTGGCTTGTCCAAATCGGCAAGATGGCGTGCGGAGCGCCAGTCATAATCGCGTTCTTTCGCGTCGCCGTCGCCCGAAAGCACGCTTGCCGATATGCCATATCCGGAACCTGACTTAACGCCCGCAAACCCGTGGCTGGTGGCAAGCGCAAAGATCGTCCGCCCTGCGCTGGCGCCAGCGCCTTCGCTATTGGTAACTCCCGGCACAGCGCGCGCTGCGACCTCGCACTCAAGCGCCGCGGCGCGCAATAACGCGGGATCCGGGTCCAGACCGTCGTCGCTGTCGAAATCGGGAACTGCGCCCGTCAGCAGCCGCTCACGCGGTGCAAGACCAGCATATTGGTCTTCGGGGGCTTCCTTGGCCATATCGATGGCACGCGTCACCAACCCTGCCAGAATAACTGGGTTCATATTGGACGACGAAATGGTGGCTGATCGCTGGCCAACGAAGACGCGGAGGCCGATATCCTCGCCCTCCGAACGTGCGACATCTTCCAACTGGCCAAGGCGCACTTGCACCTCAGTCGATGCATCACAGACATAGACCGCATCGGCGGCGTCAGCGCCCGCCTTCATGGCCTGGGAAACGAGATTTTGCGCGCGATCAAGCGCTTCTTGTGGTTTCAGCATGATTCCCGCTTAGGCGCGGGCAATTACAGCGTCAATCAAGCGGCCATCAAAAAATGGTGAAGAGCAGTGCAAGACCCGCAGGAATACCAATCGCGGCGACCCATAACTTCAGCCGGTCGGCAAAATAACGACCTTCAAGCCCGTCACCGGGATAGGCATTTGCATCCAGTGCCTGCCAACGTCGTTCCAAATTCCGGCACGCTGGAATGACTGCTCCAACCAGCACCACCAATATGAAATAAGGGAAAATGGATGTACCCGACGACTCAATCGTAGGCGTTACCAGAAATATCAGCGCCAAGGTGTAGACGACCAGTGCAATTGCCACATGGTCAGACATGCGTTTTGAATAGCTTTTATATGCGCGCAGGTGCGCTTCTTCGGCCTTTGCCATTTCAGCTCTCCTCTATCCCGTCATCAGACTGTCATTTTCGGGGACAGGATTCAAGCAAATTTACCAAATGTCAGGGAAGCCCGAGAATCTTGTGGTTTTGCAGCGACAAACGCCATTTAGGCCGCTCCATCACAAAGTCTGTGGCCGAAGAAACGCTGGAGGCGTTCAGGATCTCATCCCCCATATCCATCGGCTGGATGAGGAAATGCTCAAATTGCCATTTTTCCATGGCATCAACGTCGCTCCCGGGTTGGGGCCAGACCAGCTTTAGCTCGTCGCCTACGTGCTGGATAACCTCTGACCCTGCCTTTGGGCTGATGCAGACCCAATCAATACCAGGATGGACGGCAATCGTGCCATTGCTTTCAATCGCGATTGTAAAGCCTTCGACATGCAACGCGTCAATGATGGCGTCGTCGACTTGCAACATGGGTTCGCCGCCTGTTATCACTACATATCGATTGGCAGAATTATCACCCCATAAGGCAGCAACTTTGGCCGCGAGCGCACCAGCCTCATAACGGCCACCATTTTCGCCATCCATGCCGACAAAGTCGGTGTCGCAGAACTGGCATATGGCATTTGAACGATCAACCTCGCGCCCCGTCCACAGGTTGCAGCCCGAAAAGCGCAGGAACACAGCGCGACGGCCGGCATGCACGCCTTCCCCCTGCAAGGTCAGGAAGATTTCCTTGACCGCGTAGCTCATGCGTAAATCGTTGGATCAGGCAGACCCGCGTCGACAAAGCCCTTGGCGCGCAAGCGGCACGCGTCGCATTCTCCGCACGCCTTGTTGTCAGCGCTCGGGTCGTAGCAAGACCAGCTCATGCCAGCGTCAAGCCCGAGTCTGTTGGCTTCGCGCGCTATGTCGGCCTTGGTCATGTCGAGCAATGGCGTGTGCACAGTGAAATGATCGCCCTCGACACCGGCTTTGGTTGCCAGATTGGCAGTCGTTTCAAACGCCCGGATAAAGGCGGGGCGGCAATCGGGATAGCCCGAATAATCCAGGGCATTAACCCCAATCCACAGGTCGCGGGCGTTGCGCGCTTCGGCAAGACCAAGGCACAAGGACAGGAATATCGTGTTGCGTGCCGGCACATAGGTGACCGGAATCGCGCCTGTCTCAACGCCTTGCTTTGGCACGTCGATGTCCGCTGTCAGCGCCGAACCGCCAAAGCGGGTCAGATCTAGCGGTAGCACGATATGCTCCTTGGCCTGCAAATGAGACGCAATGCGCGCGGCACTTTCAAGTTCCACACGGTGGCGCTGGTTATAATCGATGGTCAGCGCAATTAGGTCATAGCCCGCCTCGCGCGCAAGCCCCGCCACAACCATTGAATCAAGGCCACCGGACAGAAGAACGATGGCGGATTTGGATTTGGTAGTCATGCTGCCCCCCATAGACGCAGCCCCGGCAAAAAGTCGAGACAAGCTTGAAGCCAAGTCGTCCCTATGCAGTCTCGACCCTTTTTCGGGCGGACTTTTTAGCGAAGGGAGGAAAATGGTGCACCCGGAGCGATTCGAACGCCCGGCCCTCAGATTCGTAGTCTGATGCTCTATCCAGCTGAGCTACGGGTGCACTGGAGCGCCGCTATTACGGATGGCTGACCGCTTGTGCAATAGCTAATTTGACCCTCAACCAGGCTTGCAGATCGATTTTCGGCGAATGGCGTCAATGCGCGGAAAGTCCGCAGGATTATTGAGGAGGATGCGGACAAGAACCAAACCGCGGTCATATCCAAGCAAAACGGCCTCATATCCCTCCGGCGCCTGTTGCCCTTTTTTGATCAATGCAAGCCGCGCTGGCTGACCTTTGGTGTCCCGATCGCTGCGTACAGCGGCCACATCAGTGCGCGCGTCAAAGACGCTAACTGACCAATAATGACCCGGAACGGGCTCGATATCGACCAGCACCGGGCCCTTGGAAAGATCAAAGACACAGGTCGAATAGGAAAGGTCGGGACTTGGCCGGACAATGCGTTGATTGCTGGCGGTTGTCATGGGCGCGAAAAAGAAACTGTTCGCGGGGCGATCTGCGCCAATTTTGCGCATTGCTGCGTACATCAATGCATAAGGGGTCGCGAGCAACGTGGCCTGATAGGCACCGAATGCGACAAGGGCTGCAACCAGAAATGGCAGGATCCAGCGCTGCATCATGCACATCCCGTGCGGTCAATGGCGGGAAGCTGGGCTTTTTCGGGGTGTTCCATGACAGCGGGCGACGGATGATAGAGCCGCAGCGTCAGGTCAAAGGCTGGCACCGATCCTGTCGGCAACCAAGTGCTGCCGGTTCCCTCAGGCGATACCGTGAACGCCCATGCCCCTTGCGCATCTGTGGCGACCGCGCTTGCAGGGACCGACCAGCGATTGGCCGCGTTCTGCACAAGCCAGCCTTCACCTTCATATAAGGTGACGCTCCACCAATGGCCGTCAAGCTTGCCACCGCGCACTGCATAAGTGCAGCGCCCATCCAAAGCGCGGTCCTTGCTGTCGCGCCTGGCCGTGAAATACATTGCCTCTTTGGCAGGCAAAGCCAAAAGCCCCGACAGGGCCACTTTCGCGCGAGTCAGCGCAGTGGCATCGACAGAACCGAAGCTCTTGCCCGTCTCCCATGGTCCGTTGGCAACCAGACCATCGTTCAGGCCGCCGCGAACCTGCTGCACCGCGATGGCCGCACCGCCAATGATCCCGAGCGCGATGCAAACAGCGTATCTTTGCCATGCCTTCATTTTGCATCCCCCCGGAGCAAGATTACCAATGCATTATTTGCTGGCAAGCGCCGCCTGTGCCGCCGCCAGTCGCGCGATCGGAACGCGATAAGGCGATGCACTCACATAATCGAGGCCGACCTTTTCACAAAAAGCAATCGACGCAGGGTCGCCGCCATGTTCGCCGCAAATGCCAAGCTTGATGTCGGGGCGCGTCGCACGGCCCTTGTTGACCGCAATCTCGATCAACTGGCCAACGCCTTCGACGTCAAGGCTGACAAACGGGTCACGCGCATAGATGCCCTTGTCGACATAATGCGTCAGGAAACGTGCGGCATCGTCGCGGCTGACGCCCAATGTCGTTTGCGTAAGGTCATTGGTGCCAAAGCTGAAGAAGCTGCCGACTTCGGCAATTTCATCCGCCATCAATGCGGCGCGCGGCAGCTCGATCATCGTGCCGACGAGATATTCGATCCGTTTGCCCTGTTCGGCAAAGACCGCCTCAGCTGCCTTGTCGACCACGTCCTTCATCAACTCAAGTTCGCGCCGCGTACCGACGAGCGGGATCATGATTTCGGGAACGGGCGCAACCGCAAGGCTGCACGCGGCCTCGAAGATCGCGCGCGCCTGCATCTCGTAGATTTCGGGATAAGTGACGCCCAGGCGGCAGCCGCGATGGCCAAGCATGGGGTTGAATTCGTGCAGCTCGGCCGCTCGTTGCTTCAAAACCTCGATACCCACACCAGCAGCAGCCGCAACTTCGGCAAATTCACTTTCCTGATGCGGCAGGAATTCATGCAATGGCGGGTCCAGCAGCCGGATGGTTACCGGCAGTCCAGCCATGACCTCGAATATCGCCGCGAAATCCTTGCGTTGCTCGGGCAGCAATTTGTCGAGCGCGACGCGTCGGCCCTTTTCGTCGTCGGCCAGGATCATCTGGCGCACCGCCGTAATCCGCGCAGCGTCAAAGAACATATGTTCGGTGCGGCACAGACCAATGCCCTCCGCGCCAAAGTCACGCGCAGTTTGCGCATCCAGCGGTGTTTCGGCATTGGCGCGGACCTTCATCCGGCGGCCTGCATCTGCCCAGACCATCAACGTCCCGAAATCACCCACCAGCTCGGGCTGGATGGTGGGTACTTCGCCCGCCATGACTTCGCCGGTTGACCCGTCGAGCGTGATGATCTCGCCTTCCTTCAAGGTCCGGCCCGCAATCCGCAAAATCTTTGCCGCAGCATCAATCTGGATGCTTCCGGCGCCCGATACGCAGGGACGACCCATGCCACGCGCGACGACCGCCGCATGGCTGGTCATCCCGCCACGCGCGGTCAAAATGCCCTTTGCGGCGTGCATGCCGTGAATGTCTTCGGGACTGGTTTCAATGCGGACCAGAATGACTGCCTTGCCCATGTCGTTGAATCGCTCGGCAGTGTCGGCGTCAAACACGATCTCGCCCGAGGCCGCACCTGGCGACGCTGGCAGGCCCGAGGTGAGCACATCGCGTGCAGCATTGGGATCCAGCGTCGGGTGCAACAACTGGTCAAGCGCCATCGGGTCAACGCGCAGCAC
>JANMJX010000167.1:0-2681 GCA_031371575.1 Sphingomonadales bacterium
ATGCATTCGTACTGTGCAGTGTAAGGCTCGACGATCGCGACTTTGTCGTAGTTCGAAAATCGCGCATAGTTTCTAGAAGCTCAAGGTGTGATCAATGAGCTAGGTGTCTGAACGATTGTTCAGCCTGCTTTTCCAGATCAGTCCAGTGTGACTTACTCAGGCGGCTACGCGATTATCCGCGTCAGCACTCTCTCCCCTCCGCATGTATTATAAGTCAGTTGTCGCAGCATAATCGGCCATAGACCGTTTCGGAGAAGGTTTCGTCATTGCCGGATATCGTGTCACTATATGGTGATAGATGGCAGGGTGTAAGCGATTAACGAATTCAAAGCCGTAATACCACTTTGTGCGCCACACTACACGGCATTCCAGTAGGACAAATCCAGGTAACTTGAGAAAGGTTAATTTGCCGTCAGGTATTTCAACTAAGCATTCCATTCGAAAGCCGGACTGTGACAAATCTATAACTTTAACTGCATCGCGACCCGCTCCTTGCCTACGAATGTCTGCAAAGATCACGACATTCCCACGCTCGAACTCACGGGAGTCGAAGTAGTAGTGATCCATTTGTTGCCCAATTTCGTTTGCGTTTAATGCTCGTCAATTAGCTTATCGCGATTAACTGTTAACGATCGTGCCACAAGCATGTTTAACAAATTCGGCATAGGCGCCCGTTTTTTATCGGTACGGTTTGGCATCAATTCCTTCTGGCCAAACTTTATAGATAAGCCGGCTGCACCATAGCACTCAATGTTGCGGGGTCGGGATAGGCAGCTCTTGGCAATGAAGCCAAGATAGCTGACATTCTGCTGCACAGCTCGGCAAGGACTGTTCTCGCTAACTATTCCATTAAGCGGGCGATGAAACGATCTCGAAAGTGGCTTGAGGCTGAACACGCTGGCCGAAGCCGTTTGTATTCCCAATCAGCAGTGACAGCGGTCTATTTTATTCGCGCCCGAAATTTTATGACAAAGCTGGACACTGGCATTCCACCTGCTGCCATTGCCCCTTTCGGATTTAGGCAAATATGTCTGACGGCAGAATCGTAACCAGGAGCTGGAGAATACGAGCAGGCTGAAAAACTCATTGGTGCCTGTGCCGCATTGGAAAATCTAACATCAGTTGACGTTGAAAATGTTAAAGTTGATGAAGTCTGAGCGAAAGTCACAGAGCCTGTTTCAGGTCCGCCGCCATCTATATCACCGTTGTAGAATTCGATCGCCGGAGGAAGAGTGTCGACAAGAAATACAGAATTTGCATCGGTCGCGGTAGTGCCCATATTTGTCGTCGTGATTGAATATATCACTTCGCTGCTGGGGACAAAAAACTTGTCCGTCCCGGTTGTCGCAAAGGATGTTGAAGATTTCGATACGCTGAGCAATGGAGCGCCTAGAATGTTTATGGCATAGTCTTCAACTTCTCCGTTAGATGCGATGGACGATGCTGTAAGTCCTGGCGTCGTAGACCAACGAAAACGGGTGAAAGTTTGTGTCATAGTTGCCGCAGTGGGCACAACGAAGCTTAGACCAATGGTTCCGGCTGCAGCATTGTTATCGCCTAGTCCGTTGTCCGTTACATCTGTCGCTACCTGCTCGCCAGCGTCGGAAAAATCTCCATCGCCGTTCCAGTCCACCCAACATTGCAACCGGCCGCCATTACCTGCCACACTTATGGTCGCAGTCCCGGTGTTTGATTGTCGAAGTGTGGAAAACGTAACGCCGTCGTCACCTGCATCACCGTTCGCAGCAGCGTTATTATAAGGTGCAGATTCGGCACTATTTGTTGCCCCTAAGTATATCGTTGAAACGATATCATGAACCGGATTTCCAAAGCTTGCAGGCGCGTCTCCAAAATCTTGCGTTACTTGGGGAGTTGTCGCAGGCAGCGGCAGCGCCGGGCAGCTAAAATCGAGTGATGTAAGACGTGTTGTGCTGCCTGTTCCTAAAGTGCCAATGCGATATTGGAATGTGCTGGTCGATGTATAAAAAATGGTGGCGATATTCCGGGTAGCTGTCTCGTCAATGCCTGGGGCGGTAAAATTAGTCCGAGCTTCGAACCGAATTCTGGTCATCGACGAAGGGCCGGATGCATTAATGTCAAGATTTGTGGGGGTATCGAGGGCGTACGCAGCAAAAGGCATTGAGAATTCAGAATATTCACGGATTGAACCGCTATCGCCATCGATATCAATACCTGAAGCGGCAAAATCTGTTGCGACGGGTGTCGTCGTGCCAGAAACTACAAATGTTATCGTGAAATCGGCGCTGCGCGCGTTGTTGCCAGCTAGTTCTGGTTGGAAATTGTCAGATAGCCCCGTATTTTGATCAAGCGTGCTCAATGTGGCCGCAGTAAGCGCATCGATGCGAACGCGTGCGTCTATATCTATCGCTACGTTTGAAAATCTATAAACCGCGCCAACTGAAAGCGCTGTGCCTGAGACTAAAACCGGGTTTCTGAAATCAAAGACCGTGATCAGACGACCTTGGCATGTAACTGTTTGGGCCTGAGCCACAGTTGAGTAGATCATAAGCCAGCCGCACACGACCAACGGCAATGATCGTAATGCGGCCGACGTAAATCCGTCCAGGTACCCAACGACCAAAGACCGACAGTTGTTCACGGTTTTTTCAAACATGATTTTATAACGCTAATACCCACACACCTATATAGTAAACGGCTGC
>JANMJX010000186.1:0-1612 GCA_031371575.1 Sphingomonadales bacterium
CGTCGCAAGCCGTGCAGCCTTGATCCGGTCGACATATTTTTTTGTATCTTTGAACTTTAACGGATCTTCACCGACGACGGGTGGCTTGAGAATGTCGTAGCTTTCGTCATCGAATAATGCATCGAAGCGCGCTGCTGGGCCAATCCGGCCGTGATGGTCGCACTTGGGGCAGACTGACTGGTTTTCCTCAAATTCTTTGAGAAAGATCATCGCCTGGCAACCCTTGCATTTGTGCCATAAGGTTTCGGCGGTTTCGCGCTTTGCGATGAAAGGGATAGCGTTACGGACGCGGGTGACCCAGTTCATGTTCAGGCCTTTCTGGTTGCGACGATGGCTTGCTTCAACGATGCCACATAATCACGCAGAGGACCAGCGGCGTTCGCTTTATGCTCGGCAACGAGCTCAACCAGTGCTGAACCAACGACAACTCCGTCGGCGACACGGGCGATATTGGCGGCCTGTTCGGGCGTTCGTACTCCAAAGCCAACGGCCACGGGCAGGGCAGTATGAGCCTTCAGCCGCGCGACAGCTTCATTTATGCTCGTCTGTGCAGCCACCTGAAGGCCAGTGATCCCGGCAACGCTGACATAATATAGGAACCCGGACGCGCCATTGAGGACCTGGGGCAAGCGCGCCGCATCGGTTGTGGGAGTCGCAAGGCGAATGAGGTCAATGCCGGCGTTGCGCAAGGCAGGCCCAAGCTCGGGGTCTTCCTCGGGCGGAATGTCGACGCAGATGACGCCATCGACGCTGGCTTTATTGCATTCGGAGGCAAACCATTCACCGCCGCGGATGGTCATGGGGTTGGCATATCCCATCAGCACCAATGGCGTGTCTGGATGGCGTTTGCGAAATGCCGAGGCGATGGCGAAGATATCGGCAGTGGTAGTGCCGGCATTCAAGCTGCGGATATTCGCTTCCTGAATCGCAGGTCCATCCGCCATCGGGTCAGTGAAAGGCATGCCAAGTTCGATAACATCAGCGCCGCCTTCGACAAGTGCGTCGAGATTAGCGGCGGTGTCGCCGTCGCCAGCGGTGATGAAGGTGACAAGTGCGGGGTGCGACTTGGAGAAAGCGGACGAGAGGCGAGTCATGTAACCACCCTCTCGCCATCCCGAACTTGTTTCGGGATAACGAGCGACGGCATTGCGTTATCCCGAAACCAGTTCAGGATGACAAATATTGAGATTTTCATATCTGCGTCCCAAGCGCCTCGGCCACGGTGAAGATATCCTTGTCGCCGCGTCCACACAGGTTGGCGAGGATGATCTGGTCACGGTCCATTTTCTTGGCTTCGCGCTCAACAGCGGCAATGGCGTGGGCAGGCTCAAGCGCTGGAATGATCCCCTCGGTGCGGCACAGCAGCTGGAACGCGGCGAGTGCCTCCATATCCGTCACGCTGTCGTAGCGCACGCGACCGATTTCCTTGAGCCAGCTATGCTCGGGGCCAATGCCGGGATAATCAAGGCCAGCCGAAATGGAATGCGCTTCGGCAATCTGGCCGTCCGCGTCTTGAAGAAGATAAGTCTTGTTTCCATGCAGGATACCAGGCCGTCCGCCTGCAAGGCTTGCAGCATGTTCTTTTTTAAGACCATGTCCAGCTGCCTCGATG
>JANMJX010000205.1:0-3989 GCA_031371575.1 Sphingomonadales bacterium
GAGGCCAAAGCCAAAAGGCTTGTTGCTGTTAATATACGTAGCATAAATATCTCCATAATTCTTTCGGTCTTAAGTCCAAAAATTGAACAAGATCAATATTCCGCAAATATCTGATCCAGACATGATGGATAAGCGATGATATGGGTATATTGTTTCAATATAAAATAGACATATTCTGTATTTTATCAGCTTATCAGTGGTTCGCATTCGACTCATCGCGAAATTGAGTAATATTCCAGACGTCTTGAATGCAACATGTCACAACAATTCTGTCAAACCATGCTGGAATACTTGAACGCCAGATGAACGAGCGGCAGGCGGCAGGCTGGATGGCTGACTTGCAATGATGCTTGAATCAACGTGGTGGGTCGTTATGGGCATGGCTGATGTGAAGCTCAGGGGCCAATATGACCGTAATCATACGCAATGCAGATCTGATTGAGAGTGTCGCCGACGCGCTGCAATATATCAGCTATTTTCATCCCATGGATTATATCCACGCATTGGGGGAGGCGTATGACGCTGAACAGTCGCCAGCCGCAAAAGACGCCATTGCGCAAATCCTGACCAACAGCCGCATGTGCGCCGAAGGGCACCGCCCGATCTGTCAGGATACGGGTATCGTCAATGTCTTTGTCAAATGGGGTATGGATTGCCGGTTGGAAGACACGTCTGCTTCGTTACAGGATGTGATCGATGAAGGTGTCCGCAGGGCCTATTTGCATCCCGACAACAAGTTGCGCGCCTCCGTGCTTGCCGACCCGGCCTTCACGCGTCGTAACACCAAAGACAATACGCCGTGCGTTTTGCATGTTGATCTGGCGCCAGGAACGAAAGTGTCCGTCGATGTCGCCGCAAAAGGTGGGGGCAGCGAGAACAAGTCAAAATTCAAGATGATGAACCCGTCAGACAATATCGTCGACTGGGTGGTCGAAATGCTGCCGCAAATGGGCGCCGGCTGGTGCCCGCCGGGTATGTTGGGGATTGGCATTGGCGGCACCGCCGAACATTGCGTCCTTCTGGCTAAGCAGGCGTTGATGGAACCCATTGATATGGGGCAGCTCAAGGCGCGCGGCCCGCAGAATGACATTGAGGCCATGCGGATCGAGATTTTCGACAAGGTCAACGCGCTTGGGATCGGTGCGCAGGGACTTGGCGGGCTGTCGACGATATTGGACGTAAAGATCATGGACGCGCCGTGCCACGCCGCTGGCAAGCCAGTGGCGATGATCCCGAACTGTGCGGCGACGCGCCATGCGCATTTCACGCTCGATGGCGCGGGGCCAGTCTATCTTGAAGCACCCAAGCTCGACGCATGGCCAAAGGTTGACTGGAAACCCGACGCCGCCGCGATTCGGGTGGACCTGAATTCGCTGACGCCCGAAATTGTTGCGGGTTGGAAACAGGGCGATCGTCTGCTCCTGAATGGCAAGATGCTCACCGGGCGCGACGCTGCCCATAAGCGCATCGCCGATATGCTGGCGGCAGGCGAGGAGCTGCCCGTCAGCTTCAAGGGCCGGATGATCTATTATGTCGGACCCGTCGATCCGGTCGGCGAAGAGATTGTTGGACCAGCGGGGCCGACGACTGCCACGCGCATGGACAAGTTCATGGATATGATGCTTGAACAAGGCTTGCTCGCCTGTGTCGGCAAGGCGGAGCGGGGCCCCGCGGCCACACAGGCCATTGCCCGGCACAAGAGGGCCTATCTGATGGCGGTCGGCGGTGCGGCCTATCTTGTCGCCCGGGCGATCAAGGGCAGCAAGGTTGTCGGCTTTGCAGATCTGGGCATGGAAGCCATTTACGAATTCGAAGTGGTCGATTTCCCTGTCACTGTCGCAGTCGACAGCGAAGGCCATAATGTGCACCAGCTTGCGCCTGCCTATTGGCAAAAGCGGATCAAGGACGAGGGCCTGCTGGAAGGGGTCTAAGCGCGAGCGTCTCCTTTGTTGACATTGATCGCTTTCGGGCCTGATGTCGCGCGCAATGGCTAAAGATAAACCTGCTTCGACAAGCTTCCTTTCACGCCTTGGTCCGGGGCTGATCACAGGGGCGGCAGACGACGACCCGTCGGGCATCGGCACACATAGCCAGGTCGGCGCGCAATTCGGTTTCGGTCTCAGCTGGACCTTTCTGTTCAGCTTCCCCCTGATGGTCGCCATTCAGGAGGTTGCAGCGGAAATCGGACGCGTGACGGGCGCGGGAATTGCCCGAAATCTGCGCCGCCATTATCCGCGTCCATTGCTGATCCTCATGGTTAGCCTTCTGCTCGTTGCCAATGTCGTCAACCTCGGGGCTGATCTCGCTGCCATGGGCGCAGCTTTTGGGTTGCTGGTGGGAGGGCCACTTGGGCTCTACACCTTATTGTTTGGCGTCATCTGCGTGGTCATTGAGGTCTGGCTTTCGTACGAACGATATTCGGCGGTGCTCAAATGGACGACTCTGTCCTTATTTGCCTATGTGGCCGTTGTATTCGTGGCGCAGGTTCCGTGGGGAGAAGCGCTCACCTCGCTCGTGGTACCGCGCATCGAGTGGACTGGGGCCTATGCCACTGCGGTGGTGGCGATATTGGGTACGACCATCAGCCCTTATCTGTTTTTCTGGCAGGCTGGCCAGGAAATAGAGGAGCAGAAAAGGCACAAGGTCAAACCATTGTGCATCACGCCCAAAGAGGCCGGGCCTGAGCTCAAACGCATCCGGATCGACACGCTGACGGGCATGGCCTTCAGCTCCATCGTCTCACTAGCCATCGTCTTTGCCACTGCCGCAACGCTGCATGCCAATGGGGTGCGCGACATCGAGACTTCGGCGCAGGCGGCAGAAGCCTTGCGGCCAATCGCCGGAAACTTCGCCTTTGCGCTTTTCGCCCTGGGGATCATCGGGACTGGGCTGCTCGCGGTACCGGTGCTCGCGGGCTCGGCGGCCTATGCCGTTACTGAAATGTTCGGGATCGCCGGTAGCCTTGACGCAAAGCCCATGAAAGCGCGGCTGTTTTACGGCACGATTGCGGTGACAACGATGCTTGGCGTGTCGTTGCAATATGTCGGTATCGACCCGGCGCGTGCGCTGTACTGGGCCGCGGTCGTCAATGGCGTGCTTGCGGCGCCGCTCATGGCGATGATGATGCTGATCGTCCGCAACCCGCGCGCCATGGGGCGGCTTACACTTGGCCGCCGCGCGACGATTACCGGCTGGACCGCGACCGCCGTGATGGCGGTTGCAACGATCATTTTCTTTGCAACGCTATAGCTTGCGAAGACCGCGCAATCAGCACGGTGATGGGCTTATTGCGGAGGGTTTTGCCCTTGTTGCGCCTGCATCTGGGCATCAATCTGTTGCTGGATTTCGGGCGGTAGGCCCTGACGCGCGCCGCTTGGCTGTCCGCCGCCGGCATTGCCCTGCTGCTTCTGCATTTCCTGCATCTGCTTTTGCATGGCTTCGATTTCGGCGCGTGATTTGAACTCAAGCAACTCGACATCAAAGGTCAGCTCGCTGCCACCCGGGATGGCAACGGCGCCCGTCTGCGGGTTGCGCTGGTCTTCCGGGCCGTATCCGAGGTCGGATGGAATCCACAGGCGGTATTTGCCGCCACGCTGCATGATTTTCAGGCCTTCGGAAAATCCGGAAACGACGCCAGTTACCGGAAAGCCAGCTTGCGGATTCTGGTCAAAAACGGTGCCGTCTTTCAACATGCCCTTATAACTTACGAGAACGACATCATTGTCGGTCGGCTTGGGGCCTTCGCCTGCCTGAAGGACTTTATAGCGCAGCCCTGAAGCCGTGGTGACAACGTCGCCAAATTCCTTGCGCACGCCGCTTGTGCCCCAAAATGCGAGCCCTGCGCCTGCCGCGAGTACCAGGGCAATCGCTATCCAATATTTGGTGAGCGACCCTTTTTTGATGGGCAAGATAGGGACGGCAGTGACGGACATATGAATTTCCTATGGGCTGAGTTGCGGGCTGACTAGCAGAAAGTGGCGCGGATTCCA
>JANMJX010000214.1:0-7758 GCA_031371575.1 Sphingomonadales bacterium
GTAAGAAGTTCAGAAAATTCGATGCCCAGCCGGCCTTTATCGGACCAGGCGACTATCCCGTTCACTTTTGTCTCACCACAGATGAGCGTGACGATCTCGAATACTTTCAAAGGATCGGTGGCGTCGAGCAGTGCTCCGTTCACGGAAACATCGCGCACGCAAACGCTTTGCGTCAAATGCGCGCTTTGGAGATCCCCCTTCAGAAAAGAGGGCATTCGTTTTGGATTTCTCTTTTGAGCGACAATTGCAACCATTTGTTAGCCCTCGAGCTTGAATGTTTTTTATGTAAACGACCTTTTGAGCATCGAACTTTAGATAAAGTAAAGACCAAGGCGAAAGGTTGTTTTGCGATCCATTAGCTGCGCTCGCCCGACGGCGTTGACCGTGCTGCCGGTGGACATCGTCAGCGGCCGGTCATCGCTTGGCCTTAACTGCGCGCCTTTAACGCTGGGCGCCTAATACCAGACACAGGCTTGAACCGGTTAAAGACATGATAACCGTCCGCGCCATTAAATATTCCTTCAACTTGGTCCTGGCCGCTATTTTTGACTGTCAGAAGCGAGGGGTCAATATACGCGTCAAATATCACCCCTGAACGCTGCTCTTTCGACCAGGCTACGGTACCCAAAATTGGTTCTAGGTTTCTGATCTGTATCGAAACCTTTTCACCTTCCTGCAATGGCTTTTGCAGTTCGATGCCGATGCCTCTCTCGGTCACGTTGCGCAATATCGCATCAACATGTTGAATGCGGTCATTCGATACCTGAATTTTGATCAGCCGTTTAGCGCGATCATTGACCGACCGTTTTTCAAAATTGTTAGATGTATCGGTGACGACAATCATTCTGCTGACCTCAATCTGTGCTTCATTATCGTGCGAGGGAGCATTTCACACAATCGCGTTAACCATCATGTTTTAGACAGATCGGGCGGTGTATCGGATTGGCACGTCCGACTCGTTAATCATTACGGACAAGCGCGAACGTTGCGCGCGGTTGTCGGCCTCCCACGACGTTGTAGAGACGCACGCGATTATTTCAGCCCTTAAGAGGTGCACGAGGTTGACAGGCTGAACGAGGGGCAGCTTTCTGACATCAAACGCTAAAAAGCAGGCTGTCAGGACACGGCAACCTTTGAGAAATAAAAATTAGCGCATCCTGTTCTCCCAAAGCAGCCGTTCACAGGATGCTGATTTGACCGACAGCTGCGTTGGAATGAGATCAGAGACTTTTCGCCGTAACGTAGATTCCGATAATGACCACGACGAGCGCAAAGAGCCGCTCAAGCAACCCTTTGCGTGAGGCCAGTTTCCGGCCAAGTTGGATACCTGCAGCTGCACCGGCCGCGCCACCGATGATGAGTATGGCAACAATTGTCCAGTCGACATAGCCGGACAACGCATAGGACGCCGCAGTAGTTAGGCCCAGCGCAGCAACCACGACCAGCGATGTGCCAACGGCAATAGAGATTGGCATGGCTGTCGCTGCGATTAGCGCTGGCACTATCAGGAAACCGCCGCCGATGCCAAAAAAGCCAGCAGCAAGCCCGACGCCAAGCCCGGCTGGCACCAGTCTCGGGAGCAGGATGGCCGCGCTCTCCCGCGTCAGGCGCACATCAGGGTCATCCGCAGCGCTGCGTTTCCGGAACATCGACAGGCCGATGCCGATCATCAACAGGCCGAACAGCATCAGCAAACGCTGGCCGTCGAATGCCTTGCCCATCTCTGCGCCGACAGCCGCGCCAATTACACCGGAAATCGCGAAGACGGCGGCGCAGCGCCACTTGACCCGGCCTGCACGGGCATGTCCCGAAAGTCCAACCAGCGCATTCATCGCCACGGCTACGGCGGCGGTCCCGATTGCGGCATGGGGTGATTGCACGCCCACGACATAGACGAGCAATGGCACCGCCAGGATCGACCCACCGCCACCCACCAGCCCGAGGACGATGCCGATCAGGCCGCCTGAAACGAGCGCAAGAAGAATTTCGGATAATGTCATGACTAGGTCAGTTGGCGAAAGCCGACCGGTTCCACGGCATGATCTGCAGCAATCTTGCCATGCCGCACCACCCGGTTGCGCCCGCCATCATCAGACCAGCGCCGACAAATGCCGACACCCCGAAGAACGCTGGAGCCACAAGAAAGCCCAGCACAACGCCGATTAAGATCAGGCTTCCAGCGGCGATCTGCACCTGCCGCATGATTTCGAGCGGTTGGGCAGCATCGACCCGCGTGGGCAATCCGGCCTCCCGCCAGGCATCAATCCCGCCTTCCACAATGTGGCAAGGAGCGCCATCGGCGGCGTTTATGAGCGCTGCTGTACTGGTGGTGGTCCGCATCCCGGATTTGCAATGAAACACGACCGGCCCGGCAGGCAGTTCGCAGAGCCGCGACACCGGCAGGTTGATCGCACCGGGGATCTGCTCGCGGGCATGTTCGTCCGGTTCGCGGATGTCGACCAAAGTCGCCCCGGCGTCGATCAATTTCCGCGCTCTGGCGGGTGTTATTGTGGCGATTGTCATGATTTTCAGTCCTTGCAGTAGAGTTGATAGAGGCTGGCCATCAGCGCCTCAGTTCGTGGATCGGCGATCCGATACCAGAGCGTCTGGCTTTCGCGGCGGAAGGCCACGAGGCCCTCATCGCGCATTTTTGCGAGATGTTGCGAACAGGCTGATTGCGACAGCGTCACTTCCCGAGCGAGATCGCCCACGGTCATCTCGCCATGTTCGACAAGTTTGCACAGCAGCATCAGGCGACGGCCATTGCCCATTGCCTTGAGCAGACCGGCAACGCCTTCCGCCTTCGTTTCGAAGGTGGCGAGGTCCATCGGGGACTTTAGCATGATCGATTCTCCATTAGAGCTTGCTTATTTAGTGATAGCTAATATATAGTCAAGAGCTAAAGGAGTTCAGCATGTCGCAACAACACGTAATCGAAGCATTCTTCGACGAACCTACCAACACGATCAGCTATCTGGTTGCCGACCCCGTCTCGGGGGATGCTGCCGTCATCGATCCGGTGCTGGACTTTGACCTTGCAAGCGGCAATGCCGATGTGCGCTCCGCCGAGCGGATCGTCGCCACCGCAGCCGAACGCGGTTGGCGGATCGCCATGGTGCTGGAAACGCACGCCCATGCCGACCATCTCTCCGCCGCGCCCTATATTAAGGCAAAAACCGGAGCCGTAATCGGCATTGGCGAGCACATCCGCGACGTGCAGAAGATTTTCCGTCCAGTCTTCGCGCTCGACGACTTGAAGACCGACGGGTCCGATTTCGACCGGCTGTTCGCCGATGGCGAGCGTTTCAAAATCGGCACGCTCGACGTTGAAGTAATGCACGTTCCCGGCCATACCCCTGCCGACGTCGCCTATCTGATCGGCGACGCCGCCTTTGTCGGCGATACGCTTTTCATGCCCGATTACGGCACCGCGCGTGCCGACTTTCCCGGCGGCGATGCGCGTCAGCTCTTTCGCTCGATCCGTCGGGTGTTGAGCCTGCCGGAAGAGACACGGCTATTTCTTTGCCACGATTACAAAGCGCCGGGCCGGGACGATTACCGATGGGAAACCAGCGTTAGCGAACAGCGTCGAGCGAGCGTCCATGTCCATGACGGTATCACCGAGGATGAGTTCGTCGCGATGCGCGAAGCCCGAGATGCAACGCTTGCAGTGCCGAAACTCTTGCTGCCCGCAATTCAGGTCAATGTGCGCGCAGGACGCTTTCCAGAAGCTGAGGCCAATGGCGTAAGATATTTGAAAATTCCGATCAGAGTCGGTTCTGCGGTGTAGAAGGACGAAGCAGTAGATGCTTCGCGGCACCGCCAAGACTCAACGCGTGCCAACGAAGCATCTTGGCAACGGAACTTATTTGCCTTCCGATTGCACGTCCGCTTTTGACATCAGGCGTTTTAGTAGCTGCCGTTCCGCTCCCCACAACATTTCGGTCATGCAAGCACCTGTCATTTCACCTAAAGCCGGACATTCGTTCAGGCATATTGGCAACATGGCCCGCTGCGGTCACTGTCTGGCCATTTCTGTACTATCGCGATGTGCCCTGAATTCGGTTCAACGCCTTACTCCTTTCGTCGGAATAGATGTGAAACAAGTTCGGCATGACGATTAAGTGCCGCGCACGCAGAGCTAACCGCGCTTTTGGGTGCATGCCAGCGTGATGGATGAGCCCGCTCTTGTCGCTATCGACCTCGAACCGACCGTGACGGAAAAAATATTATCGCCAATATGTTAGCTGCCACTTGCAATGTAGGATTTGCTTTGAGATTATGCAGATCAACTGGCCTTTGACGCTTTGAACGCTCTTTCTCATCGCTGGATATGTTATGACCATGCAACGCACTGTCCCTTACGCGACCGGCGGCAGATATCCGCGCTACGACAGTGTTGTCCACGCCGGGTGGATGCCCTGCCGAAACCCGCTTAGGTGAGACCTTAGTGTGACCTTTCAACTTTCTTTGGCGGAGGATGCCGCTGCGTCGTTAGCATTTGTTGACAAAGTGGCGTTATCCCCCGCATGTCTGATATGCAGATTCAAGGGGGCAGCGACACGATGAGCACTGAAGTCACGGAAAATTACAGTGCATTTCGTTTCCACGGAAGCTGGCAGGAATTCGCCCGCATCGCCTTTCCCAACCTGCTGCTGACCATCGTGACTTTGGGCATCTACCGTTTCTGGGCCACAACGCGCGAGCGCGACTATCTGTGGAGCAAGACCGAATTCATCGACGAGCGTCTGGAATGGACGGGACGCGGGATTGAGCTTTTTATCGGCTTTCTGATGGCATTTTTGCTGATCGGTGTGCCGTTCATCGTTATTCAGCTCGTGTCGCAGGGTCTGATCTTTCGGGGCGAAGTGGTCATCGCTGGCGTCGTTACCCTCACGATGTTCCTGCTGTTGTTCTACCTGACGGGAGTCGCCTATTTCCGGGCGCTTCGCTACCGCCTCAGCCGGACCTATTGGCGCGGCATACGCGGCGGAAGCGACAATCCGGGCCTGCAATATGGCCTTTCCTACATGTGGAAGACGGTTGCTGGCTGGCTGCCGATCTTCCTGTTGGTGCCATGGTCGATGATTTCGCTGTGGAACGACCGCTGGAACGCGATGAGCTTTGGCCCGCACCGGTTTCAGGCGACGGCGGATTGGAAGCCGTTGATGAAGCGCTATCTGTTGTTCTACCTTGTCCCGTTCCTGATGGTCATTGGCGGCGTTGTCATTGCCATCAGCATGGCGGTCTCCGGCGGGCGAGACGCGCTTAGCGCCAATGGCGCTGCGATTGGCGGTGTCCTTGCCATCGTTGCCGTCCTGGCGTTCTACATCATGCTGCCGCTGGCGGCGCTTGCATATTACAGCAAATATTTCCGTCTGGCGGTCGGCGGCTTGCGGCTCCATACCCTCGAATTTGCGTTCCGCGCGCGCGCACCTGACTGGATCCTGTTTTTCCTCGCGAACATCGCGATCGTCATCTGCACCTTGGGCATTGGCTATATCTTCATGCCGTACCGCAACTGGAAATTCTTCATCGACCATATGGAAGCCTATGGCGAGATCAACATTGACGAGCTTACCCAGTCGGACACGGTGGTTTCGAAACATGGCGAAGGTCTGCTCGATGCCTTTGACGTGGGCGCGATTTAGCCCATGTCGCTGTTTTTCGACGCCTGGCACTATGACGGCAAAAGCGCAGTCAAGCGCAAGGTCGAAGTGCAGATCATTGGTCCCCAATTCTTCCTGCTGGAAACCGAACGGCGCAATGGCCCCTTTGCCTTTGCCGACGTCAAATATGTCACCCGTCAGGGCGAGGCCAATGTCTATGGTCTGGAAGGCAGGGATGGATGGCGGCTGATGCTGTCGGGGCCAGTGCCCTCCGACCTCGCCGCTGCCTTGCCGCGGGCGCGCAAATATGGCGGGATGATCGACAGGCTTGGCCTTGGCAAGGCGACCATTGCCTTTGCGCTGGCAAGCGCGGCTGCGGTCGCGGTGGTGCTGTTCAGTCCGCAATGGCTGGCGCCGCTGATCCCGCCCAGCGTCGATCAAAAGCTTGGCGACGCTTTGGTGGGCGACTTTGGCGGCCGCTACTGCAGCACGCCTGGGGGTGATGCTGCGCTCAAGAAACTGGTGCGTTCGCTCGACGACCACCCCGACGATCTGCGGGTCGAGGTCGCAAAGATCGGCATGATCAACGCCGTGGCCTTGCCGGGCGGGAATGTCATCCTGTTCGACGGCCTGGTCAAACAAGCCAAGTCACCTGACGAGGTGGCCGGCGTATTGGCGCATGAAATCGGCCATGTCCGAAAAAAGCATGTGATGCAGGCCCTGCTCCGGCAAATGGGCCTTGCAGTGGTGCTTGGCGGCGTGGACGGCAACAGCGGCGCGCTCGTGAACAACATGCTCGCCATGAGCTACAGCCGCGGATCTGAAGCCGAAGCCGATGCGCATTCGATGAAGGTTCTCGCCAATGCGGATATTTCGCCGGTCGGCACCGCCTCTTTCTTTCACCGGCTGTCCAAGATGGATGGAAGCGCGGGTTCGGTGGAAAAAGAGGCTGGCATCATCGGCTATATGTCGAGCCATCCTTTGTCGGCTGCGCGCAAAGCGGCGTTTGAAAAGAGCATCGTTAAAGGCAAAACATACAAGCCAGCGCTCAGCCCGGCCGAATGGAACGCGCTCAAGACAATGTGCACCAAGGATCGCAAAGCGAAGTCAGGCTTCGGCTTTGATTTTAAATGACGATCGCGCTAATGTCGGAATATCCTTTTACAAAGTGACGCGATCAAGGAAGCCACGCATGTTCAACCGCCTGTTTATCGATCATCCCAAAAGCGTCGATGAAAATTATGTCGCACATTTTGGCGTGGCCAGCCGGTTTGGCTTTGCGATGATCTGGGGCGGAATAAAGGCGCTGGTTCATGCGGTCATTCCCGGTCTTTGCATCACCTCGGCCAGTGACACCGTCAAGCGGCTCAACCATATCATGGTCGAACAACGGCGCGCCAAGGGGCAGGACGTCACCCAGATGCTGACCGTCGACTGGGTCATCTGAACCGGCCTTGACGTTGCTGGAAACAGACGTGCAGTTCGTGAAAAGACGCGATGGCGTTCGTCTGGCGTACAGGCATTTGGCGGGGCGCGGCCCGACTCTGGTTTTTCTGCCTGGCTATAAATCGGATATGCAAGGCGGCAAGGTGCAGGCGCTCGCGGCATGGGCCGCCGCGCAGGGCGTTGCGATGCTCCGCCTGGACTACTCAGGTTGCGGCGAGAGCGATGGCGCATTTGAAGACGGCACGCTCGATATCTGGCGTGACGATGTTTTGGCGGTGCTCGCCGAGGTGCGCATTGGCGCTTGTATATTGATCGGCTCGTCGATGGGCGGTTGGCTCATGCTGCTCGTCGCCGAGGCGCTTGGCGACCAGGTAAAGGCGATAGTCGGAATCGCCGCCGCACCCGATTTTACCGATTGGGATTTTGACGCAGCGGACCGAATGGCGCTCGCCACTTATGGCTATATCGAACGCGACAGCGATTATGGCTATGACCCGATGCTGATTACCGAGGCATTCTGGCGATCGGGGCAGGCCAATCTGCGGTTAACGGGCGACATTGCCATAGATTGCCCGGTCCGTCTGATCCACGGGCAACGCGACGACGATGTCCCATGGGGAACGTCGATGAAGCTTGCGCAGCATCTTCGTTCATCCGACGTGCAGACGATCTTGGTAAAGGATGGCGACCACCGGCTTTCGCG
>JANMJX010000231.1:0-5600 GCA_031371575.1 Sphingomonadales bacterium
GACGGCGCACGTGAAGGCAAGTTGACTCACGATGCAGCGGCAGCACTGGCGCGTCTGCAGACGGAGAGTGCTTCACTCGCTGAACAGATAAAAGCACAAGAAGAAGAACGGCCCGCCCTAATCCGCGCTGCAGAAAATGTCGAACGACAGGCACGCGAAAGTGAAATTGCCCTCGCCAATGCATCCGCCGAACAAGCGCGTGCCGATGCGGAGCTGCGCGTTGCCAACGCCGCACTGGCCGCTGCAAATATCCGCGCAGATCGAGCGCAGCTTGCAAGCACCCGCATTTCGGAAGAACGCAAGGCGCTCGGGGACGAAGCGGAATACGCCTTTGAAAAGGAGCAGGCCGACGCCCTTGTGCTGACCCTCCAACAACGACTTCAGGATGCAATTTCGGGTCATGAGAGTGCTGAAGCGCGCCGCACGGGGCTGATATCTGCCCGCGATTCAATGCAAAGCGATGTGGCGAGCGCGAAAGCAGAGCTTGCCGCGTTGCTGACCGAACAAAGTGCGCTCCAGCGGTCGTTGACCAAAAGCAATGGCGACAAGGCCATAGATCGCATTTCAGTAAGGCCCGGCTATGAACGCGCGCTAGCGGCGGCATTGGGCGATGATGCGGATGCCAGCATCGGGGGCGAAACCGGACGTCGCTGGCTGGGCGCGCCGGCCATTCTTGGCAACGTGCCGACCAACGCACTCTTGCATTTTGTCGATGCCCCGCAGGAAATGACCGCGCGGCTGTCTATGGTGCGCGTCGTGGACGCTGATGATCAGGCAGCGCTTGCGCCGGGTGAACGGATCGTCACCCGCGCCGGACAATTGCGCCGTTGGGACGGATTTGTGACCGATGACGACGGCGCGCACATCGCGCAGTTGCTTGTCCGGGCGAACCGGCTGACTGAACTCGATTCGCTCATTGAACCCGCGCAGGCTGCTTTGTCTGATCAGGCAGCGAACTTGGTGCAGATGACGGATAATATTCAGTATGCGCAGGATGAAGTGAAACTGGCAGCCTCGGCACGTGTCGCCATCGAGGGCGAATTGCGCCACGCCTTGCGCGCGGTCGATCAGGCCGAAGGCGCGCTGACACGTCTGTCGTCTGCAAAGGCAGCGCTGAACGATCGATGGGCGGTAAGCCAGCAAGATCTTAATGATGCCATGGCCGAGCGTGCGAAAGCCGAAGCGGTATGTAAAGCGCTGCCTGATGGGTCGCATCATGCAGATATCGTTCGTCAACTCAGCATCGTACATGAATCCACCCGAGCGCTTCTCGCGCGCAATCAGGCCGAATTATCGTCGCTGGAACAACGCGTCGCGCAAACCCGCGAGCGGCGGGCGGTTGCCTTGGCCGAGATCCGGGGCTGGCAGGATCGTGCAGGCGAAGCGGAGCGCCGGATCGCCGAGATGAACAAACGCAGCGCGGACATTACCGCCGAGCTGGAATCGATGGATGGCAAGCCCGAAACATTGTCGCGCGAGATCGCCAGGCTGAAGACGGACAAGGATTTGCTGGCAGAGAAGCTCGGGGGACTTCAAGCAACCGAAGCTGGTCATGAAACGTCATTGCGCGACTTGGAAACTGAAGTTGCTGCGGCCGCGGAGCAATTGTCTGTTGCCCGCGAAAAGCGTGCCGGTGCCGAAGCGCGGGCCGAAAATCAGGAACACAGGCGCGTGGAAATGGGCCGGATATCTGGTGAGCGGTTCGAGTGCCCGCCGCCAGTTCTGCCCGAAAAGCTCAACTTCGATGAGGAGACAGTCGACGATGCCGGGACGGAATCCATCCGCCTCGACCGTCTGCAGAACGAGCGGGAGCGCATTGGTCCTGTTAACCTGATCGCCGCCGACGAGCTCGCCGAACTTGAAGCGCAGCAAACAGCAAGCGTCGCAGAAAGCCAGGAGCTTTCGTTGGCGATCAATCGCCTGCGTGGATCAATCGGCAGCCTCAACCGCGAGGGCCGCGCGCGGTTGCTGACTGCGTTTGAGGCGGTCGACGGGCATTTCCGTCGCCTTTTTTCGACGTTGTTCAATGGCGGACAGGCACATTTGGCGCTGATCGACAGCGATGATCCGCTTGAAGCCGGTTTGGAAATTTTTGCGCAACCCCCGGGGAAGAAGCTTCAGTCGCTGACATTGCTTTCGGGCGGCGAACAGGCGCTGACGGCCGTGGCGCTTATCTTCGGGCTCTTCCTGACGAACCCCGCACCCATTTGCGTCTTGGACGAGGTGGATGCACCTCTGGACGATGCAAATATTGAACGCTTCTGCGACTTGCTCGACGCCATGACACGCGAGACCGATACCCGCTATTTGATCGTCACCCACAATGCAGTAACGATGAGCCGCATGCACCGCTTATTCGGTGTCACAATGGTCGAACAGGGTATTAGCCGACTGGTATCGGTTGACCTGGGCGGCGCAGAGCAATTACTGGCTGCCGAATGACTTTACATGGCCCAATCACCAACAGCTTTATCTCGCAACGCCTTCGGCTGAATTATGTCGACTGGGGAAATGCCGACGCGCCTCCCTTGTTGCTCGTTCATGGTGGACGCGACCATGCACGCAGCTGGGATTGGGTCGCCGAGGAATTGCGTCATGACTGGCACATCATTGCGCCCGACCTGCGCGGCCATGGCGATAGCGCCTGGTCGCCCGATGGCAGCTATGAAATGTCCACTTTTGTGTACGACTTGGCGCAGTTGATCCATCAGCTGAATCTGGCGCCGG
This sequence comes from Sphingomonadales bacterium, assembly GCA_031371575.1. Lineage (GTDB taxonomy): Bacteria > Pseudomonadota > Alphaproteobacteria > Sphingomonadales > Sphingomonadaceae > Sphingorhabdus_B. The sequence continues at coordinate 2,728 of JANMJX010000231.1, forward strand.
TCAGCATCATTGCCCACTCGATGGGGGGTAATATCGCAACGCGCTACGCCGGCATTTATCCCGAAAATGTGCGCATGATGGTCAATATCGAGGGCCTAGGCATGTCCCCCAAAATGCAGGCAGAGCGCGACGCCATCGGCATCCAGAAGCGGTTCCGGACGTGGATCGAGGACAAACGTAACGCGGCGGGCCGCACGCCAAAGCGCTATCCCAATATCGAAGCGGCCTATGAGCGGATGAAGACCGAAAACAGCTATCTCACAGACGAGCAAGCGCGCCACCTTACCGTTCATGGGATCAGCCGGAATGAGGATGGCAGCTGGAGCTGGAAGTTCGACAATTACCTGAACATCTGGGCCATATTCGACATGCCGCGCGAGGATCTGATGGCGATCTGGCAGTCGATCACCTGTCCGATGCTGTTGATGTATGGCGAAAACAGCTGGGCATCGAACCCAGAAAAAGATGGCCGGATCGCCCATTTTCCAACGGCTTCTGTCGTCGAATATGAAAATGCCGGGCATTGGTTACACCATGACCAGTTTGACCGATTCATGGCCGACGTGAAGGCGTTTCTCTAACCGATCATGGCACGCAAGGCGGCGATTGTATCCGCCTCATCCGCCGGCTTGTCACGTCGAAGCCGCGAGATGCGCGGGAAGCGCATCGCGACGCCCGACTTGTGCCGTTTTGATTCATGGACCGCATCAAAAGCAACCTCAAGCACGAGCGACTTTTCCACTTCGCGGACCGGGCCGAAACGGGCGACGGTGTTGTTGCGCACGAAACGGTCGAGCCATTTCAACTCCTCGTCGCTAAATCCGGAATAGGCCTTGCCCACAGGAAGCAAGGTGCCTTCCGGGGTCCAGCAACCGAAGGTATAGTCCGAATAATAAGACGAGCGTTTGCCGCTGCCGCGCTGCGCATACATCATCACACAATCGACAACGAGCGGTTCGCGTTTCCATTTGTACCACAGGCCAACCTTGCGCCCTGCCAGATATGGCGAATCGCGGCGTTTGAGCATGACGCCCTCGATCGCGGCTTCTCGCGCAGCGGCGCGAATCTCGCCAAGATGGTCAAAATCGCGCGCTTCAATGACGGCCGACAGGTCAAACCGGACCGCGTCAAGACCGGCCGTGAACAATTCAAGCCGGTTGCGCCTGGTTACCCAAGGGAGCCCGCGCAAATCCTCGGTTCCGTCAAACAATATGTCGTAGAGCTTTACAAATACCGGATATTCCGCCTGCATCGCAGCGGTGACATTTTTGCGCCCTAATCGCTGTTGCAAGGCATTGAAACTTGCTGCCTCTCCGCCTTGAACATCTCCACGCACAAGCAATTCGCCATCGACAACGCCGATACCGTTGAATGCGGCTGCGATCTCCGGGAATGCACCAGTGACCTCGTCACCCCCACGGCTGAACAATCTGGTCTCGCCACCAGTTGACGCAATCTGGATGCGGATACCGTCCCATTTCCATTCGGCGGCAAAATCATCGAGATCGACAGTTCCTTCCTCCAAGGGATGCGCCAGCATGAATGGTCGGAAAAACGCGCTGTCGGCTGGGTCCGGTCGTTGGGACTTGCCCTCTCCCCAGGCAAAGAGTTCGGCATAAGGCGGCCGGATGGCGTGCCAGACTTCCTCAACATCATCGACTGCAACGCCAAAGGCCTGCCCGAACGCGGTTTTGGCGAGGCGCGCCGATATCCCTACCCGCATGCCACCCGTTGCGAGTTTCAGCAGCGCGTATCGGCCATTGGCATCGAGCCTGTCCATCAGTTCTGCGAGCACCGCTGGCGCCCGAGCACGATTGGTGTTGTTGAGCAGATCGATCACTTCGGAGACAGTGGGCGCCATCACATCAGCTTTTGTATCTGGCCACATCAGGGCAACGGTTTCGGCGGTGTCCCCGACATAATCACGGCTCATCCGGAACAGCATCGGGTCAAATCGTTCCTCGGCCATCGCGCGGATCGCCGCCGACTTTACGGTCGATATGCTCAGCGTGCCCGCCAAAGCCGCCAACGCCCAACCGCGATCCGGGTCAGGCGTATTGCGCAGATAGTCCGCAATCACTCTAACCTTATGGTCACGCGACCGTGTGTAGATCAAACCGTCAATGAGCGCGGCAAAGGCCTGCATCAGCCTTCGTCCTCGTCTTCGCGGCCGACAAGGTCAAGCGCCCGGGCCTTGAGCTGGTGAAGCTCGCACCAGCGCCCAAGCGCGTCCGTCCGTCCGTGGGTAATCCATGTTTCGGCTGGCCGCAGTTCAAGCAATGTGTCGGTCAGCTCGGTCCAGTCTGCATGGTCCGATATCACCAGCGGCAGTTCGACATTGCGTTGCCGCGCGCGCTGCCGCACCCGCATCCAGCCAGATGCCATTGCCGTAATTGGGTCGGGCAGACGCCGCGCCCACCGGTCGTTCATGGCCGATGGCGGGGCGACAACAATTGCGCCTTTCATTTCCGCCTTGGCCAACCCAGTCGCCAGGATCAGCTCACCCAATGGCACATTGTGCGCCGCGTACAAATCGCACATCTTCTGCATCGCGCCGTGGATGTAGATCGGCGAGTCATAGCCAGCCCGGCGCAGCTCAGCGATCACGCGTTGCGCCTTGCCCAATGCATAAGCGCCAACAACGATGCACCCATCCGCATTGGCTGCGCGCGCATCGAGCAGTTTGGCAATCTCTTCCTCGATTGGCGGATGGGTAAACACGGGCAAGCCGAAGGTCGCCTCGGTAATCAGGACGTCACAGGGAACTGCCTCGAACGGCGCGCATGTGGGGTCAAAACGCCTTTTATAATCTCCTGTCACCACGACACGCTCCCCGGCATGTTCAAGCAGGATTTGTGCCGAGCCAAGCACAT
>JANMJX010000011.1:0-25309 GCA_031371575.1 Sphingomonadales bacterium
CGCACGCCAAATGCCCGCGCTTCATAGCTTGCTGCGGCAACAACGCCGCGTTTTGATGATCCGCCCACGGCCAACGGCTTTCCGCGAAGGTCGGGGTTATCCCGTTGTTCTACACTGGCGTAGAATGCGTCCATGTCTACGTGGATGATCTTGCGAATGACTGAAGGGTCGCTTTCCATCGCGGCGCTCCGGTTAAGAGCCGAGCGCCATCCGCAGCGCTTTCCGGTCCAGTTTGCCAATCATCGTTTTGGGCAAAGCATCCATGATGGTCACACCTTGCACACGCTCGTGTTTCCCGAGTTTCGGGTTAAGCCACGACATCAATGCTGCCGAATCCACATTGGCGCCGTCCTGCAACGTGACAAATGCCCGGGGAATCTCGCCCAGATATGCATCGGCAACGCCGATGACGAGCGCTTCCTTGACAGCAGGATGCTGGTAAATGATGTCTTCGACCTGACTGGGAAAAACCTTAAATCCGCCAACAGCAATCATATCCTTCAACCGATCAACGATATGAATGAAGCCATCCTCGTCAATGGTGGCGACGTCGCCGGTCCTTAGATATTTGCCCAGAAACACTTCCGCATCGGCCTCAGGCCGGTTCCAATATCCGCACATGACTTGAGGACCTGAAAAGATAAGCTCGCCCGGCTCGCCTTCAGGGGCAGGCCTGCTGGGATTTTCTTTGTCAACAAGACGAACATCCGTTCCAGGGACCGGCTGTCCAATACTCCCGATCTTATTCTCGCCTTCATAAGGGTTGCAAGACACAACACCGGAACTTTCGGTCAAGCCATAGCCTTCTATGACAACCGCCCGCGTCAAAGATTCGAAGCGCTTTTTTAGCTCGGCAGGCAAAGGCGCGCCGCCCGAAATACAGGCGCGCAAGCTGGTGAAGTCGGTCTTGGAAATATCCGGGCAGTCCAAAAGCGCCTGATACATGGTCGGCACGCCGGGCAAAGATGTGACCTTGGTCCGGTTGATGGCGGCCAAAGCGGCCTTTGCCTCAAAGCGCGGCAGCATGACAATCTCGCCGCCATTCGCAACGGTACGGTTCAGGACAGTCGCATTTGCAAACACGTGAAAAAATGGCAGCACACCCAGTATCCGATCATCCAAGGGCTGGTCGGGCCGGTTTAAACGGCTGTGCGGATCCAGCATATTTATTTGCCGGGCATTTGCCGTGATGTTCTGGTGGCTGAGCATTGCCCCTTTAGGAACGCCCGTGGTGCCGCCGGTATACTGGAGTTGCGCAATGTCCCTTTCCGGGATGCAGGACTGTGCGATATAATCACCACTGTTGTCGATTAAATCCGCATAAGTGGAAATGCGCTGGTCGGCTGGCAACGCTGCAATTTCATTGCGCTTGAACATCCGATAGGCCCAGCTTTTGGCCTTTGGTAACGCCTCAGCAATGCTGCCAACAATCAACTCGTTCAAATTGCTGTTGTCGAGCACCTTGATGGCAGTAGGCAGAAGCGCCGCGGCGGACACCGTTAACAGGATCGTAGTGCCACTGTCTGCAACCTGATGCGCCAATTCCTCCACGGTGTATAAGGGCGAAAAATTGACAACTGTCGCACCTGCGGCGAGCGCACCATAATAAGCCGCAATATAATGCGGCACATTGGGCAGGAACAGGCCAATATGGTCGCCCTTGCCAATACCTTTGTTCTGCAACCCGCGCGCCACCTTACGGACCGCCACTGCCATTTCGGCATAGCTATATTTGCGGCCCATAAAATCTGCTATAGCAGCCATGCCCATGCGCTCCGCCGACTGAAAAAACATGTCGTGCAGCGATAATGCAGCAAACTCCTGATCCCATTTGACAGGATGCAGATATTTATGATTCCAAATACTCTGTGTCATGTCGATATTATGCCGCGTGATACCAGCCGACGCCATCGCGGATTTCACATTTAATACGCCCAGTGAAGTGCAAGTGCCGCAAATGCGCTTGGGCTTCACCCGCCGCTAATCCGTAAACCGTGTCGTCAATTTCGCGGTCGAATAACAACGCAAATGTGTCCACGGCGCGCATTTCGGTTGCGCGCAATTCCTGTTCAAGCCGATCAAGCCTTTCATGATGCCCGGAAGCGAGCTTGTCCAAACGTACATGCACACCCGTAAAGGGTTCACCATGCGCTGGAAGGACCAACATATCGGCTGGCAAAGCTGCCCGAAATTTCGCGATTGAGGCCAGCCATTCGCCCAACGGGTCAGCATTAGGCTCACTATCCATGACCGATACGTTCGAAGTAATGCGCGGCAAAATCTGGTCACCCGCGATAATCATATTGTTGTGAAAATCTACGAGGCTGGCATGTTCAGGCGTGTGTCCTCCGCCGGTGATGATTGTCCAATCTCGCTGCCCGATACGAATAACCTGGCCGTCATCCATACGTACATGCCCGGTCGGCAGACGCGAGACTGCACGCGCAAACCCGCCCCAGCCGGATTTCCGTAATTTTTCGATGCGCGCTTCATCAAATCCGGCAAACCGGCGGTTGTTCAGCACATCTTCTGGTGGATGATCCAATTGTTCGGCTGTAAGCATCCGCGCCATCAGCCATTCGGTCCGGTTCATCCAGATGGGAACTTTGAACCTGTTCGCCAGCCAGCCCGCGCAGCCGACATGGTCCGGATGAAAGTGGGTCACAAAAATCCGCCTGAGTTCGCGGTCAGCGAGTACACCTGCAAACATCGCCTTCCACTGCTCAATCGTGGGCGGCATGAACAGCCCGGTATCGGCAATGGCGTAGCCGCCATCCCCTTCATCAAGCAGCCAGAGATTTATATGTGCAAGGTTTCCAGGCACCGGCATGCGCGTCCAACCTATATCGGGCGCCAGCGGGTAAATTTCACCATATTGCGGGGCATGTTCGCCCAAGGGGTAAATCAGCCCCTTGAGTTCTTTGGCTTCGAAACCATGGTCAGCAAGTGATGCGTCATAAGCAGGGGGTGCGTGAAGTGCCATCCCCCTGCCGTGCCTTAATCACATGATTAAGGCAACAATGACCTGCAGCTTATTCGCCTGCTTTTTTGAAAAGCGTATCGGCTGTCAATTCTGCTTTGCCAGCATTTTCGTCTTCGCCATTCAAGGCGGCTTCGGCGCGGCGCGCGGCTTCTGTACGTTCGGCACGCAACTCTTCAATCAATGCATCCCTGTCCGTTCCCAGGCGCGCATCGTTAGCTGCTGTGTTATCGATACCGGCCTTTTTCGCGGCGCGGTTGACAATTGCGTCAAGTTCACGCTGCGAAGTCAAACCAAGCGTCACCGGGTCCTTCGGCTGAATTTCAGCAATATTCCAGTGGCTGCGCTCGCGAATGGCGGCGATAGTGTTGCGGGTCGTACCAATCAGCTTGCAGATTGCACCGTCGGAGATTTCCGGATGATTGCGCAGCAACCAGGCGATGCCATCTGGCTTGTCCTGACGTTTTGATACAGGCGTATAACGTGGACCCTTGGTGCGACGGACCTGGTCAGGACCCTTTGACATTTTGAGCACATAATCCTCATCAGCCTGACCCTTTTCGATTTCTTCCATTGCCAGTTCGCCGGCGTGAACAGGGTCGCGTCCCGTATATTTGGAACCGGTCATGTCATCGGCCATGGCTTGGACTTCGAGGATGTGAATGCCGCAAAATTCTGCAATTTGCGAGAAGCTCAAGCCTGTATTGTCGACAAGCCAAGCAGCGGTCGCATGTGGCATCAAAGGGGTAGCCATGTCATTTGCTCCAATAATAAGGGCCGCCCCTTACGGAGCGGCCTGAATGTGTTGACTGGCGTATTAGGCCAAGATTGCCACATCGGCAAGCGGCAATGCGCGTTGACACTTGCGCCAGTTCGACCAGTTGTGCATTCGGAGACTTGGCTTGGGGGAAGAAATGATGCGTTTGATCAAATGGCTTGGAATAATTCTCGTGGCAGTGATCGCCGCAATTTTCTTCTGGGGTTATGCACCCGATACGGACGCCGCGCAAATGGAGGCGAAATATAGCAATGCTGCCTCGCGCTTCGCGGTTCTGGAGCCAGGGCTGCGAGGTCATTATCGCGACGAAGGCAATCGCGATGGTCGAGTGATTGTGCTCATCCATGGATCCAATGCGTCACTCCATACTTGGGAGAAATGGGTAGCTATTCTGGGCAAAGACTATCGGATCATTTCTCTTGATTTGCCCGGGCACGGTCTGACAGGCAAAAACCCTGCCGGCGTCTACGACAATGGATCCTATGTCGGTGTCGTTGACCGGCTTCTTGTGAAACTAAATATCGACAAGGCAGTGATTGGCGGCAACTCGATGGGCGGCGGCGTGTCTTGGCTGTATACCGTCAAGCATCCGGACAAGGTTGAAGCTTTGCTGTTGGTGGACGCTAGCGGACAACCTTATGCCAAGTCCGGTGAAATACCACTCGGCTTTCGGTTGATGCGTACGCCGGTGCTTAAAGAAGCCGCGCGGTTCATCGCGCCACGCAGCATTTTTGAATCCAGCGTCAAGACATCGATGTACGTCCAATCAAAAATCGATGATAAGCTCATTGACCGCTATTGGGAACTTAACCGTTACCCCGGAAACCGCGAAGCAACCATGCAGCGTTTTTCGACCCCAAACAGCATGACGCCTGGTAACAAAGAAATGCTAGCAACCATAAAGGTGCCGGTGCTTATTTTGTGGGGCGCTAGGGACAACCTGATCCCTGTCAGTTCTGCCAAGTGGTTCGCAGAGGCAATTCCGCAAGCCAGGCTCATTATCTATCCTGACGTCGGACACATTGCGATGGAGGAAATTCCCGAAAAAAGCGCAGCCGACGTCAAGTCATGGTTGGACAACCTGTCGCCTTAAACAGCCTGCAGCAAAGCCCGACTAAATCTCCAGCATGATTTTGCCGACATGTTCTCCAGATTCCATATAGGCATGCGCTGCCGGAGCTTCAGCCAACGGGAAAATCTTGTCCATTTCAGGGCGCAATGCGCCATCACAGACGAGCGGCCAGACAGTTGCGGAAATTTCTTGCGCGAGCAATGCCTTGAATTCGGCAGATCGCGGACGCAGCGTGGAACCGGTGAGCATCAGGCGGCGTGACATAACATAGGCCATATTGATTTCAGCGGTCATTCCGCCCTGCACCGCAATGGTCACATGACGCCCATCTTCACGCAGACATTGGAGATTACGAGAGACATATCCGCCAGCAACCATATCGAGCACCAAATGAACGCCCTGCCCGTCTGTCAAGGCTTTCACCGCTTCGACGAAATCCGAACTGTTGTAATTGATAGCATGGACCGCGCCAATTTGAACAGCCGCGGCGCATTTGGCGTCCGAACCGCACGTTACTATGGTCCTGAGGCCAAACAACCTGCCCAGCTTGATCGCCATCGTACCAATGCCGCTTGTTCCGCCATGAATGAGAATAGTTTCGTCAGGGGACGCATAACCGCGCTCGAACACATTGTGCCACACGGTAAACAGCGTCTCTGGCAGTGCCCCCGCCTCGGCCATGCTCATGCCCGCTGGCACCGGCAGGCAGACATCATGTCGGGCAAGACAATATTCCGCATAGCCACCGCCGGATACCAAAGCGCATTGTTGCGAACCTTTGATACTGTCGTCAACGCCCTCTCCGACCGCGACCACGGTCCCGGATACTTCTAGACCTGGCAAGTCGCTCGCCCCGGGCGGCGCCGGATATAGACCCTTGCGTTGAATCACATCTGGACGGTTCACGCCTGCAAAAGCAACCTTCAGCAGCACCTCGCCCGCACGCGGCACGGGAAGTGGGCGTTTGGAAGCAATAAGCGCCTCAGGTCCTCCGGGCGCCGAAATCTCGATCGCGGTCATATTCTCCGGCAACTGTACCATATGCGCATCATCCCTTTATCTGCGGCTCCTTCTAAGCAAGCTTCATATTGACAGCAACCGCTCACAGGTAAAATATGCAGTATGGATATTGACGAAAATCTGCCGCAGCGCCGGGACGACCCGTTGGCCAATTTAATCAAGCAAGATATTGATGCTTTGTCCGTATACGAACTTGAAACCCGTATTGCCGCACTAAAGACGGAGATTACCCGTTGCGAAGGCAAAATCGCATTCGCCAGCAAACATCGCAGCGTGGCTGATGCACTGTTCAAGAAGTAACAAAAGGGATCATGATGCCATATTGTTCGACCGTATTCCCTGAGCACTTTCCTTCATCTGCCGCATCATGCTTGAAAGCATTGAATGCCACGCCGATATAGAAGTTCAGTTACGCAGCGACTCAATTTAAGGAGACGAAATTATGCCATCTTTTGCGGAGTCGTTGGAAGCCACTCTTCACAACGCATTGAAGCATGCTGGCGACCGGGCGCATGAATATGCGACACTGGAGCATCTCCTTCTGGCTTTGATAGACGATGCCGATGCGGCAAAGGTCATGCAGGCTTGCGGTGTTGATCTGGGCGAAATCTCGGACATTGTTATCACTTATTTAGATACCGAGCTGGAAAGCTTGCGTGTTGAGGGCAAGGTAGACCCTTCCCCCACCAGCGGCTTTCAACGCGTGGTGCAGCGCGCCATCCTTCATGTCCAGAGTTCGGGCAAGGATGTGGTCACCGGCGCAAATGTCCTGGTGGCTTTGTTTTCCGAGCGCGAGAGCTATGCGGTTTATTTCCTGCAACAGCAGGACATGAGCCGGCTCGATGCTGTTTCCTATATCAGCCACGGCATTGGCAAGGACGGTAAGCTTGCCGAACCACGGCCAGTGACTGGAGCCGAACAGAAAAATGAAGAGCCTGAAGACGCCAAGTCAAAGAAGGACAAAAAGGATAGTGCGCTTGACCAGTTCACTGTGAATCTCAACGAAAAGGCGAAGCAGGGCCGCATTGACCCGTTAATCGGGCGCGCGGCCGAGGTAGACCGCACGGTCCAGATCCTGTGCCGCCGATCAAAAAACAATCCGCTTTATGTAGGCGAACCTGGCGTTGGCAAAACTGCCATTGCAGAAGGCCTGGCAAGACGTATTGTTGAAAAGCAGGTTCCTGAGGTTCTGCTGCCTGCTGTGATTTACTCCCTAGATATGGGTGCCTTGCTGGCTGGAACACGCTACCGCGGAGATTTTGAGGAGCGGCTGAAAGCGGTCGTGTCCGAGCTCGAAAAACTGCCTGACGCGATTTTGTTTATCGACGAAATACACACGGTTATAGGTGCCGGGGCCACAAGCGGTGGGGCAATGGACGCGTCGAATTTGTTGAAGCCAGCCCTGTCGGGCGGAACCATTCGCTGCATCGGCTCTACAACCTACAAGGAGTTCCGCAATCATTTCGAAAAGGACCGCGCGTTGCTGCGCCGGTTCCAGAAAATCGACGTGAATGAACCAAGCATTGAAGACACAATCAAAATACTTGCCGGTCTTCGCAGCGCATTTGAAGAGCATCACAAGGTGAAATACACGCCCGATGCCATCAAAGCAGCGGTCGAGCTGTCCTCGCGATACATCAATGACCGCAAGCAGCCAGATAAGGCCATCGACGTCATCGATGAAGTTGGTGCGATGCAGATGCTCGTGGCGCCATCCAAGCGTCGTAAGCTCATTACCGCCCGGGAAATTGAAGCCGTGATAGCGACAATCGCCCGTATCCCGCCAAAACAGGTCTCAACCGATGACAAGACCGCGCTCGGAACGCTTGAAGCTGATCTGAAACGTGTTGTTTTCGGGCAGGACAAAGCAATCGAGGTGTTGGCAAGCGCGATCAAGCTTAGCCGCGCGGGACTGCGCGATACTGAAAAGCCCATTGGTAGTTATTTGTTCAGTGGACCAACAGGTGTCGGCAAGACCGAGGTGGCTCGGCAATTGGCCTCCATTTTGGGTATTCCGTTGAAGCGGTTTGATATGTCCGAGTATATGGAACGCCATAGCGTCAGCCGTCTGATCGGTGCGCCTCCTGGCTATGTAGGCTTTGACCAAGGTGGTCTCCTGACCGACGCGGTTGACCAAAGCCCGCATAGCGTATTGCTGCTTGATGAAATTGAAAAGGCCCATCCGGATCTGTTCAACATCTTGTTGCAGGTTATGGATAATGGCCGATTGACTGACCATCATGGCAAAACCGTCGACTTCCGCAATGTGATATTGATCATGACCACCAATGCCGGGGCAAGCGATATGGCCAAAGAAGGCATCGGGTTCGGTAACAACATCAGCAAGGAAGACGCTGGCGACGAGGCCGTGAAAAAGATGTTTGCGCCCGAATTCCGCAACAGGCTCGATGCGACAGTTCCCTTCGCATATTTACCGAACGAAGTCGTCGCACGCGTGGTCGACAAGTTCATCCTGCAATTGGAACTGCAGCTTGCTGACCAGAATGTACACATTAAGCTGGATGACGAAGCCCGAGCTTGGCTCACGGAGCGCGGCTATGACAAGCTATATGGTGCACGCCCAATGGCCCGATTGATTCAGGAAAAGATCAAGCAGCCACTGGCCGAAGAACTTTTGTTTGGAAAGCTGGTTCATGGTGGCGAAGTTGCGGTGCACATCAAGGATGGACAGCCTGCCTTTGAAGTGACGCCTGCCGCACCTAAAGTCGGGAAAGCAAAGCCACCAAAGAAGGCATCCGCCAAGAAGTCCAGCAAAGCGGGTTAAACCGATATTGGCCTAAACCTGCCCAACTGAAAGCAGTTGGGCAGAAGGCGCAATGTCGCGGAACAATTCTGGTTCGGTCCCTGTCATCCACACCTGAGCGCCTGTATCAGCCAACAATGCGAAAAGCGCGGCGCGTCTGGATGGATCGAGGTGCGCTGCCACTTCGTCAAGAAGCAAAACCGGCGGCGATCCACGCTGCGCCGACACGAGAGCCGCGTGGGCGAGAATAAGCGACAGCAGCAGAGCCTTTTGCTCGCCGGTTGAACATTGTTCTGCCACCTGACCGGAACTACCATGTAAGACACTCAGGTCGGCACGATGTGGCCCAATCAACGTGCGACCGGCTGCAGCATCACGCCCGCGCCCCTTTCGCCATGCAGTGACCAGATCATCATCTGCAGTGGCCAATTTCTCAACCAGGCGGATATGTGGAATGGCGAAAGGTCCAGGCGGCGTGCTACCCAATTGTGAACTCAGCGCGTCTACAAGCTGCGCACGGGCTGTCTGAATTGCCAACCCGCTGTCTGCCATTTGGGCTTCCAGGGCATCAAGCCAGAGCGCATCTGCCGGTGCAGAGCCTGACAACAAGCGGTTGCGCTGCTGCATAGCCTTTTCATAGCGGCTGCTATGGTTGGCATGCGCAGGGTTCAATGCCAGGACAAGGCGATCCAAAAACCTGCGTCGTGCCGCTGCACCATCGGTGAACAATCGATCCATGGTAGGGGTCAACCAGATGACCGACAGCCACTCAGCCAGGCTGTTGATGGTCGCATTGCTCTCGTTCACTCTCACCTTGCGGCGTTCAGGTTGTTCTACTGTGACGCCAGTGCCAATCACATTGCCCCCGACCTCTGCAACAATGGCAAAGCTACCGCTGCCGCCTGTGCGGGCTAAATCTGACATCGCCGCACGACGAAGGCCACGCCCTGGAACCAAAAGCGAAACAGCCTCGAGGATATTCGTTTTGCCAGCACCATTTGATCCATGAAGTGCAACAAACTGCGCTTGGGGACGAATTTCCAGGCACGCATGATTGCGGAAATCATTTAGGGTCAGTCGAGACAGTGCCATAGCATGCGCCTGCTATATTATGGTCGATATTGGTCAAGCTACTATTAGCAGCACACGCATCCCAATTATTGGGGTTATTTCCTAATATGTGAAAATATTCCAATGATGTAACCATTCAGATTTTAGCTCAAGATGTTGTTTTATATAGATAAATATGAATTGGCACGAGCTATGCAGAGTGGTTGATATGCCGGAATAGTCCGACACTTTAAAAAGGAATAACATCATGACACAATATGCACGTACTCAAGTCCTTTCCGCCGTTGCTGCAGTAATCTGCGCTTTTGTTACCATCGGTATCAGCGTTGCACCTGCCGTCGCACCATTCGCAGCTGTTGTTGCCTAACCATTTCAACAAGTCCGTATTTGGGGAGTAGTTCGATGTCACGTTTAGCACTAGATAAAACCAACAAGAAAATTCTCGGCGTTTGTGCAGGCCTCGCCAATTGGACAGGCATGGACGCGATGATAATTCGCCTGATCTTCGCGGTCGCCACGGTTGTAGGCTTCGGATCACCGATCTTGATATATATATTGCTCGCAATGATACTCGACTAAGTTCTGCTTTTCCGCTACTAAGCCCTTATAAGGGCACGAAAATATGGTTGAAGAAGATATAATGAGTCGCCGCCAGGAACATCGCGCGTTCGTCCGCGGCGGGGTCACGATACAGGCAAGTATTCGCGAACATGGCGGCGGAAGGCAGATTGTGGAGGTTGTAGAACTTTCCCAGGCCGGCTTTCGAGTCCAAAGCAGTTCGTTTATATATTCAGGCCGTGCCATATTTCTGAAATTGCCAGGCTATAATCAACTCAAAGCGCGTGTGGTCTGGTCTCAGGATGCAATCTATGGCTGTGAATTTACATCAAAATTACATTTAGCCATATTCGAGGACATCTTGAAGCGATACCCCCAGCTTCAACGTGCCGGCTCCGTGCCGTCAGTTGAAAAGAATGGGTGATATTTTTTTAACCAAATACTGAATCTTAACGTAAATTTTCTGGCTAAATTGCCGTAAAACGGAACGAAGTCCCTTTGGAAACCGTTTATGGTCATGTCCGTAGAACAGGAGCGTTCCGACCTTAAACCGTCGGCCGACAATCGTCTTGCAGAGCGAAATGCTGTGCAGATGCTCGCTGATTTACGACTTGGCGTGGGGCAGAAATTCAAGGTTTCTGTGCTCGATCTGTCGCGTACAGGATTTCGATTTGAAACCGGCAATCATATCGAGGTAGGCAAGAATATCTTCCTGACAATTCCAGACTTTACAAGTCTTGCGGCGCGCATTGCGTGGAATCACGGTACAATTTATGGCTGCGAGTTCGCCAGTCCCCTACATCAATCGGTTTTCGAGCATATCGCGCGCAAACATCCGGCCATAACCAACTAGGAGTTCAGGCTATTTTGCGCAGAAATACCGATCCGGCTGAATATCCAGCACCGAATGAGCAGATTAACCCAATGTCACCCGCATCCAAATCCTGATTATGTTTGTGGAATGCAATAATTGATCCAGCGCTTGATGTGTTGGCATAAGTGTCCAACACCGTAGGGCTCTCATCCTCGCTTGCTTCGTGTCCGAGAACCCGTTGCGCAATGAGCCTGTTCATACCCGTATTAGCCTGATGCAGCCACATCCGGCGTAAATCTGACCCGGATAGTCCCAAGCTCTCGGCATGCTCTGTGATCATCTGACCAACCATGGGCACAACTTCTTTAAAAACTTTCCGCCCTTCCTGAACAAACAATTTGTGGTTTCGCGGCCCGCTTTGATCAATTGGCCCCTCACCTGCGGCACGGTTTAGAAATCCGAAATTGTTGCGGATATTGTTCGAAAATTGCGTTTTTAAACGTGTCCCAAGAATTTCCCAATGTTGGGCGGGTGCAAGGTCTTTGGCTTCAATCAAAATGGCTGTCGCAACGTCACCGAAGATGAAATGGCTGTCACGATCCCTCCAATTTAGGTGCCCAGATGTTATTTCCGGATTTACCACCAGTACCGAGCGTGCGTTTCCGCTTCTGATGTAGTCTGCCGCAGTTTGAATGCCAAATGTGGCGGATGAGCAAGCCACATTCATATCAAAGCCAAAGCCACGCTGCATACCAAGCTCATGCTGGATTTCCACTGCCATGGCGGGATAAGCGCGCTGCATATTTGACGCGGCACACAATACGGCGTCAACGTCCCTGATGTCGCGGCCAGCGCTTTGAAGGGCGTCACGGCACGCCGCAACACCGATTTCCGCCATTAACGATATCTGGTCATTGGGTCGCTCCGGGTAGCGCGGCTCCATGATGTCCGGATCAACAATTGCCCTTTTGTCGATCACATGTCGCGACTTGATGCCACTCGCCTTTTCGACAAAATCAACCGAACTGTGTGTGAGCGGTTCTGCGTCTGGATGAGCTGCATTGTAGCGGTCGGCATAAGCATTAAAACTCGCAACCAACTCTTCATTGCTAATGATATCTGGCGGTGTGAACAGTCCGGTTGACGAAATCACTGGAATGGCACCGCGCGCGTGTTGCGACATATTATTTCCCGCTATGGTTTTTATTGCGTCCGAACGCCTAGCGGTTGCGTATTTGCGAAACAAGCCGTTTGAAATGGGGGGCAAGGTCGCTATGTGGGCGATAGGGGAGGAATACATTAATGTCGTTGACTGAGCGCCAGCCAAGCTGGCTGTCCCGGCTTTTCAGACGGGTGCTGGTGGGCCTTTACAAGCGGGGCGGTTGGCGGGCGCATGGTGTCGTGCCAGAACCTCGCAAATTTGTGCTGATCGCGGCGCCGCACACCAGTAATTGGGATTTCGTTTATTTTTTAGGCCTGACTGACGAATTGGGTATCCGACCGCATTTCATGGCAAAGACTTCGCTTTTTCGATGGCCGTTCACCAACTTCATGCTGGACATGGGTGGTGTTCCGGTCGACCGGAATTCCAACCGCAATTATGTTCAGCAAATGATCGATGAATTTGGACGCCGAGAGGAATTCATGCTTACCATTGCGCCGGAGGGAACCCGTGGAAGTGTCAAGGCGTGGAAAACCGGCTTTTATCATATCGCACTGGGTGCAGGGGTTCCTTTGGTTGTCGGAATGATGGATTATGGAACGAAAACAGGCGGTCTGGGCCCCGCAATTTGGCCCACCGGCGACTATAGAGCGGACATGGCAAAGGTTGCGGAAATCTATGCTAAGGTTCAGCCTAAGCATCCGGCAAAAGGCATGACTGAGATATTTGCAAAGGACCAGATATGAGCGACATCGCTACCAATTTGCTGATTAATGCGGTCGCCCTGCTTGTTGTGATTTTGGCGCTGTGGGCATATTCGGTTAAAATTCGCGATGTGTCATTTATCGATGCATTTTGGGCATTTGGCATGGTGCTTTTGGCATGGGCCACATGGGCCCAGTCGGGATCGCCCGGCGTTCGCTCGCATTTGCTTCTTGGCCTAACCACAATTTGGGGCATGCGACTTTCCTTGCATCTGTGGTCGCGGTGGCGCGCGCATGGCGAAGACCCACGCTATGCAAAAATCATGGGCAGTGTCATGGAAAAGAAGGGTTGGAGCTGGTCAAAAACATCGCTACTCTCTGTTTTCCTGACTCAGGCTCCCTTGCTGTTTATCACGTGCCTGCCTGCACAACTTGGTATCTGGGCAAGCGATGGTGGCCGCACCGTCGTTGGCCCGCTCGCATTTTTGGGTACCGTCGTCGCACTCATCGGCATTTTGTTTGAAACGGTGGGTGACGCCCAGTTGAACAGGTTTCGCGCCGATCCTGCAAACAAGGGCAAAGTGCTTGATACGGGCCTGTGGCGCTACACGCGTCACCCCAATTATTTTGGCGATGCGTGCACATGGTGGGGCATCTGGCTGGTTGCCTGCGAAACAGGCCTTGCTGGATGGATCAGCATTATTGGCCCCATTTTCCTGACCTTCACCTTGACCCGATGGTCAGGCAAGCCTTTGCTTGAAAAAGGCATGAAGAAAACACGGCCGGAATATGCCGCTTATGTCGCACGTACGTCCGGATTTTTCCCACTGCCGCCTAGAAAGAGTTGATTCAGATCAGGCGACGACGCCAAACAGATCGTGTTCATCGGCGTCTTCGATCGTGGCAATAACGACATCACCTGCCTTTAAGGTCGGAGCGACGTCGCGCAGATAGACGTGACCGTCAATCTCGGGCGCGTCGGCCTGCGACCGTCCAGTGGCGCCAATGCTATTGTCTTCGTCTGGATAGCCTACTTCGTCGATGATGACCGGGATATGACGTCCGACCTTTGCGGCAAGCTTGGCTGCGCTGATCGCGGCCGTTTTCGCCATGATCCGCTGGAAACGCTCTTCTTTCACGTCTTCCGGCACGGGATTTGGCAAGTTGTTGGCTTGCGCCCCGTCTACCGGTTCAAAGCGGAAGGCACCCACGCGGTCAAGTTGAGCCTCTTCCAGCCAATCGAGCAGATATTCGAAATCGGATTCGGTTTCGCCTGGGAAACCGACGACAAAACTCGAACGGATGGCAATGTCGGGCGCAATGTCGCGCCACTTGCGGATACGTTCAAGGACCTTCGCTTCATTTGCCGGCCGCTTCATGGCCTTCAGGACATTCGGTGCTGCGTGCTGGAACGGGATGTCGAGATAGGGCGTCAGATATCCTTGCGCCATCAACGGAATGACATCATCAACATGCGGATAGGGATAGACATAATGCAGCCGGACCCATGGCGCGACGCCATCGCTGGTCCGCAGACCGCCAAGCTCGCGTGCAAGGTCAGTCATGTGCGCCCGCACCTGACGCCCCTTCCACTCGCGTGGTTCATGGCGCGTATCGACGCCATAAGCCGAAGTGTCCTGCGAAATGACAAGAAGTTCCTTGGTACCTGCAGAGACAAGTTTTTCCGCTTCGCGCAACACGGCATCAATCCTGCGGCTAGCAAGTTTCCCGCGCAGCGACGGGATGATGCAGAACGCGCAGCTATGGTTGCAGCCTTCGGATATCTTCAAATAGCTGTAATGGCGCGGCGTGAGCTTCAAACCACCTTCGGGGACCAAATCGACAAAAGCCCCGCGTGTCGGAGGCGCCGCTTCATGGACAGCCGACACAACGGCCTCATATTGATGCGCGCCCGTGATAGCTAATACTCCCGGAAAACGCGCGCGAATGACATCAGCCTCGTTGCCCATGCATCCGGTCACAATCACGCGACCGTTTTCAGCAATAGCTTCGCCAATGGCCTCGAGGCTCTCTTCCTTTGCCGAGTCCAGAAAACCGCAAGTGTTGACCAATACAACGTCGGCGCCAGCATAATCGGGGGAAAGGCCATAGCCATCTGCCCGCAATTTGGTGAGGATGCGTTCGCTGTCGACGAGCGCCTTGGGGCAGCCGAGCGATACCATGCCGACCTTCGGCGCTGCTTTGATTACTGTTGCCATGATGGCGGGCCGCATAGCGGGTTTCGACAGGCTTGTCACGGCCAGCGAACAAGCGCATGCGCATAGGACCATTTTTCAGGAGGAAAATTCCGTGGCAAACGCAAATCTATTGGCGATCTTGGTCGCCGCAGCGACCGGCTTTTTGATTGGTGGGCTTTGGTATGGCCCTTTGTTCGGCAAAGCCTGGATGGCAGAAAATGGTTTTACCGAAGCGCAACTAAGGGCCGGAAATATGCTCAAGATCTATGGGCTGACCTTTGCCTTTTCGGTACTTTCGGCAGTGTTTCTTGGCCATTTGCTCGCGTTTTTTGACACGAGCGCTCGTGCAACGATCATGATCTCGACGGGCATTTCGCTTGGCTATATCATTCCGGCGATCGGCACCAATTACCTGTTTTCGCGTAAATCAGGGCGCCTTTTTGCAATTGATGCCGGATATTGGGTAGTATTTTATGCTGCGATGGGCTTGGTTTTCCTGTTGCTTGGGCATTAACGTTTTGACGGGATGATCTGCACCAGCAGATCCCCTGCCTCAAGCTTGTGGGCCTCCGTCTGCCAGAATCCGAAGTTCATGCCATTGCGGTAAATCCGCAAGCCAATGCCATCGGGCAAGTCACGCAGGCTTTTGCCAACTTCCCCCGGCGAAACCGTCCGTTCCCTGATCAGAACCTCGCCGCCCACCGATGCAAGATCGGTGAGATATTCTGAAATATGCTCCCCATGGCACGAGCTTGCCAGTAGCAGCCCTGTAAAACTAACAGGATTGATCACTGTGGTGGCGCCGGCCTGTCGCGCGAGCAGTTCATTGTCGTCTGCGCGGATGACCACGCTTATGGGAACGTTCGGAGACAGATGGCGGACGGTCAGAACCATGAGGATTGACGCATCATCCCGCCCCGCCGACACTATGACCGATGATGCCTGTTTGATGCGGATTGCATTCAAAATTTCATCCCGCGTAGCATCACCGCATAAAATGTTGCACCCAAGGTCCTCAGCCTCACTCAGCCGCTCCTCGCTGCGGTCAACTACGACAATATCCTTGGGGTCGGTCCCACGTTTAATGAGTTCCGTGACGGCTTGAGCTCCGCTGACACCGAACCCCAAGGTAACGATATGCCCAGTCAAGGTTTGCTGAATCTTTTTCATGCGCCATTTTTCCCAGCTGCGTTTGATGACAAAATTATAGGCAGTGCCTACAAAAATGAAGATGACGGCAATCCGGACCGGCGTGACAATGATCGCTTCAATAAAACGCGATCGATCCGATATCGGCGCAATATCCCCGAATCCGGTCGTTGTGACTGATATCATGGTAAAATACACAACATCGAGAAAACTGATCACCCCGTCATGATTGTCCTTTAAACCGGCGCGATCAAACCAGTGAATGATGATTACCAGAAAAATAAGGAAGAACGCCGAGGACAGGCGCAGCAAAACGTCTGCCCACACCGGTAACTTGCTGGCGCGGCGCAATGCGACCTTGAATTTATAGGGTTTCTGGGGATCTGCCATTACCGGGCATCCAGCCTAAGGATTGAACGGCGCATAAGCGGCTAAGCGAAAGGTTAAACCTGTTACCATCAGCTTTAACCGCATTGCCGGCCCCTTATCCTCTATATGCTTGCGTTAATGTGGCCAAAGATTCGCGGTGCGTCAAATCCAGCTGCAGCGGTGTGACGGCAATATATCCGTCGTCGATGACTTCAAGATCCGTATCATGACCGGGGGTGTGCAACATGCCATGCAAGCCAAACCAATAATAATCGTAGCCCCGTGGATCAGTGCCTTTGACGATGGAACCGCGGCTGTAATCGTGAAAGCCCTGTCGCGCGACCTTGATGCCCTTTACATCCTGCGGCAGCAGAGGAGGGAAATTGATATTCGTCAATGTGCGCAGCATGAATGGCATTTCAATGAGCGGCCGAAGTACCCGTTCGCCCCACGCTTCTGCCGCGGAAAACGGCACGGCATCGGCCATGCCTTCTTTGCTGTAGACTTGGCTAAGCGCGATGGATCGGATACCGGCCAGCGCGCCTTCCATCGCTGCAGAGACCGTGCCTGAATATGTAATATCATCGCCTAGATTGGCACCGCGATTGACGCCGGACAAAATAAGGTCAGGCTTGGCATCCTTCATGATGACGCCAATACCCAGCATGACCGAATCTGTTGGCGTACCGGCAACAGAGTAATGCTTTTCACCATGCTCACGAATACGGACCGGTTTGGTCAGCGTAAGTGAATGGCCAGCGCCCGAATTTTCATCCGCGGGCGCGACAATCCAGACATCGTCGCTGATCGAACGCGCAATAGCTTCCAATACTTTAAGGCCAGGCGCATGTACGCCGTCGTCGTTGGTGAGCAATATGCGCATCAGGCCAAGGCCTCCAATGTGGTAAGACCGCCCATATAGGGAAGCAAGGCAGCAGGAACTTCGACACTGCCGTCGGCCTGCTGATGATTTTCGAGGACTGCAACGAGCGTACGTCCAACGGCAAGACCTGACCCGTTCAAGGTGTGCACGAACACATTGCCCTTACCTTCTGACGGGCGGTACCGCGTATTCATCCGCCGGGCTTGCCAGTCGCCACAATTGGAGCAGCTTGAAATTTCACGATACAAACCCTGCCCCGGCAACCACACCTCAAGGTCGTAGGTCCGGCGCGCGCTTGCGCCCATGTCGCCCGTACATAACAACATCTTGCGGTACGGCAGCTCAAGCGCCTGCAAAATGCCTTCGGCGCTTTCGACCATACGCTCATGTTCTGTAGCGCTGTCTTCCGGGCGGACGATAGACACCAGTTCGACCTTTTCAAATTGGTGCTGCCGGATCAGCCCCTTTGTGTCGCGGCCCGCCGCGCCAGCCTCCGAACGGAAACAAGGCGTCAACGCGGTCAATCTTATCGGCAGCGCGCTTTCGTCCAAGATCTGTTCACGAACACTGTTGGTCAGCGACACTTCAGCGGTCGGGATGAGCCAACGACCATCGGTTGTCTGAAAATTGTCTTCGGCAAATTTGGGAAGTTGTCCCGTTCCAAACAGCGATTCCTGACGGACCAGATAAGGCGTTGCGCATTCGGTGTAGCCACGCTGTGCGGTTTGGTAATCCAGCATGAATTGTCCAAGTGCGCGATTAAGCCGCGCCATTTGGCCACGCATGAACGTGAACCGCGCCCCCGAAATGGCGACCCCGGTCTCAAAGTCCAAGCCAAGTGCGGGGCCAACATCTGCATGGTCGCGCGGAGGAAATTCAAACTGGCGCGGGGCACCCCAATTCGAGATCTCTACATTATCGGATTCGTCGGCACCGTCTGGCGTATCTGCGAATGGCAGGTTCGGCAGACCCGCAAGCAATGCGTCGAGATCTGCTCCGGCCAGACGTTCGCGTTCTTCCAGCAGTGGCAAAGTCTCTTTGAGTTGCGCAACCTCCGCCTTAAGCTTGTCAGCCAACTCTGTGTCGCCTTTGCCCATTGCCGCGCCAATTGCTTTCGATGCCTCGTTTCGGCGGGCCTGCGCGTTTTGCATTTCCGTCAAAATCAATCGACGATTTTCATCCAATGCGACTATCGAAGAAGCAACGGGTGGCGTACCCCTGCGAACGAGGGCGGCATCAAATTCTTGCGGATTTTCGCGGATATACTTCAGGTCATGCATGATGCGAGGCTATGCCGCGCAAGTCTTCGTTCCGCAACGAAAAAGGTCTTCCTAACCTGAAGTCCGTCGCACGACATCCTGCACGGTTCCATGGCGCGACCAGCTGTCCATTTCCCTTGGAAAACATGTCCTGCCTCAAACTTCCGCATCCTCAATAATAGCCAAAAAGCGTGACGGTAAACGCACTTTGCATTAACCATCTTCCTTTAACAGATAGACGAAAAACAGTAAATTTTCCGAATGTTAGCGATTTTAATTTTTGCCACGGCCTGGTTGCCATTTCTCATTTTGGGTCGTTTCCACAACTTTTGTCAAATTGTACGGACCGCGTTACATTTGGCGCTTGTGCCGCATATGGCCCGAGTCTATAGCGCCGCGGGAGTGGACAGACGCAGGCGTATTCGTTTCGATGGCCGGCCAGGGGTGGAGGAATTACAATGGGCGCGAGCGCCAAGCCTCAAGATACCAACGGAGAAATAAGTATCTCCGACTTTAATCTCGATCCGTCATATGTTCCTGGTGACGATGAACCGTTTATGAGCGAACGGCAATTGCGCTACTTTGAAAAGCAGCTTGTTGACTGGAAAAATAGTATACTGGCGGAAGCGCAAGGAACGCTAAACCAGCTTCAAGACGGCCCAATGCGCGAACCGGACTTAAACGACCGCGCCTCCAGCGAAACCGACTGGGGAATCGAGCTTCGGACTCGCGACCGCCAACGCAAGCTTATTGCCAAGATTGATGCAGCACTTCGCCGCATAAGCGAAGGTGAATATGGCTATTGTCAGGTGACGGGTGAGCCGATTTCTCTGGCCCGGCTTCGTGCCCGGCCGATCGCCACCATGACTTTAGAAGCCCAAGAGAGACACGAGCGTCAAGAGCGCGTTTCAAGGGACGACTGAACGGCCTTTGTTTAGAAAATTTGGTTAATATCTGGCGGAAAAGTGGGAAAATACTTTCGCCCATTAACCTTTTGTCGATGTTTGGGTGCCAGAGTCAAAGCATCAATTGACCCCAATTTTGTGCTTGGTGCTGCAACATGAATGACTCATTGAGCGATAAAAAATTGTCCGTTGCGAAGCGCGGCATGGGTCGCGATAGTCTTTTGCTCAAGGCAGTTTTGCGTTTTCCGAACACCGGGGAAGAGCGCGAGGTGCGTATACGAAATTTGTCAGCAGGCGGGCTGATGGCGGAAATCCCAGTAGTCGTTTCGCTTGGCGACCACGTGGAAGTCAATCTCCATAAAATCGGCTGGCTCAGCGGTCACGTTGCCTGGGTGACTGACGGGCGGATCGGTATAGCGTTCAACCATCCCATCAATCCAAAAGACGTGCGCAAGCCCGTAGGGATGTCAGAGCTGGATATTCCCAACCATCTGAGAAAGCTAAACCGAACCGCCAATCCCGGTAAATTGCGCAGAGTCTAACTCAGTCATCGAGACAGTAAATGTCCACCGGAACAACGATTTTATCGAGTATCCGGCCTATCGGATAAGGAGATTTGCGACCCTGCTCGATCGCAGATTCTAGCACGTCCCGCTTTTTTGACCCGTTAATGACGATGATGGCCGTTCGGGCCAAGCCAATGGCTGATCCCGTCAAGGTCACACGGTTCACGGGTGCTTCGGGGGGCAATGGGTCAGGTGCAACCCCGACTGCGCGCACCTCTTTATTCGCCTCAATAGCTGACTCCATATCAGGCCCGGGGAATATCGATGCCGTGTGACCATCAGCCCCCATGCCAAGCCACACAAGATCGGGCGGCCAATGCAGATCGGCCAGGCGCGCATTTGCGGCTCCACCCGCCAATTTATAATCGGCAGCATCGCTGGCTATCGGCAAAACTCGCGCGCCTTTTGGAATGAAGATTTTGGCAATCATCGCAACGTTGGACAATGGATTGTCCACAGGCACGAGCCGGTCATCAGTCGGAATGATGGTTACGCTCTTCCAGCGGATATTCGCTTGGGCCAGCTTTTCCAAAATGGGCTTTGGAGTCGCACCCCCGGGAAACGCGACGAGTGCCTGACCACGGGCGTCCAGCGCGCTTTCGATAATGAAACTTACATCCCCGACAACTGCGTCGATCAAATCTTCCGCAGCATCAAAATCCCACCATTCGATTTCTTCGGCCATAAATCATGCGTCTCCGTTACTTCCGTAATGCCGATGCGGCACGCGCTGCCGATTCAATCGCGGCGCTATCGGGAACGCCTTTACCAACAAGCCAGCTTCCGCCAACACATAAAATTTCAGAAACCGCCAGCCATTCGGCCGCAGTGTCCAGCTTTATGCCACCTGTCGGACAAAATTTGCATTGCCCAAATGGGCCGATGAGCGACTTGAGCGCCGGCAGACCGCCATTGGCTTCGGCAGGGAAGAATTTGAAATGCGTCAGACCCAAGTCAAGCCCGCGCATGATATCGCCGGCGGTCGCGACACCCGGCAAAAATGGAATTTTTTTCGAAATGGCGGCCTTGCCCAGATTGTCCGTCAGTCCCGGCGAGACAATGAATTCTGCGCCTGCCGCAATGGCGCTGTCCAATCCAGGTACATCAACGACAGTCCCCGCTCCCACAATGGCGCCAGGAACATTTTTCATCTCCACTATTGCGTCCAGAGCCGCCGCCGTGCGCAAGGTTACCTCCAGCACGGGAAGCCCGCCAGCGACCAGAGCCTCGGCAATGACTCCGGCATGCGCGGCATCCTCAATGACCAGAACTGGGATGACTGGCGCAGTGCGCATGATTTCCTCAACATGTGTCATGTGCGGTCTTTCTCAGAGATGTTGCTGGGCATAAGCGGCGGCTGCACCAAACAGGCCGGGCTGCGGGTGGGTGATCAGCTTAACAGGAATACCAGACATCAACCCTTCAAAGCGGCCCTTGGCCCGGAAGCGTTCTGCAAAGCCTGACCGCACCAGACTGTCTTTAATGCGCAAGCCCAGACCACCAGCGATCACAACGCCGGCAAATCCGCCTTGCGCAAGTGTGATATCCCCCGCGACACTGCCAAGCGACAGACAGAAGCGATCAACGGCTGCGGCCGCGAGGCTATCGTCGCCCGACATGCCCATTTGCCATAACGTCTTGTCATCAAATTGCTGCACCGCCCGTCCTTCGATTGCTGCCAGCGTTTCATAGAGATCGACAAGACCAGGTCCCGAAACTACGCGCTCGACTGACACGCGGCGGTAGCGTTTGCGCAACCGCGCGAGGACGGCGTCCTCAATCGCGTCGAGCGGCGCAAAATCGATATGCCCCCCCTCAGTCGCCTGCACATGGTAATCGCTGCCCTTACGCCAGACATGCGCAACACCAAGACCCGTTCCAGGGCCGATGATGCTTAATGTACCCTCAATCGCGAAATCCTGTTCCGGCCCGGTCAGATGCTGAAAATGCTCAGGTCCCGCCTGGGCCACCGCATGCCCCACCGCCCCGAAATCATTGACGATGACGAAACTGTCCACGCCCAGCTTTTCGCATACGAGCGAACGTCGGATGATCCATGGGTTGTTTGTAAGCTTGATGATGTCGGCGTCCACGGGTCCGGCGATTGCAATGGCTGCCGCGCGGGGAAGCGGCGCGCCACTGAGGCGTTCGAATTCCTGCCACGCCGTCTGGAAACTCGCATGTTCGGCTGTTTTTAATGTGACCGCTTCTTCCAAGCCAGTCACTCGGCCGCCTTCGACTTCGGCAAGGGCAAATCGGGCGTGCGTTCCGCCGATATCGACTGCAACGACCGCTGTCATAGTCCAGCAGCCGCCAACATCGCCGACCCGCCTTTCTCCGCCTCGTCTGCCGTTGCGCGCATCAACGCAAACAGCTCGCGCCCCGTGCCCATTTGCTGGACAGGTTGCTGTGCCGGTGCACGGGCTGCCCAGACATCGTCGCTGACCAGCACCGACAATGCGCCGGTGGTTGCGCATAAGCGGACGATGTCGCCATCCTGAAGCTTGGCTATGGCCCCGCCACGCGCCGCCTCAGGGCTAAGGTGGATCGCCGCAGGCACTTTACCCGACGCGCCGGACATGCGCCCGTCGGTCACCAGAGCCACGTTAAAGCCCTTGTCCTGCAGAACACCCAAAGGCGGCGTAAGCTTGTGCAATTCGGGCATTCCGTTGGCTGCTGGTCCCTGAAAGCGGATCACGACAATCACGTCACGTTCCAGCTCGCCTGCCTTGAACGCGGCGAGTGCGTGATTCTGATCGTCGAAAACGCGTACAGGGGCTTCTATGGTCCAGCGCGCCGGGTCAACCGCGCTGGTCTTGAAAGTCGCGCGGCCAAGATTGCCTGTGACAAGGCGCATCCCGCCATCCGGGCTGAACGGCGCAGATGGCGGACGCAGCATTGAGTCATCCGCCGTGATCGCTGGCGCATCCCGCCATATGAGCATGTCATTTTCCAGCACCGGCTCACGCCCATAATCCGCCAGGTCTTCCCCCGCGACGGTCATGATGTCACGATGGAGGAGGCCTGCGTCAATCAGTTCACGAATAACAAAGCCCATTCCGCCCGCCGCGTGGAAATGGTTCACATCGCCGGAGCCATTGGGATAGACACGCGCAATCAATGGCACTGCAGAGGACAATTGATCGAGATCTTCCCAGTCGATGATGATGCCCGCTGCACGCGCAATGGCCGGAATATGCAACGCATGGTTCGTTGACCCGCCAGTTGCGAGCAAACCGACACAGGCATTGACGATAGCCTTTTCGTCGATGCAGCGCCCCAGGGGCCGGTAATCGTCGCCTTCCCATCCGATCTCGGTCAACCGATGGACCGCCGCTCGCGTGAGCTCGGTGCGCAGCTTCGTGCCGGGGTTGATGAAGGCAGCGCCCGGAATATGCAGGCCCATGACTTCCATCATCATCTGGTTGGAATTTGCAGTCCCGTAAAATGTGCAGGTGCCGGCGCTATGATAGGATGCAGCCTCCGCCTCGAGCAATTCGGCACGGCCCACCTTGCCCTCGGCATATAGCTGGCGGACGCGCTGCTTTTCCTTGTTGGCCAAGCCCGACGGCATTGGCCCTGCTGGCACAAGGATTGTCGGCAAATGCCCAAACCGTAATGCGCCGATCAGAAGACCAGGGACAATCTTGTCGCAAATGCCCAGCATGGCGACGCTCTCGAACATGCCGTGGCTGAGGCCGACGGCGGTTGCCATTGCGATGACATCGCGGCTGAACAAAGACAGCTCCATCGAATCCTGGCCCTGCGTTACCCCGTCGCACATCGCTGGTGTGGATCCCGCCACTTGCGCCGTCGCGCCAACTTCGCGGGCGAAGATTTTCATCTGTTCCGGGTAACGGCCATAAGGCTGATGTGCGGACAGCATGTCGTTATACGCGCTAACGATGCCGATATTCATTGCCTTGCCATCGCGAATGACCGCCTTGTCGTCGCCACTCGCGGCAAAGCCGTGCGCCAGATTGCCGCAACTTAACGCCGTGCGGTTCAAACCTGCGTCGCGCTGCTTCGATATCAGGTCCAGATAGGCCTGACGCCCGGGCTTCGACCGCGCAACAATGCGGGCGGTCACGGCTTCGACGGTTTCGTGCAATTCACTCATGCCAGCTTACCCCATCGCGTTCGGTCAGAGCGATTGCAGCATTGGGGCCCCAGCTGCCCGCACCATAGGCCTTAGGTTTCAATGCTGTAGCGCTCCACAAAGCCCGTATGGCATCGATCCAGGTCCACTGGGCCTCAACCTCATCCCGGCGCACAAACAGCGTCTGGTCGCCTTCTATGAGGTCGAGAAGCAGCCTTTCATATGCAATGCGCCGACGCGACCCGGCAAAGGCAGCCGTCAGCGACAGATCCAATGGAACTTCGCGCAAGGTGACCCCGCCACGGTCGAGACCAGGCTCTTTCGCCATCACCAACAGCCGCACATATTCCTCGGGCTGCAGACGGATGACGAGCGTATTTGCTTCAAGCTTTCCGCCACGGTCCTTGAACACGTTGTGTGGGACCGGCTTGAATTGAATGACAATCTCGCTGCGCCGCTCGGGCAGGCGTTTTCCGGTGCGCAGGAAAAACGGCACCCCTTGCCAGCGCCAGTTGTCGACATAGGCCTTGATCCCAACGAAGGTTTCGGTGTCCGATGGTTTGCCCAGATCGCTTTCATAGCTCTTGACAGCATCACCATTGACAGCGCCGTCGGTATATCTGCCTGTGACAACATTGCCCTCAACCACCGGGCGCAACGCGCGTAAAACCTTTACCTTCTCGTCGCGAATGGCTGTCGCATCCAGACTGGCAGGCGGTTCCATCGCGATGAGCGCGAGCAGTTGCAGCATGTGGTTTTGCACCATGTCCCGCAGCGCGCCTGTGTCGTCGTAAAAACCAGCCCGGCCTTCAAGGCCAACGGTCTCGCTGACGGTGATTTGCACATGTGCAATGGCATTGGCGTTCCACAGCGGTTCGAACAGCATGTTGGCAAAGCGCAACGCCATCAGATTCTGGACGGTTTCCTTGCCCAGATAATGGTCGATGCGGAACGTCCG
>JANMJX010000035.1:0-2105 GCA_031371575.1 Sphingomonadales bacterium
ATAGTTCGCGTGCCGGTGCGGATGACGGCCTCACTTGGTACCAGCAGCGCTGGCTTTGCGTCACCGCCAAGCGCCACATTTGCAAACATGCCGGGACGAAGCCTGCCGCCACGATTGGTAAGCTCGATACGGACGGTGAGCGTGCGGCTATCGGCTTGTGCAGTTGGCAGTATGGCAATGATCCGTCCACCAAATGTCTCGCCTGGAAACGCGGTGAGCGTGGCGCTGGCATTTTGCCCAATACGCACCGCACCTGCTTGGGCTTCCGGAACAGCGGCATTGAGCCAAACCGTGCCAAGTCCTGTCACTTGCGCTAAGGTTTGGCCTTGACTTAAAGTCACTCCAGCACGCGCATCCAACGACTGGATCACGCCGGAAATCGGCGAAGTGATCGTGGTTGTTCCATTTGTCCGTCCACTACGTTCAACGCTGGAAATCAACCCCTCCGACATTCCCATCAACCGCAGCCTTTGCCGTGCGGCGGATGTGAGACCAGCGCGACCAAGGCGTTTGACGCTCAGAAACTCCGTCTGCGCGCCGCCCCATTCGGGTAATTGCACGTCGGCAATCGGCGCGCCTGCGCGCACAATATCGCCGGGTGCGCGGGCATAGACGCGAGAAACGAAACCACCCGAGCGCGCCTGAATGATTGCTACGTCACGTTGATTGAAATCGACGCTACCAGTAACATTGAGGGTTGCAGCGAGACTTCCCATTTGAGCGGCCACGACCCGGATGCCCAAATTCTGCATCGCCGAAGGGTCGATACTTACACCAGCTGTAGCACCCGCCGCTGCGCCGCCACCGTCAGCATATTTAGGTTCGAGCTCCATATCCATGAACGGCGATTTGCCAGGCTTGTCGAACTTTTGCTGCGGAAACATCGGGTCATAGTAATAGAGCACTTCACGGCCATCGGCGCTTGTCGTGGTCTCAGCGGGAGTATTGCCGCGCAGGCCCAAATAATATCCGCCGCCGCCTGCAATCAGGGTCGCCGCCAGGATTCCAGCACGCCACTTTGCAAAATTAGGTGCTGCATGTGTCGTGTTGATCATGGCCGATATCCTGAATAAGTCATGTTGATACGAATAGCGTCCCGGGTAACTTCGGCTTCGCGGACGAGCAGATCGACTTCGGCTTCGGCTACCGTGAGCGTTGCCAGCAAAGCTGTTCCCAGATCGACCGTGCCAGCACCATAGCTGTCAAAATCAAGCTTTGCCCGCTTTCGAGCGAGCGGAACCAGATTGTCGCGTGCATTTTCCAGACGCGCATGGTGCATGGCGTGTTCGGCCAAATCGCCTTCCAGCGCCGCAATCGCTTCGCGCTCTCCAGCCATTCGGTCGAAGCGCGCACGTTCGGCTTCGTCTGCGCGTGCCGCTATCTTGGGGTCTTGGCGTTTTTTTCCGAACAGCGGCAGGTCAATCGACACGCCAACCGACACCAGGTCGCCAAAATTAGGCTCGCGGCGACCGTAAGAGGCGCTGACTTTCCAATCAGGTGTCTTGTCGGCGCGGGCAAGCCGGGTTTCCGCGTCCATCGCTGCGGTTTGCGCATCGAGCGCGTGCAGGCTTGGCAACTCGCCGACGCCTGCGAGAAGCGCGCCGCGGTTGATTGTTAATTCAGGCGGTGCGCCTGTAACTGACGGATCAGAATCACCAGTATAGCGTGCCAGCCTTGCTTTTGCTTTTGCAATTTCTGCTACTAGCGCAATGCGCCGGTCGCTGACTTCTGCGCGCAACTGATCCGGTTCGAGGGATTGTGATGGCCGCGCGCTGCCCGAAGTTAATCGGGCCGTGACAGTTGATTGTAGAGAATTTAAGCTCTCATCGAGCAATTTGAGTTGGTCGAGTTGTCGCTGTCCGTAATAGAGATCGACCCAAGCAAGCGCGGTTTCCAAGCGGACGTTCCGCGCCTCGACCTCAACCCCGGCTTCGGCAATGCCAATGTCCGCGCCAGCCCTTGCAGCACGGGCGCGGCGTTTCGCTGGATTGATGAACTGCTGGCTAACGCCAATTGTTGTCATCGTGAAATTGTCGCGGTTCAACCGCCCTGCATCCGGCCCGCTTACCGGAAAATCGCGGATGCCAACATCCAATGTAGGATCA
>JANMJX010000067.1:0-20837 GCA_031371575.1 Sphingomonadales bacterium
AAGATGAAGGGCATGGGGCAGATCGTCTCCTGGTCGGTCCGCGACGAGAGCCTACACTGCGAAGGCATCACCAAGCTGTTCCACGCATTCTGCGCGGAGCGTGGCTGCCTGACCAAGGCGGTCCGGGAAGACATCATCGATTGCTGCCAGAAGGTTGTCCGTCTGGAAGACAATTTCATCGATCTCGCCTTCGAAATGGGCCCCGTCCCCGGCATGACCGCCAAGGAAATCAAGCGCTACATCCGCTACATCGCCGACTGGCGCCTTGGCCAATTGGGCTTCAATCCGATCTACATGGTCGAAGACCACCCGCTGCCATGGCTCGCGCCATTGCTGAACGGTGTCGAGCACGCCAACTTCTTCGAAACCCGCGCGACCGAATACAGCAAAGCCAGCACCCGCGGTGACTGGGGCCAGGTCTGGGACAGCTTCGACCGCCGCAAGAAGAAAGACGTCGCCGAGGTGATCGTCGCGGAAAATGACGGCATGGATATGTTTGAGCAGGCTGGGGTTGCGGCGGAGTAGGGAAACCGCAAACACCATCTTGCAGATTAAAACGAAAATGCGCCCTGTTTTACTTTCGACAAGAAGTGAGACGGGGCGCTTTTTTATGTGCAGGTTAATCAACATCCCGCCGACTTGTTTCGCGGTGCGTGACGGTGATACGCCTCTAATTGCGGGCACAACAACTAAGCGTCTTTGCGGCTTGCTTGCCAGCGGCAAGCATTCCCTTATCCATAACTTCCCCTTAACCATCGCCATGCCATTTTACATTTATGGCCGACGACACATTCATCAAAACCGCTGCCCCTCTGGTCGTCCTGACCTTCTTGGGTGTCTACAATCTCCCTGCCATCACGCAGGAGGAGGTAGAGGCGCGCGACGCAGTTGAGCAGTCGGTCCACTACAGCGGCTGCAACGAAGTGCGCGCCGCCGGCAAGGCGCCTTTGTATCGCGGCGATCCCGGCTATGGCGAACATATGGATGGCGACGGTGACGGCATTGCGTGCGAGCCGCATTACTGATGGGGAAAATCGCCAAACTTTGATCTGGCGCAATGCAATCTGGTGCGGCGGGGTGCAGGCAATATAAATTCCACATCAAACAGGGAACCATTGCAATGCCCCATACCCCCCATGACCTGCACGCCGAATTCCCCGATTCTACCGAAGCGTTGCACATGTTGAAAACCGGTAATGAGCATTTTGCCAAGATCGCCGAACATTATTACGAATTGAACCGCGAAATTCACCGGATTGATAGCGGCATTGAACCCGCGTCAGACGACCGCACGGAGAATTTGAAGAAGGAACGCCTCGCGATTCTTGATCAGGTCGCCGAGATGATCAACGATGTGGCGGTGTGACTGATAAGCCTGCGATCAAAATTGCGTTGGAGCAACGGCTTGTCGAACTTGAACAACGCGCCATCCGCATCGAAGCGGAAATGACCGCGCCGATGAATGCGGATTCGGAGGAGCAGGCAACGGAAGCCGCCGATGACGAAGCGCTCGCCAGCGAGGATGCGATGATAACGCGTGAAATAGCCGCGGTTATTGCCGCCATCGCGCGTATTGATGCCGGACATTACGGAAAATGCGCGACATGCGGCGCGGATATCCCGCTTGCCCGGCTTGTGGCGGTGCCAGAGGCGTTGTTCTGCATGGAATGTGCCGCGACATAGCGGCATCATGCTTTGACGCCCTGCGGTGTTTGTGCAAGGCTTCATCATGATCATTCAGCTATTCGTGTCGAGCATCATGGCGTTGATAACCGTCATCATCCACGGCATGGGACTGGTGATCCTTGGCCTCATGTTACGCGGCGAAGTGCAGGTGGAACGCGCGCACCATGTGCCGGGCTTTTCGCTGCGCACCATGGGCTTTACGCTGGCTTTGGTGTGCGCATTGTTTGTGCTCCACGGCACTGAAATCTGGCTCTACGCCTTTCTGTACGAAGGCATCGGCGCGGTCGATAATCTCGAAACGGCGGTGTATTTCTCGACCATCAGCTATGCCGGCATCGGTTTTGACGACCGCTATATCGACCCCGCATGGCGACTTGTCGCAGCGATTGAGGGGATTAATGGCCTGTTGTTGCTGGGTTGGTCCACAGCGTTTTTCGTAACGATCGTTTCCCGATTGGGGCGGCGCTAGGTACGCCCCAACTCCAACATCAATTGTTAACCCTCCGCGCGCATGATGCGTCCATGTTTGGCCCACCGATCAAAACCGTCTTTGCCAGCCGCTGGAAGGCATTGTGGTTTGCCGCGTCGGTCATGCTCACCGCCTATTGCTCAATCCCCGATGCCGAGCAGTCACCGGAAGATCAAGCCGCGGACCAGGCGCAGGTTGATGCAACGATGAAGGCGCTTGAAAATGGCGCGAACGCCGTGAAATGAATCACGCGCGGCGGTGTGAAAACCCCGCCGCCGACCCGACCGCACGAGCATGATATGACGCTCCTTTCCTTCCTCGACTGGCCCAACCTTGTCGCCTTGTTTGTGCTCATCAACCTGATGACCTTCATGCTGTTTGGCCTCGACAAGCTCCGCGCCGAGGCGGGGGCATGGCGGATATCGGAGGGAACGTTGCTCGCATGGGCCTTTTTCGGTGGGTCGATCGGCGCTTATGCAGGCCGCGCCATTTTCCGGCACAAGACCCGCAAGCAACCCTTTTGCAGCCAGCTGCACCAGACAGCCGCGTTGCACGCCGCCGCCGCTGCGATGGCGGGTGGATGGTTATTCGCTGGCTGACCGACGCCGCGGCACGATCAACGGCATCAGCGCAAACATTATCTGTCCGCTTAGGCCAATAATCCCGGGCATCTCTAAAATAGACGTGCGCCAGTCGGCGGGCGACTGTCCGAACAGGACGCGCGCCAGCGTCACCTCAATAAGCATCAGCAACAGGAACGCGATCATCCCCATGATTGCCTTGTCCCGCAGCGCCGCCAGATGATATCGCCGGACCAGCAAGCGCGCGGCAAACCAGCTTGCGGTAAGCATGACGGGCTGTTCCGCCAGCACAGCTCTTGCCTCGCCAATCATCGGCACGAGCCACAGCACGCGCAGCGTACCAAGGACGAAGCCAAGACCGAAGATCAACGCGAAATAGGCTGCGCCCGCTTTCGCCGGGTGGGAATGCGCAAAGTCCATTGGGTCTTATACGCCTAAATCGGGCTCAGGGAACGTCGACGACCACCTTCAGGAACGCAGCCGGAATTTCAGTTCGTTGCGGATCACGGCTGACATTTTCCCGTTCATACAGCGCAACCAGTTCGCCATACAGCGTATCGGCACGGCCATCCTTTTCGGCAGCCTCGAATGCGTTCATCGTCGGCCCGTAATATGTATGGAACAGGTCGACAAAATGCCGTGGGGCGCCATCCGAACGGAATGTATAAATCTCGCGCGATGTCGCGATTTGGGCGTCGGGAACGCCCGCAGCCAAAAAGCGCGCCCGAACCTCTTCGTCCTTGCCCCAGAGCATGGGGCTGATGAACCCTTCGGGCGGCGGTGGCGCATAAGCCGCGCTGATGGTGAGCACTTGCGCGACGAGAGTTGGGTCACCTGGGATCCAGTTGCCCATCACGATGCGCCCTCCGGATTTCGTGACTCGTACCATTTCGTTCGCCACATCCTGCGGCCGTGGCGCAAACATCGCGCCAAAGATGCTGACCACCAGATCGAAGCTATCATCCGCAAGGTCATCGAGCGCCGATGCGTCGCCTTCCTGAAAAGATATATTACCCAGCCCAAGGTCGCTCGCGCGCGCATTGCCCGCAGCGACCAGATTGCTGGCAATATCAACACCAAGCACCTGAGCGCCCGCCTGAGCGGATGGAATGGCGGTTGTACCGTCACCGCAGCCCAGATCAAGGACGCGCAAACCCGGGCCGACGCCAAGCGACCTGACAAGGTCAGCACCGCTTTCGCGCATGCACGCAGCCAATCGGGTAAAGTCACCTTTTTCCCACAATGCCTTGTTCGGATTCATGCGCACCCTCCCAAACGATTGCCTTGCGGGAAATTTAACCCAACGCGATGGAAGGTCAAGATTTTCCTGTTTGTGCGGGTAGCACCATTTCTGCCCGTCACATTTTAAGCGTCACTGGCAGCTTGGCCGACATTATCGCGGCATTTGCGCGCATCCGCCTGGCAACTGCATGCCTTTTGGCCCCGCCAAAATTGCGTGCCGACGCTCGGTCCCGATGACTCAACCGCGATGACATTTATCATTGCAATGTAGGATTTCGTTTGAGAGTATCGGACATAAGATCCGCGAGAGTGGACAATGTTCTTTGAAACGTTGACGTAACCACGGCCGCGATCGGCACAGAAAATCGCCGCCTGAAATCTTTTTTCGGCCTGACCCGGGGCAGCGCGCAGGCCGTTTAGGTGAGACCTTAGTGTGACTTTGTAAAATCGCTGTGGCCGGCGGCGTCGGCGGGAAGCCTAGGAAAACCCCTATTCCACCGCCATCAGCTGGCTTGGGAATGGCGTCACCAGCTTTGCCGCCTCCACCCAGTCGGCGGTCAGCCACGCCTGATAATCCGCCTCATGCAAGATGACGGGCATCGCCTTGGGGTGAAGCGGCGCGACCAGCGGATTTGGGGCGCAGGTCAGGAAAGCGAAGACTTTCGCAGGTGGCGGTGCCTCTGCGCTTTCGCTTTGGCCTGAATCCTCGAGATTGCCCAGCAGGTCATCGGTGCTTGCCTTCTTCGCCGCTGGCCCCGCTGCTGCTGCCCAGCGCCATACGCCCGCAAAGGCGGCGATGGGCCGGTCCTTGATATGGAACCAGTGTTCGCTGCGCCCTGCCCCGATGACGGGTTCGGCAAAGCTGCTGAAGGGCACGAGGCAGCGTTGTTCGGGCTTGTTGAGCATCGACCGCCAGAACGGACTTTCCAGATTGCGGACATTGGTGATGTGCTTGGTCACCGTCGTGCCTGCGCGTTTGCCGGGGAGCACGAGCGGCACGCCCCAGACCATCTGGTCGATGACCGCGCCGCGCGCATCTGCGCAATGGCGGACCACCGCCGCCTCGCGCCGGGGCCAGATGTCATCTTCCAGAACGGCATCTGGGGCTGGCGTGACCTGCGTGCTCCACGAGATGAACTCGCGCCAGGTCGGCAGCAGATGCTGCGTGCCGGGGATATTGCGGTAATGGTTGCACATCGGCGCAGATTGCCCTTGGCGGCTTATGGGGTCAACAAGGATGCAAAGACTGTTGCGCGTCGGTCAGCACCAGCTGCGGCGGCCACCTGCATAATAACGTGCAAGGCCCTCATCGACCAATATGTCGCCAAGGCTCCGGCCGCTGCGCGTCAATATGCGCAATTTGCGGCCATAGCGGTCTGCGTCGCGGTCAATTGGCTTCAGCGAGAAGGGACCTGCGTTGACGAGCTGGTGCATCCTGACGGTGGCCTTGGCCCCCAGTTCAGCCTCGGCGGGGCAGCGCGGCTCGTGCGTTTCGGGGGTGTCGATATCTGCAATGCGGATCTTGGTCCCCTGATACCAGATGGTGTCGCCATCGACGACGCAGTTGGCGCCCCCGCCGCTATGGCAAAGGCCGAAAGTGGCGGTTTCCTGATCGGTCGCGCTGGCAGATATGGCGGCCGCGCCCGCTGACGTGGATGGGCCGGACAGCGTCCAGACACCCCAGAAAGTGGCGGCGGACAGCATGAGGGTCAGCGGGAGCATGCGAGTCATGGTGCAATGGACCTTTGCGGATGACAGCCTGGCCAATGGAGAGGATGCGGGGAGCATGACGCCGCCCATTCCTGTCCACCGGCCATGTTGCCTGATAATACTACATTTTACATCTTAGCATCAACAAGCGGTTAAAATGCCCACATGAGGTGACGGAAGGCAAAAAGAAACCGCCGGGATTGCGCCCGGCGGTTCCAGATTTCAGCCTGAGGCTGCGTTGCTAAAGACTAGAAACGCACGCCCACGCCGACGACTGCCTGATGGCGGTCAACGTCGATTTCACGGTCGAAGTCATTCTGGCCGATGTCGAGATTCTTGTAGTTGGAATAACGATATTCCGCCTTGATGAATCCGCTTGGTCCAAACAGGTTGAACTTCTGTTCAACGCCTGCGCCCAGACGGTAGCCGTCAGCAGTTACGCCATTGTTGAAGATCGTGCCTGCGCCATTGTCGAAACGGCCTTCGAACTTTGCATTGGTGTAACCACCCTTTGCGTAGATCATGGTTGACGGCGTGACGGCAAAACCAAGACGCGCGCCGACGTACAGATCACGGTCCGTATTCAGGCTGAACGAGTCACCTGTCGTGACGAGGTCGTTGGCAGTGCCCTTGACATCGGAGTCGGCAAATTCGCCCTCAATACCGGCAATCACGCCGCCCAATTGAAAGTCGTAACCGGCCGATACGCCATACATCAGATCGCCTTTGGCTTCGCTGACATCGTCATATCCGACGAGAGCTTCGATATGTGGGCCAGTGAAGGGTGCTTCTTCCTGCGCGAAAGCAGGGGTGGCAAGTGCAGTGGAGAGGAGGGCTGCACCAATTAGAAGTTTACGCATTTTTATATTCCATTTTTTAGTCAAACAGACGTCATCATTGTGACGCCATCAACCAAACAGGCCCCGGTTCCATTAGTTTCATGAACGTAACACAACAATAATCGCTGTGATATTATAACCACAATGTCGGGATACTATTGCCTCGGCCGGTTCAATTGGCCATGGGATCGCAATGGAAAATCCGCAGCATCCCTCTATCGCGTTCAAGATACTGACGGCCTCGCAATGGGCGCAATTCAGCGCCGATGGTGTGTTTCATGGCGCGCCCGTTGACCTTGCGGACGGATATATCCATCTGTCTACGCAAGACCAAGTGCAGGGCACTTTGGACAAGCATTTCGCTGGCCAGAAGGGGCTGGTCATTGCAGAGGTTGACCTGACTTTGCTAATAGACATCATAAAATGGGAGGTGTCACGCGGCGGTGCATTGTTCCCGCACATCTATGGCGCATTGCCGATGGCAGCAATTATCGGGCATTTTGACTCAGATCAAAGTATGGTGCCACGTCCTCATGCATAAGGGCCTCCTAAATGGAGAAACTGACATGGACGTTCTGCACATTCCCGCCGTCGCTTTATTCACAACGATGATCGCATCCTTTTGCTTAGTCATGATATCTGCAACCATCAGCGACGTCATCAAGAACTGATCTGGCCCGCCCCCCTTTCGGGGAACGGGCCTTCCGCTCCTTTGGGCAACATTGCAGTTGCCGTCGGGAAAACTCTATCTGATCAGTAGCTCGTTGTGGGTCGGTTGCCGTGGCTATCGACGTCATCAGGCTCCAATGCCGCCTCGCCCAAAGTATCCGGCTCATCATCGTCGCTGCGCTCGCCGCGATAGGCGTCCATGTCGATTTGGCCGCTGCGTTCCATCTGGTTCATATGGTCGACAAGATCCTGCGTATCGTCAGGCACGATCTGAGCCGGGTTGCTCGATCCGCCATGTTCGCTTTCCTGCGCAACGTCCCGGTCCGCGATCCCGCGAATGGCATCGTCAGCCACGGTCTGTGCCTGAGCAGCTTCGTCGTCTTGCTCGCTGTTAAAAGTTTCCGGTGCATCCTGCGATCGGTCGATCGGGTTCTCGTCCGCATGATCATTGTCGACATCGGCGCCAGTTGCCGTCATCGCCGCGGCGTCGGCGTCGTCTTCCTTGGTGCGCAGATCGGCATTGCTGCTTACTGCCGCTGGATAGGCTCTGGAATCTGACGAAGACACATTGGGCGCCGTTGCCGCCGACGCGTCCGTAATGGGGGTATTGCCGATTGGGCGGCTATTGTCTGAATCTGTCACAGGCACATCCTTTGCTTCAGGTGGGAAGTGCAAACGCTTATGGTGAACAGCGGTTCCCTTGCGACCTTCAGACTGGCCAACGAAACGTGGCAGAGCTTTCGCCAGTAAAGGCGCCATCGGCATTGAACCGCCGCTCGATGATATGGCCTAGGCCATTGCTGTCTACCGACAATATGGTGCTGCACCGCGTACCATATACCGGGTTGGCGATGAAGAGCGGATATTCATCCGCCGAGTCGGTGCCGCGGTCGGCCATAATATCGAACAGGCTGTTCGGCTCGTGCGCGTCACCTTTAAGCCAGTTCTTCACCGCGTGCTCCAACCGATCCTTGCGCGGCCAGGAAGCGCCAATCTCGGCGTTAGACAGGCTGTGCATTCCCGCACCCAATGTCATATGACTGGCAGAGGGCCGGTTCGACACATAATGCACAGCTTTCTGATCGGTGACGAGCAGATTGAACGGGTTGAACATGTCGGGGTCGTTCGGCAATTCAGACTTGGCCAGCCAATTGGTGACCAGCGCGCCACGTGACGCCTTTTGCGAGTCAGGCCCATCGGGGCTGCGGACATTGGTGACAACGCCAAAGCGCCCCGCGCTGCTGACGCCAAACCAGGTGCCTTGGGACAGAAGATCGCGGCCAGCGATGATGGACGGCGCATTTTCCCATTGGCCAAGCGGCGCCGCTTCTCTGGCATGGAACTCATCGCGGTTGCCGGCAGCGACAAGGATCCATCTTGGATGGGCATTCCAGGCTACCGTCACTACGCACATGGCAGAGCCCTTCCCTTGTCTGGTTCCAGCAGGCGCGCAGCATCCTTCCAGTCTGCGGTCAACCAAAGTTGCTGTTTTGGCCCGTCGAGGATCAGCGGCGTACTTGCCCGCTCCTTTTTGGGGTCGGCGACGCTGATAATGGCAAAAACCGGCATATCGGTAAGATCACGCCAAATGCCTGCCATCGCGAACAATGCCCCCTGCGGCGTGTCGCAGTCCGCCGCCGTGCTGGTCTGTGTTCGA
This sequence comes from Sphingomonadales bacterium, assembly GCA_031371575.1. Classification (GTDB taxonomy): domain Bacteria; phylum Pseudomonadota; class Alphaproteobacteria; order Sphingomonadales; family Sphingomonadaceae; genus Sphingorhabdus_B. The sequence goes on from JANMJX010000067.1 coordinate 8,854, forward strand.
AGAATCGCCGTCGCGGGCACTAGGCATCGCAATTCAACATGGCGCAAATTGCCGATCCAAAACGGGCTTTCAACATTGCGCACCGTCGGTACCCATTGCACCTGACCCGATGGCGTCATGCTATTGGGTGCTGGATAGCCCCAGACCATGGGCCGAATGACCCGTTCTGAACTTTTAGCCGACCGGACAATCACTGGGGCAAACTCCCCCGGCCTCAAGTCTCCGCCGCCCCATGGGTCAGGCCCGTGCCGCGCGCCAAAACTTTGCGCAATCGCATCCGATTGGGCATCGAGGCGATATGCGCGGGTCATGCCAATAGGGTAGACAAAACTGGCATATTTGCGCCAGCGGCCATCCGTCAAAGCTGCTTTTCGTAGATGCGATAGACCTTGTTGATTTCGCCGTTAATTGCTTCGCCGACCGAACGCATGGGCCCGTTATCGTCAAGCACCCAGCCAAATTCGCCGCGCGTCGCTCCAAATTCTGACGTAGATGAGTCTCGGATGAGAGAGACCAGCATGAAGGCCAGTTGGCTGGCCATCCGTGTGGACTGCAATTTCTTGACGACGCCCATCAGTGGAACGCGCATGGTCCGGACCTTTGGCGCGCGCAACCACCACAAAAGCTTCGCCCAGTTGAACGGGAACAAAGACCCACCAAAAGTGCGGATTTTCTCGTTGATATCCGGCCACGTCATCATGAATGCCACTGGTTCCCCGTCGACCTCAGCAATCCGAATCAGGTCGTTGAACACGATCGGTTTCAATTGCTTGCCCGTATAGGCGACTTCGGCATCGGTGATGGGGACAAAGCCCCAATTTCCACTCCACGCGTCATTCAGGATCGACAGGATAATCGCAGCTTCAGCATCGAAATTTTTCTTGTCCACCTTCCGGATGACGATCCGTTCGTTGCGTTCGCCCGACGCCACGATGCGCTGCACCAATGGCGGAAACGGCACGTCAATTGGGATCTGGTAGGTATACAGGTCCTTGACGCCAGCATAGCCAGCCGCCTCTATCCATGCACCATAAGCTGCGTTGTCATATCCCATTAAAATCGTTGGTGGATGATCATGACCCTGCACCAAAAGCCCTGGCTCCTCCCAGATGGAAAGGCTGAGCGGACCAAGCGACCGGACCATTTTCTTGCCGCGCAGCCAATCTTCGGCAGCTGCGATGAGCTTCAGTCCAACGTCACGATCTTCTGCTTCAAAAAAGCCCCAATTTCCGACGCCGGGTCCCATGCCCTGTTCAGGAGGCTGCTTCAGCGCGAGATAATCCAGATGCGCGGAAATGCGGCCAACAACTGTGCCATCGCGCTCTGCAAGAAAGAGCTGCGCCTCACCATGTCCGAACCACGGGTTTTTGCCCGGCGTAATCGTCGACATCACATCGCTTTTCAGCGGCGGGACCCAATTTGGATCATTGGAATAAAGCCGGAATGGCAGATCAACGAAGGCTTTCTTGTCAGCCTTCGTCAATACCGGGCGAATGTGGATGTCCGTCATAATCATTCCCTGAAATTTTCTACTTTACGCCTTTGCGCCCAGATGAAGTCTTTGACCCAATTTACCCAATGCCGCTTTATCTTCGTCGGCAAGACCATAGACCAGTCCAAGCCACAAAAATGGCCAGAAAAGCAACAACAAACCAATGGCCCGCACCGGCGCGCCAAAGGGCGCCAATGCAAGGCCCGAGAACCACAAGGCCGCCGAGACGCTTATGCCGGCGATGGCAGCGCGCCAAAAGCCGGGGCCAAATGGGCTTAATCGATCACTGACCTGTAGTTCGACGACTGCAGCCCAGGCGGTCACGACAACGGCAATCGAAACCGAAATCGCCATACCGGTCGCGCCATATGGTGGCACCAGCCACAATGCGAGTGCCAGCCAGATGCCAAGACCAATCACGCTGTTCAGCAGTGGCAAAGCGCGGTGTCCGACCATTTCCACTATCGGCGTTGCCGGGCCGATAACGGCTTCCCCTGCGCGACCGGCGAGCAGGATGACAAGGACAGGCAACGCGGCCGACGCGCCATGCGCGAAGGCGCTGAGGATGTCTGAGGCCACGAGGATAAGAAAACCAGCCAAAGGCACCGCCAGAAGCAACGACATGCGTGTGGAAAAGCGGTACATGGGCAACATTGCGTTGCGGTCAACCGCAGCCTGCGCCGACGCCAGCGGCGAAAGTACATAAAGGAAAGACTGGCGCACGATCAGCGGCAGCGATGCAATCTTGCGAGCAATTCCGTAGAATGCAGCTGCAGTCGCACCCGCAGCGCCGGGCACCATCAGGTTCAGCAAAATCGGCGGCAGATCATTATAGGCCCTGCGCGCTATGGCAGGTGGCAACATTGCGGCACCGCTGTGCAGAACCGTGCGGCGCAGGACCGACGGCATCGGCGCGCGCAGGATCAGGCCAAGGTCATAATAACGACCCAACAGGCGCGCCGACAAAATTGCGGTCATAGCGAGCGACAGCATATGGCTGAGCAATATGCCTGAAAGGCCAAATCCTGCGACAAAGAACCCGAAAGCGAGCACAAGACGAACCAATTGTTCCCAGAAGATCCGCAGCCGGATTTCAGGGCCAAAGGCGCGTTTCGCGCGCGCTGCCGCTGTCGCGATTTCTACGAAAATCCAGAGCGGCAAGCTCCATGCAAATAGGGTAATGGCACCGGGTATCTGGCTTGCCTGCTCCGGAGCACTGGCAACGAAACTGGCCAGCCAATCCGCTGACAAGGTCAACCCGCCTGCTGCGATAATGCCTAATCCTGTTCCGGTGATTAACGCAAATTTGACGGCGCCATGTTGGCGTTCTGCGTTTGCTTCGGCGGGAATGATACGTTGGAGTGCCTGCCCCATTGCCAGATCGAGAATATTGGCAAGAATATTCACCGCCGCCCAAAGCACGACGTAGACACCATAGCTGGTTATCCCGAACATCCATGTGTAAGCGGGCTGAGCAACGACTTCTATGAGCGCGCCAAGGCGAGCGACAGCGGCCAGACCGGCACCTTTGGCGACTTCTTGATTGCTGACCGCAGGATCTGGACGGCTAGGCGCATCCGTCGCTGGCGCACTCATCGGCCCAGCCTCATTCTTCGGTGCGGACTAATACCGTCTCGCCTATGAGGAAAAATAACAAAAATGGCCCCCATGCTGCGATCCATGGGGGATATGCGCCCAGATTTCCCATCGCCAGGGCAAAATTGTCGGCGACAAAATATGTAAAGCCAAGCGCCATGCCAATCACGGCGCGTAAGAATAGTGCGCCAGATCGGGCCAATCCAAACGCGGCAACGGCGCCCAGCAGCGGCATCAACAATGTCGACAATGGCGCCGAAAGCTTGTGCCACAATATGCCTTCAAGATTATCCGTACGGCGCCCTGCGGCCTTCATTTCATCAATCGCACGCAAGAGAGGAATGAAGGCAAGGCTGTCACCATCGACTTTGACAAAATTGAACCGATCGGGCGTAATGCCTTTGCCAACGACAGCGTTTTCCAGCTTCCTCTGTGTAGTTGTTGCGACGTCGAAGGATTCTGCATTTTCCAGGCGCCATGCTCCACCCTGATATCTAGCCTGCGTGCCGGTAATGACTTGCCGAAGTCCGCCATTTGCGCGCAAATAAATGCGGACATTATCCAGGACAGTGCCGTCGCCCGACCCACGGACGTTGCCGGCATTAATCAGGTCCCCGCCCTCGCGCACCCAGATATTGGTTCGGGTGTCTCCTTCTGGCGCAACCGCGCCATATTCCGCATCTTGCCATATTTTCAACTTGGCCGTGTTGGGCGCTACAACGGCGTCATTGAACACGAATGAAAGCACTGCGACCCCAAGACTGGCGACAAACATCGGCGCCAAAATCTGATGCGCGGACAATCCGGCTGCCTTCATGGCGACGACTTCGCTGTTCTGGCTCAGTCCGGCAAAGGCGATCAGCGTGCCCAGTAGGACCGAAAATGGCAAAAATCGTGCGATGATCTGCGGTGCCCGCATGGAAATATAATGCAGGACATCGCCTTGGTCATTCCCCGGGACGGCTAGGATTTTGCCACTCTCGCCCAGCAAATCAAGCGTCATCAGCACCAGAACGAGCATCATCAGTACAGCAAAGCTTCGCACCACAAATAGCCGAGCCATGTAGGTTGTGATATTGCGTGAGGGGAAGAAATGCATTGTTGGTCAGCCCTCATCCTGCGTTGGCATGCCCAACGTTGCCAAGCGCGACTTTCGGCCAAACCGAAACACCCGCTTGAACCATTTACCTGCCTTTGCGGCAAATACTTCCAGTGCCCCAATTGGCTGCCCACCAGGTACATGCGCAATGACATAATACATCCACAAGATCAGCGCGGCAAACAGCAAAAAGGGCACCCAAAGCGCAAAAAACGGGTCAACGACGCCCATGCCTCCTACACTTTCGGCATATTCGTTGATCTTGTGATAGGTCACCACCATCACGATCGACAGGAAAACCCCAAGTGCCGATGTCGACCGTTTTGGCGGAATGGCGAGCGCCAGCGCTAGAAATGGCAGCAACAGCATCATGGCAACTTCCACAAGACGAAAGTGGAAATTGGCCCATGCGCGGTCGCGTTCAGGGACAGATTTACTGCTGTCATTGCCGATATGCGTCAATTCGGTGATCAGATACTCGCGGTCCTTGCCACCGCGCGTGCGGAAATTTTCGATCTGGGGCAGCGGAATAGGCACGTCATGGCTGGTAAAGCTAAGCACGCGGGGCGTTTTATAGCTTGGCGCATCGTGGACAAGTGTGCCTTTCTCGAGACGCAGCAATATCGTGTCCGGATCATCGGTGCGCAAAAACTGACCCTTCTCGGCTGTAACCGCGATGGTCTGGCCATTTTTGCTCTTGGCAAAAACGAACATGCCGGACAATTCATTCCCATTGTTGCGGCTTTCATCGATACGGACGGTCAGGTTTTTACCGACATTGTTGAACTCGCCCACCCGGACTTTCGCGCCAAATGCGCCCGAACGCAGCTCAAAGCGAAGCTCTTCATAAAGATAGCGCGCGCTGGGTTGAAGAAAGCCGACAATTGCGAAGTTAACGCTCGCCAAGGCTATTGCGAGCAGAAATGGCACGCGCAATAGCCGCAAATAGCTCATCCCGACCGCGCGAAAAATATCGAGCTCCGACGACGTTGCAAGACGGCGAAACGCCAGAAGGATACCCAGCAGTAAGCCGATCGGGATACCAAGCGACAGATATTCTGGCATCAAATTGGCCAGCATTCGCCACACGACACTGACGGGTCCGCCTTCCGCTGCAACAAAATCGAACAGATTCAACATCTTTTCAAGCAGGAGCAACGACGCAGCGATTGCTAAGGTGGCAATCAGGGGCAACATCACAAGCCGGAAGATGTAGCGGTCAGTGGCAGTAATAAATTTCAACTTATGGTCGCCCTGTCACCCTAATTTGGCCGCAAACTGACCCGATAGACGCTTACAGGTTCAGGGGCAATATCGATGGTATCCCAAAATGCGCGGATATCGCCATGGCGTTCCAGGAGTTTGAAGATGAAGAAATATGTCGCTCTCATGATTATGTCAGGTGCCGTGCTCATTTCGGGCACGGCAGCGGCGAACCAAGAATTGAATAATGACCTGTCGCGATGCGCATCAGGCAAAGGACCTGCTGTGCTCGTCAATGTCCGTGGCATCAAGGAATCCTCGGGCAAGATCAGGGTTCAATCCTATCCCGCAACACCCTCGGCTTGGTTGTCCAAGGGGCGTTGGCTGCACCGGATCGAAACCTCGGCAAGTGCGGGCAGCATGAATATCTGTGTGCCAGTACCTGCCGAAGGTAAATTTGGCATTGCTGTCAGGCATGACAGGAACGGCAACGGGAAAACCGATATCAGCCAAGATGGCGGCGGATTTTCCAACAATCCAAAGATCAGCATTCTGAATCTCGGAAAGCCATCAATCAATAAAGCCGCCTTTGTAGCCGGGCCAGGCGTCACCCGGATCACCATCAACATGCAGTATATGTAAGGCAAATATTTGGCTTTAGTGGCGCTCCTTTCGAACCCGAATTCCACCGGTAACAGGTCGTTGTTACCGGCTGTTCGGACCTATTGCGCCAAAAACCCAGATGTATTCCATTACGAAGTCGAAGAAATCGGGCAAATCGCCAAAGCTTTGGAAATGATTGCGCGCGTCAAACCAAAGGTGTTGGTCATCAATGGCGGCGACGGAACGGTGCAGTCTGCGCTGACCGAGCTCTATCATGGCGGGCATTTCGAAGGCACACCGCCGCCCGTGGCCGTGTTGCCTAACGGCAAGACAAACCTGATAGCATTGGACCTGGGATCAGAGGGCCATCCACTTGAGGCGCTGGCACGGATCATTGAAGTGGCAAAAGGCGACCTGACTGATCATATCGTCGTCCGCAAACTCATTGCCCTGAGCGACGGCAGTGATGGTGCGCGCCCTGTGCTCGGGATGTTCTTGGGTGGCGCGGGTCTGGCCGAGACTATTTTATACTGTCGGCACAAAATCTATCCATTGGGCCTGCCCAACGGGCTAAGCCATTTTCTGGCCGCAATTGCGATCGTGTTTTCAACATTCGTTCGGGTAAAGGCAAGCTTTTTGCCAGAACGGTCAAAGCCAGTGCGCATCTCGTTTATTCGTAACGGGGAATTGCATGGCACATTTGCAGTTGTGATTGTGACCACATTGGAAAAGCTGCTGCTCGGTGCGCAGGCTGGCGACTCACGGCAGCGCGGATTGATGAAATTTCTTGCTGTCGACCAAACGCCCATGGCCATGTTGAAGATGATTAGTGCGGCCTTACGTGGCAAATTGGGTCAGAGCGCCATGGCAGGCGTCCATTTTCAGCAAGGCGATGTCATTCGCATCGAAAGTGAACACAGCAGCGTTGTCCTGGATGGTGAAGTGTTCGAGGCATACCGTGATAGCCCGATCGTGCTTCGGTCGACGCAGCCAGTACCTTTTCTCAAACTCGCCGCTTAACAAACCGCCGTAACCACAGCTAAATCCGCACATGCTATCGCTGACTCAACTTGTGGCCGAAGAACTGGCATTGCCTGTATTGGCGGATGTTCGCGCATTTGCCGAACATATCGCCGCGCAATATGGGGCGGCGTCACGCGCGGTGCTATTTTACGGATCGTGCTTACGGTCCGAGCGGCTGCAGGGCGAAATGCTTGATTTTTACCTGATCGTTTCCGATTATCAGGCCGCTTATGGCGACAATTGGCTTGCCACTTGGAACCGTCGCCTGCCACCCAATGTCTTTCCTTTTCAGCATGGCGACCTCATGGCCAAAGTCGCCGTGCTGAGCGAAGCGGATTTTCATGATCTTAACCGACCAACGGCCTCCGCCGTTTCTGTATGGGCCCGATTTGCCCAGCCTTCGCGTCTCGTTTGGTGCGCTGATGATGACGCTCAACAATCGGCTATCATGGCCATTGCCGGCGCAGCGCCCACATTGCTAAATGCGGCGCTTGCTTTCGCCGAACGCGACGCTGGTATACTCGACCTGTGGCAGTCGGGGTTTCAAATGACGTACAGCGCTGAATTGCGTGCCGAGCGCAAGGACCGGCCCTCGTCTGTGATTACATTTGACCCCGAACGCTATCTGCGCGTCGGCGCTGCGGCACTTCACCACACGATGATCGCCAATGAATTGCGCGGCGACAAAATTGTTCTGCTGCCAGACACAGAGGGCAGGATCGTTCAGGAAAAAGGACGCTGGCCGGGTCTGCGTCGGCGCGGCAAATTGCTCACGGTCGCCCGTCTTGCAAAAGCAGCATTTACCTATGCCGGCGGAATTGACTATCTGGCCTGGAAGATAAACCGTCACGCAGGCACGCAGATCGAGGTGCGCCCCTGGCAGCGCAAATGGCCGCTGGTCGCGGCGTTATTTCTTGTGCCCAAATTATTGGCCAAGGGCGCAGTGCGCTAAAGTACCGACAGTTTTGGTCTGCTCAATAGGGCCAGCGCGAACACACCAGCATAACCTGCGGGCACCCAGAGGCTGGCAAAGCCGAATATGCCAAACAACAAAGCGCCAAGCGCTGCCCCGCTGACCAGCCCAAGCCAGAGTAGAAGATAGGGCAGCCAATCAAGACGCGGCCCCCCGCTAATGCAGGTTGCTAGCCCCTGCCCGATTTTGACCAGTGCGCCCGTCATGTAGGTAAGCCCGAAAGACACAGATCCTTCCCGCTCAAAAAGCGTGTTTTCCAGTCCCATGCAAAATGCGGCAAGGCACAAGCCAACTGGCAGATACCCCATGCGTGCGATCAACGGCGCCAGAAGAAGCAACAACGATATGATGATGAGGATGAACGCCTGCCGCCGGGCAGCCGAAAGCACATTTCTGCGGCCAATCAGCGAGCCCGTGACAACGCCTGCCACGAAACTTGAAAGCAGCAGGGCAACCAGCCCCACATAAGGCGCGCCTTCGACCAGCCCGACGCTAAAACGGGTTGAATTGCCGCTCATAAATGACAGGAAAAACCCGCCGCTGGCGAGAAATCCGATGGCGTCGACCATGCCCGCCATGGCCGCAAAACTTACGGCCAGTATTCGGGCATTGCGGTCAAGCCTGTTCATATTGCCGTCGTCAAATGATCCCGACAGCCTTGCCCGCCCGTTCGAACCGATCAAGAATGTCGGCCACTTGTGCGCTGCTGTGCTCGGCACATAAGGAGCAACGCAGCAAGGTCATGCCCGCCGGCGTTGCGGGTGGGCGTGCAAGATTCACATAAAGACCGTTTTCAAGCAACGCCGCCCACATGGCTGCGCCTTTTTCCAGATCAGGCATGATGACGGCGATAATGGCGCTCTGTGCATTCGGTGTGCCCAACTGAAAACCAAGATCACGCAGCCCCTGATGCAGGGCTTTGGAATTTTCCCACAGATGCGCGCGCTTGTTATGGTTGTGCATCAGCTTGCGGATGCTTGTGGCCGAGGAGGCAACGACCGCCGGTGGCAGTGATGCGGTAAACACATAAGGACGGCACACTAGCCGCATGATTTCGAACTTCGGGTGGTTCGACACGCAGAAACCGCCAACCGTGCCGACAGATTTCGAGAAGGTGCCAATGACGAAATCAACATCGTCAAGGACGCCCTGCTCTTCGGCAACGCCGCGGCCATTCTCGCCTATAAAACCCATCGAATGTGCCTCATCGACCAGGATCATGGCGCCAGCCTCTTTCGACACGCGGATCATTTCCTTAAGCGGCGCGACATCGCCGAGCATGGAATAAACACCTTCAAGCACAACCAATTTTCCGGCGTCCGCAGGCAAACGCTTCAGGCGCTTTTCCAGTGCCTCGACGTCATTATGGCGGAACGCAACGATTTCTGCGTCGCCCATCTTGCAACCATCATAGATGGACGCGTGGCTGTCGATATCGAGGATGATGTAATCGCCCTTGCCCGCAATGGTGCTAATAATTCCCAGATTTGCCTGATAGCCTGTGGAAAAGACCATCGCATGGTCCATTCCGTAGAATTCTTTCAGCGCGTCTTCGCATTCCTTGTGGCCCTGAAAGGTGCCATTCAGGACCCGGCTTCCCGTCGTGCCGGCGCCGAACTCGTCCAACGCCTGCTTGCCCGCGGCAATCACATCATCGTCGAAAGTCATGCCCATATAATTATATGTGCCAAGCAAGATCGTTTCCTTGCCATTGACCACAGCAACGGTCGGTGATTTCACCTCTTCCATCACCAGGCTGAACGGGTCTTTCACACCTGTAGCAAGCAGACCTTCACGTTGCGCAATCAGGGCGTCAAATTTGGAGAACAAGTCAGTCATTAACGTCTTCCGTTATAGTTATGCGGCGGTCATCTTGGTCACGGCGTCGACAAGCTGGCCGACATTTTCGATCTCGGCCTGCAAATTCATGCTGATGATGATGTCGAAACTGTCCTCGACTTCGGCGACAAAATCCATGACGGTCAGGCTGTCCCATTCAAGGTCGCCCGCAAACGTCGTTGCTTCGCTGACTTCAACGCCTTTTTTGTTGAACGGATCAATCAAGCCCTTGAGGCGATCGAACATTTCACTCCGGTCAGTCATAGGTAAATCCTCGAATTTTTTGGCGGGCACTTCGCCATCTCCGCGCGCTATGGCAAGGGAATAAGGCGGCAAGAGGGCAAAATGTGATGGCTACATCCAACGATGTTCCTGATACCAACGGACGGTGTCCACAAGCCCCGTTGGTGTAGCTATTTCAGCCTTCCAAAGACTTGGTGGAGGCGCAGCTTCGGGGTCGACGGTCCAATCGGAATGGGCAAGATAACTTGCCCGGTCAGGCGTAAGTTTTGCCTTTGGTCCGCGCAAGGCCCGGTCAGCCCATCCCGCAATTTTGAGCAGCAGTGCCGGGGCATGAACCGTTGTTATGTCTCGGCCGACGGCCGTGCCAATGGCTTTTGCAAAATCCTCATGACTCCAACCACGCGCAGTGCCGTCATCAGCTTCCAAAATACGCTGCGGCAAATTTTCAGCCGACAATGTCGCCACCAACAGCCGCGCCAGATCATCGACGTGAATCACGGACACGCGCCCGCGCGGCGGCAGCAGTGCCCAGCCCTTTGCCGCAATGCGAAACATGTCGAACATCTCGGTGTCACCCGGGCCATACACGCCGGGCGGACGAATGATCGTCCAATCAGACGCCGATGCGCGCACCAGTTTCTCTGCCTTTGCTTTGCTTGCGCCATACATAGACATTGAAGGATGGCGGGCTGCCAAGGACGAGACATGGACGAAGCGGCTGATGCTGGCTGACTGCGCCGCGGCAAGCATATTTGCCGTGCCGGTGACATTGCCGCTTTCAAAGCCGGCAGCATCAGGTGCGTTCACGACGCCTGCCACATGCAATATTGCTTGAGCGCCGCTGCACAGATCGTTGAGGCTGGTTTGATCATCCAGACGGCCATGCACCCAGGTTACGCCCGCTTTCTTTGGCTGGTCGCGGCGCGTCAGCGCGCGCACATGCCATCCGCCAGCAATTAGCCTGTCAAGCGTTACGCGCCCGACAAATCCAGTGGCGCCTGTTAAAGCAACGGTCTTCAAAGCAAAACCAACTGGTCACGGTGCACAAGCACCGATCGCGGCACTGTTCCCAATATCGCCGCTAGCTCGCTGGAGCGGTGGCCACATATGCGTGCAGCGTCGACGGCATCATATTCGGAAAGTCCCCGGGCAATCGCCACATCATCATCTGCGCTTATGTCGACGACATCGCCGCGCTTGAATTCGCCCTCTACCGACAAAGCGCCGGCTGGTAAGAGACTGCTGCCTGTTTTCAAAGCCTGAACCGCGCCAGCATCGATCCGAATCCGGCCTTTGACTGTCAACCGCCCACCAAGCCAGCTTTTACGGGCCGATGCCCCTTCGCGCGGGGCGAAAAAGGTAGAAGGGCCACCTTCCTCCAAGGCAGCAAGTGGGTGATCGCGCAGGCCCGAAGCTATGACCAAACCAATGCCGGCGCGCGTCGCGATGTCAGCCGCATCCAGCTTTGATGCCATGCCGCCCGACCCCATGCCTGAGGAAGAGCCTTCGGCGACCATCACTCGCACGCGGCCATCAATTTTTTCGATTGTCCGTAACAATATGGCGCCGGGCAAATGCGGGGCTCGGTCATAAAGGCCGTCGACATCGGACAGCAACACCACGCCAGTCGCACCCGCAGCTTGGGCAACGCGTGCAGCCAAGCGGTCATTGTCGCCAAAGCGGATTTCTTCGGTCGCCACGCTGTCATTTTCATTAATCACAGGCACGGCGCCTGCCCCTAAGAGGCGGTCAAGCGTTGCAGCGATGTTCAAATAGCGGCGGCGATCTTCAAGATCATCCAGCGTAACCAGCATCTGTGCCGCAGCGAGGGACTGCGCTTCCAATAGATTCGCCCAAATGCCAGAAAGCACAATCTGCCCAACCGACGCTGCTGCCTGTGCATCGGCAAGGCT
>JANMJX010000089.1:0-16315 GCA_031371575.1 Sphingomonadales bacterium
AAGGTGGAAATAGGTTTGCGAGTCCGGGTCATTTTCGGTGCCCCATTCGGGATGCCATTGCACCGCGAGCAAGGGGGCGCCATTTGGCCGCGCGCTATAGGCCTCGACCAGGCCATCGGGCGCGCGGGCTTCGACATGCAAACCCTCGGCCAGTTGACCAATTCCCTGATAATGCACCGAGTTCACGTCCAGCGCGGGCTTGGCATAGGCCTTGGAGAGCATGCCGCCTTCGACAAGGTTAACCCCATGGCGATGGTCGAACATATCGTCAAATCCGACATTGTCAGGCGCGTGGTGACGGATCAGCGTGTCACTTGCGCTGGTGTCGCGGCGCAGCGTGCCACCCAAGGCGACATTGATTTCCTGAAAGCCCCGGCAAATGCCGAATACGGGCTTTTGCGCGTCGATCATGCGATCAACCATCGACAGGGCGATCTCGTCGCGGTCATCGTCATATGGGCCATCGCCGCCAGCCTCGCCATAACGCTGCGTCGCGACGTTTGAAGGGCTGCCCGTGAGCAAGATGCCGTCAATGCGCGGAGCGACCTCGGCGGCAGTCATCAAATCGGGCAGAGACGGAACAATGAGCGCGGCGACATCGGCGTACGTCATTGCTGCGCTTATATAGCGGTTCATCACCGCCTGCGCGACTTCGCTGCCCACCAGGCGGTTGCACGCGATGACACCCAGTACCGGACGGCTCATGTTGCTTACTCCTGCCCTAATTACTGCCCCTTATCCGTTTATGCGGCTCCGATCAGTTCGCGGCCAATCAGCATGCGGCGGATTTCATTTGTTCCCGCGCCGATGTCGAGCAATTTGGCATCGCGCCAGTAACGCTCGACGGGCCAGTCCTTGGTGTAGCCAGCGCCGCCAAGCGCCTGAATGGCTTCGCCTGCGACCTTCACTGCGCTCTCGCTTGCGAGCAGGATCGCGCCTGCCGCGTCAAATCGCGTGGTCTGCCCCGCATCGCAGGCGCGCGCCACATTGTAGACATAGCTGCGCGCCGAATTCAGCGCGACATACATGTCGGCTACCTTCGCCTGCATCAGCTGGAAACTGCCAATCGGTTTGCCAAACTGCTTGCGTTCGCGGACATAAGGCAGGACGACGTCAAGGCACGCCTGCATCACGCCAAGCTGAAGCCCGGCGAGCACGACGCGCTCATAATCGAGACCCGACATCAGCACGCCGACACCGCCATGCAACGGACCCATCATTTGCTCTTCTGATACAAAACAGTCGTTGAACACGAGCTCAGCCGTGGGCGAACCGCGCATGCCGACCTTGTCGATTTTCTGGCCAATGGAGAAACCCTCCATGCCCTTTTCGATCAAAAAGGCAGTGATACCGCGCGACGCGGCCTCGGGCGCGGTTTTGGCGTAGACGACGAGGGTGTCGGCATAAGGCGCGTTGGTGATCCAGAATTTCGTGCCGTTGAGGATATAGCCGCCCTGAACCGCTTCGGCCTTGAGCTTCATGGAGACGACGTCCGATCCTGCGCCGGCCTCGGACATGGCAAGGCTGCCGACATGTTCGCCCGAAATCAGCTTGGGCAGATATTTCGCCTTTTGTTCAGGGTTGGCCCAGCGCGCGATCTGGTTCACGCACAGGTTGGAGTGCGCGCCATAAGACAGGCCAATGGAGGCAGAAGCGCGGCTGACCTCTTCGACGGCTACCACATGTTCCAGATAGCCTAGGCCAAGGCCGCCATCGGCTTCGTCAACGGTCAGGCCATGAAGGCCCAGTTCGCCCATTGCCGGCCATAATTCGTCGCGCGGAAACCAGTCGTCGGCGTCGATTTTTGTGGCAAGTGGCGCGATTTTGTCAGTGGCAAAACGCTGTGTGGTGTCGCGGATCATGTCCGCATTTTCGCCAAGGGCGAAGTCTAATGTCATGCTGGTCATGGCGACGCTCTGCCAGTTATTTAACAGCACTGCAAGCATGGGACTAGCCAGTCGGTGACCTTTTGCTTACCGCTTGTTACATGAATTACCAGCAAACGAATCTTCACTGATGCATTATGATATTCTGATCGTCGGCGGCGGGCATGGAGGTGCACAGGCAGCCATATCGCTGCGCCAGGCGAAATTCGAAGGCAGCATTGGCGTGGTCAATGCCGAGGCCGAATATCCCTATGAACGCCCGCCCTTGTCGAAGGACTATTTTGCCGGCGACAAATCCTTTGAGCGGATCATGATTCGCCCGCCCGCATTCTGGGCCGAACGGGGCATCGATATGCTGCTCGGCAAACAGGTGGATGGCGTGGATCCAGATGCCCATATGGTAACATTGTCCGATGGCGCGGTCATTGGATATGGCAGCATGATCTGGGCAACGGGTGGCAGCCCGCGGCAATTGCTCGTTCCGGGCGGAAATTTGGCTGGCGTGCATGTCGTCCGTTCGCGCGCCGATGTCGACCGGATGCTCGATGGCCTCGATGATGTGGCGCAGGTGGTGATCATCGGCGGCGGGTATATCGGGCTTGAGGCTGCGGCGGTCCTGCGCAAGATCGGCAAACAGGTGACGTTGATGGAAGCGATGGACCGCGTGCTTGCGCGGGTCGCAGGCGAACCCCTGTCGCGTTTCTACGAATCCGAGCATCGGGCGCATGGCGTCGATGTCCGTCTGGGCGTCGAGATAACCGCAATGGAAGGCGAAAGCTTTGTCACAGGCGTGCTTCTGGCCGATGGAGAGATTGTACCCGCGCAAATGGTCATTGTCGGCATTGGCATCATTCCCGCCGTCGCGCCGTTGCTGACCGCCGGCGCAGCTGGCGGGGCAGGTGTTGATGTCGACACCTATTGCAGGACGTCCTTGCCGGATATCTTCGCGATTGGCGACTGCGCCGCGCATGCCAATGCCTTTGCCGGCGGTAATGTCATGCGCGTGGAGTCGGTGCAGAACGCCAATGACATGGCCAATGCAGTGGCCAAAAGCCTGACTGGCGAACTCACACCTTATCATGCCGTGCCCTGGTTCTGGTCCAACCAATATGATTTGCGTCTGCAGACGGTGGGAATCAGCGCAGGCTATGACGCGACCGTTTTGCGCGGGGACCCCGATACGCGCGGCTTCTCGGTGATCTACCTCAAGGGCGGCAAGGTCATCGCGCTTGATTGCGTCAATGCCACGAAGGATTATGTCCAGGGCCGTTTTTTTGTGACAGAGGGCCTGTCGCCGACCGCTGAACAATTGGCCAATACACATGTTACCTTGAAAGAGCTTGCCGCCGAACTGACGGCCAACTGAACCCGATTTGCCCCCAGTACGTTCTACCCTCACGGCCATTTTGGGCCCCACAAACACCGGCAAGACCCATCTTGCCGTAGAGCGGATGTGCGCGCATTCGAGCGGGATGATCGGCTTTCCCCTACGCTTGCTGGCGCGGGAGATTTACGACCGCGTCGTTGCCATCAAGGGCGTCCAGAATGTCGCTTTGATTACGGGTGAAGAACGTATCGAACCGCCACAGGCGCGTTGGTATTGCTGTACGGTCGAAAGCATGCCCATTCAAAAGGATTTTGCCTTCGTTGCGATTGACGAAGCGCAATTGGGCGCTGACCCCGAACGTGGCCATATCTTTACCGACCGCATCCTGCACGCGCGCGGACGCGAGGAGACGATGATCCTGGGGTCGGAGAGCCTTCGGCCGATCATCCGGTCTTTGCTGCCCGATGCTGAGATCATCTCGCGCCCCCGATTTTCGACCTTGAGCTATGCTGGCGCGAAGAAGCTGTCGCGTCTTCCCAAACGGTCGGCCATCGTCGCCTTCTCGATTGAGCAGGTCTATGCCGTGGCGGAAACCCTGCGCCGTATGCGTGGCGGTGCTGCCGTGGTCATGGGCGCATTGTCGCCGCGCACGCGCAATGCACAGATCGCCATGTTCCAGTCAGGTGAAGTCGATTATCTCGTCGCGACTGACGCCATCGGCATGGGGCTGAACCTCGATGTCGCGCATGTGGCCTTTGTCAGCCTGTCCAAATTCGACGGATCGCGCCGCCGCCGCCTGACCGTTGCGGAAATGGCGCAGATCGCTGGCCGTGCGGGCCGGCATCAGCGCGACGGGAGTTTTGGTACATTGGCTGGCGAAGGCAGCGAGTTCACGCCCGAAGAGGTGCTGGCCATTGAAGGGCACAGCTTCCCGCGGCTGGACTGGCTGTATTGGCGCGAGGCAAAGCCGCGCTTCAACGACATCGCCACCTTGATCACCGATCTGGAGAAAAAGCCAAATCGACCGGGTCTGTTGCCCGCGCCAAAGGTCATTGATCTGCTGGTGCTAAAACGCCTCGCCGAGATGCCCGATGTCAGCGCGCTGATCCGCCATCCGGTCGATGTCGCGCGGCTGTGGGAGGTCGCGTGTCTGCCCGATTTCCGGCAGATGGGCGAAGAACATCACAGCCGCTTCGTGGCATCCTTGTGGCAATATCTGGGGCAGAATGAACGCGTCATCCCGCAAGGCGTCTATGCCAGTGAACTTGCGCGGCTGGATAATATCCAGGGCGATGTGGACACGCTGTCGGCCCGAATCGCGGCCGTGCGGACATGGACATATATTGCCCATCGCAGCGACTGGCTCGCCAATCCACCCGCCATGGCGGAACGCGCGCGGGCGCTGGAAGAAAAATTATCCGACGCATTGCACGACGCGCTGCGTCAGCGGTTTGTCGATAAGCGCACATCGATGCTGTTGCGCAAAAGCGCGACGGACGTGGGTCTGTTGCCTGTGGAAATCCAGGCGGATAATCGGGTTCTGGTCGACGGCGAAGACATTGGAACTTTGGTCGGGTTTGCCTTTCGGGTTGACCCGGCGGCGAAAGCGGGTGACCGTAAGCTATTATTGGCAGCAGCCGAAAGGCATCTGGCTGCACATTTGAGAAAAAAGGCAAAGGACGTAAGTATGGCAGATGACAGCGAATTCTCGCTTGCAGCCGATGGAGAGGGCAAGCCCGCTATTTTCTGGAAGGGCGAAATTCTTGGCGCATTGACCAAGGGTCGGACATTGCTTCAACCGGTATTCGCGCCAGTGAAGGCCGTTGCTGGTCTGGAAGGCGACGCCTTGCGCGAAATCACCACCCGCGCCGAAAGCTGGATTCAAGCGCAATTGGCAAAGGCCATGGGCGGCATCATGGGCCTGTTGGAACTCGCCCAGCAGGCCGACGTCGACGGCAATGTCCGCGCATTGGCGGTACGGCTCGCGGACGAGGGCGGGATCGCTGGCCGCCACTTTCTGGCCGACGCGGTTGCTGCGCTTCCCAAGGAAGCACGCGGCGCGGCACGCAAGGGCGGCATCGTCTTTGGCGCGCTCGACATCTATCACCATGCCGCGTTGAAGCCTGCCGCTAGCAAGTGGCGTGCAGCCCTGTTCGCCGCGCGCGACAGCCGTGCGATGCCCGAACTGCCACCGGAGAGCGCGGTGCATTTGAAGGCATGGACCTTTGCCAATGCCTCCGAAGCACGTAACGCGGGATTCCGGCGCATTGGCGACGAATATGTCCGCATCGACCTTGCCGAGCGCGTGATCAAAAAGGCGCATGAAGCCCGCGGGCAGGGCAATGTCTTTGGCATGGACATGGCTTTTGCCACGTCGCTTGGAATCAGCGATGCCGGATTGAAGGCATTGATGCGCGACGCAGGGTTCCGCCCGGCGGACAAGCCAGCGGAGCCGAACGCCGACGCTGAGCCTGCTGTACCAGAAGTTATTGCCGATGAGGCTGCGTCCGTGGCTCCACTTGCGGACAATGTTGTTGAAGACGCACATGCCGAAGCTGTCGCCGGAGAAGAAACTGGTGTCACGGCTGAAGCGACCCCACATTCCGAGCCGGAAGAAGCTGCGCCCGCCGCTGTCGTCGCCGTGGAGCCACAGGCGGTGACCCTGACGCATTGGCGATGGGTAGGATTGCCCAAGCCACGTCCGCCAGAACAGCGTGCGCAGCGCGCGAGGCCACATCAGCAGAAGACACATGCGACAGCAAAGGCACAGGGCAAACCGCAGGACAAAATCGAACGGGCACCGGCTGCGCCAAAACAAAATGCGCAGCCATCTTCGCTGGCGTTGCAGCTGGCGGCGCTCAAGGGGCTGAAGCTGTAGGTCCTGACCCTTTGACGTCCGGGCCTGCTTTGCGCATCGACAAGCTCCTGTTCTTTCTGCGTTTTGCCAAAAGCCGGACTCTCGCCCAAAATTGGGCGGAATCCGGGCATATAAGGGTCAACGGCCGCCGCGTGGAAAAGGCCAGCCTGTCGATCACGACCGGCGACATTATCACCATGCCGGTTGGTGACGTCGTGGTGACGCTGAAGCTTTTGTCGATGCCGTTTCGGCGCGGACCAGCCGATGAGGCACAGCTTTGCTATCAGCTAATCGATTAAAAATTGCCGACCAGTTGCAATCCGCCGTTGACTTCTCCCTAGCCCTCGCAATAGGCAGACGATGTGACGCGGCTAATGCGCCGCCGCCTTTGGGAGAATTCCGCAAGTGACTTATGTCGTTACCGATGCCTGCATCCGCTGCAAATATATGGACTGTGTTGAAGTTTGTCCGGTGGATTGCTTTTATGAAGGCGACAATATGCTCGTCATCAACCCCAATGAATGTATCGATTGCGGCGTATGTGAACCCGAATGCCCGGCAGAAGCGATTTTGCCAGACACCGAAAACGGTCTTGAGCAGTGGCTTGAGCTGAACGCCACATACAGCGCAGAATGGCCGAATATCACCTCAAGCCGTGAGCCACCCGCCGATGCCGACGAGCATAAGGGCGAAGAAGGCAAGTTCGACAAATATTTCAGCGCTGATCCCGGCGAGGGCGATTAAGCCTTCGCGGCGCGGCGCGCCTTCAACCAGCCTTTCTGGTAGCTTTCGACCTGGCGTAACGCGGCAAAGACCGTCATATCGGGCTGAGCACGGCCTGTGCGGCCAAGCGCGTAAATCTGGCTATAGAACCAATATTGGGTTGCAAAACCCTCCAGGCTGCGCACGGTCTTGATCTTGCGCAACCCCGCCAGCCATTCGGGCAGTAACTTCAATTGATCCTCCACGCGCGGCAGCATCGCCATGCCGCCCAGCAGGCGCTTGGGCGCCTCCGGCAGTACGCACAACGGCCGAGCAAGACCAATGACGTCGGCCGCCCCATTGCGCAGCGCCTGTTCCATTGCCGAGGCACTGCGGAAGCCGCCGGTTACCATCAAGGGTATCTTTAGCTCGGCCTTCATCGCCTGGGCGAAGTCAACAAAATAAGCCTCACGCGCGAGCGTGGTATCCGCCACATTTTGCACTTCTTCGGCTTCCATGCCTTCCATGCCAAGCAATTTTGGCTGTTCGTAGGTGCCACCCGATATTTCGATGAGGTCGACGCCAGCATCCTGCAACCAGCGTGCGACCTGCAAGCTGTCTTCAAAGGCAAAGCCGCCGCGCTGGAAATCCGCGCTGTTCAATTTGACTGAAATCGGAAAATCCGGCCCGACCAACGTGCGCACCGTGTTGATGGTGAACATCAGGAACCGCGCGCGATTGACGAGGCTTCCGCCCCAGCGATCCGTGCGCGCGTTGGACCTTGGGCTCAGAAATTGTGAGATCAGATAGCCGTGGGCGGCATGGATCTGAACACCGGTAAAGCCGCCATTTTTACAATGCAGCGCAGCCTGGCCAAAGCGGCCGATGAGGCTGAGGATTTCGTCCTCGGTCAAGGCAACCGGCGTTCCGAACTGACCGCCGGGAAGCCCGAGCTTCACCGCCGACGGTGCCTTGGGATGTGGGTTGATGGCCTTCATCGTCTGCCGCCCGGCATGGCTGATCTGGGCCCAGAAATGATTGCCGTTGCGCGTCGCGGCCTTGGTCCAGGCCTGCAGGGCTTCCATCATATCCGCGTCGGGCTGGCCATCGAAAAACACATTGCCGGGGCGTTCCAGATGGTCGGGATCGATATGGATATTGCCTGAAATCTGCAGGCCAGCGCCGCCGTCTGACCAAATGCCATAAAGGCGCTGGAGTTCCGCCGTTGGACGGCCCAGCGGGTCGGCCAGACCTTCGGTCATCGCGGCCTTTGCGATGCGGTTATCGAGCACTGCCCCGCAAGGCAGTTTGAGCGTGTTGTTTAATTTCACTTGGATTCGCTAGTCTCTGCAGGTTTTGCGCTGTCGGCTGCGCTCTTGTCCGGTTCTGCCTGCTTGTCGGCATCTGCCTTGCGTGCTGTAACTTTCGGCGCGCCGGTATCCACGGGGGCAGCTTCAACGGGCGCTTCGTCCGTAGATTCGTCGGTGTTGATCATGTCGTCGCTGATCGTGCCCTCAAGACTGTCGAGATTGTCCATGCGGGTCTCGGTCACCTGATTATCCTCTTTGGAACTGCCACAGGCAGACACCAGAAATATAAGCGCCAGTGCAGGCATGAAATAAGAAGCGCGCATGATGTCCTCGTTTGTCTATTTCGCCGGGACCGTACAATCTCCGCCAGCTTTGGCAAGACTGTCGAGAAATTCGGGGAAAGTGTCAAACAAGGCCGCATCAAAGTCGGCAAGTGTTGCAGTGATGCCGAGATCAGCGAGGCTGGTGACAGGATATTCGGCTATTCCGCATGGTACGATACCTGCGAAATGGCTGAGGTCAGGGGAAATATTGACGGCAAAACCATGCATGGTCACCCATTTGCGGATACGCACGCCAATGGCGCCGATTTTGGCCTCTTGTCCCGTGCGCGTGTCGCACCAGATACCGACGCGGCCATCCGCACGGCGTGCCTCGACCCCGAAATGTCCGAGCGCATTGATGACCCAGCCCTCAAGTGCGTGCACGTAGCAGCGCACGTCCTTGCCCCTTTTGGCAAGGTCAAGCATGACGTAGCCCACGCGCTGTCCGGGACCATGATACGTATATCGTCCGCCGCGCCCAGTATCATAAACGGGAAACTGGTGGCTGAGCAACTCAGCCGGGTCAGCGCTAGTGCCGCTGGTGTATAAGGGCGGATGTTCGAGCAGCCAGACAAGCTCGCGCGCGGCATCATCGTGTATCGCCGTCTGGACTGCTTCCATGCGCGAAAGCGCGTTAGGATAAGGCGTAAGCCCTGTGGAGATATCCCAGTCAATGTCCTCAACCTTCACCATCAGGCGCCCTTAGCATGGCGTAAGCGGCTTGCCACCGGTTATGTCTGCCTCTACCCCGCGTGAGATGCAGAGAAACATGACCACCAAGAAGCTTGATTACCGCGCAGTCTGGTTCGACGCGCGCGCATTGTTTGCCGCGCACCGGGAAGCAATGGTCGCGATTGCTGGCTTTTTCATCTTCATGCCGGCATGGATATCGTCTTTTCTCGTGCCGCCTTTCATGCTCGATACGCTCGAGGACACGAACAAGACAATCACCGCCTTGAGCAGCTATTTTGAGGCAAATTGGCCGATATTGCTCCCGATGACGCTGTTCACGATGTTCGGCAGCCTTGTGCTCTACGTGCTGTTGTCGGGGCGGCCGCTCGCCAAGGTAGGCGATGCACTGGCCATCGCCGCGGCTATTTTCGTGCCCTATCTGTTGGCGAGCGTGCTTGTGGGCTGGGCAACATTTGCCGGAATATTGATGCTGATTGTGCCGGGGCTTTATCTGGCGGGCCGTTTTGCCATTTTGCCAGCGGTCGTCTCAAGTGAGGCCGGATTGGGCGTTGCCGGCACCATCCGCCGGACGTGGGAAGTCAGCAACAAATGTGGCTGGGCTATTCTGGTATTGATGCTGTTCGTCGCGGTACTCGTGCGGCTGGTGTCATCGATTGCGGGCGGTGCAGTCGATGCCGTCTGCGTGGCAATAGCCGGAGAGGCCGGTATCCCGATCCTTCAGTCGGCGGTCACGGCGTTCTTTGTTGCAGCAGAGGCAATCGCCTTTGTGTTGATGCTGGTTTCCGTCAACCGGCAGCTCAGCGCGCAGACCGTCAGCCAATAATTGGAATGTGCGGCGCTGCATCGCGCCGGATGAGACCGGTCAGCCGCGGGTCGGGAAATGTTTCCAACTGCCTTTGATACGCGGTGAATCCGGATTTTTGATAGAATGCGAGGGCGTTAGGGCCATCCAGCGTGCAGGTATGTACCCACATCCGTTCAACGCCAGGCTCTCCCCAACCAAGTTGCAACGCCATGGCCATCAGCCATTTGCCATGCCCCTTGCCAGCGAGCTCTGGCACGAGGCCGAAAAAGGCGATTTCGCATTGTCCGGCCTGCCGGAAGTCCAGTTCCAATATGCCAACCTCAATGCCGCGCCGGTCAAGGACTGCCCAGATACGTATGTTCGGGTCGTGGATGATCTGCATAAGGTCGCTATCGCTCAACTCAAGCCGCGAGAACCACAACCAATGCTCGCCAATACGGCGGTACAGCGTGCGATAGCTGTCAGCAGTTGGTGCAGGCCAGCGCTCGAGCCGAAGTTCGGACGGCGGCAACGCACGCAGCGCTGGCCGTTTTGTCATCTCCAATGATGTAACAATCGCGCCCAGCGCGCCGTTCGCAATCGGGCTAAACATGTTGGAGGATCAGTCCCACGCCACCTCGGGCGGGAGGCTCATGAGGATTGCATCAACATTGCCGCCAGTCTTGAGGCCAAAGGTCGTCCCGCGGTCATATACCAGGTTGAATTCGACGTAGAGCCCGCGCCAACGCAATTGTGCCTGTTTTTCCTCCGGCGTGAAGGGCTGGTTCATCCGGCGGCGGACGAGGGCAGGGAAGATATCGAGAAATGCCTCACCCACGTCGCGCGTCAGGGCAAAGTTCTGCTGAAATAACGCATCGCTCGTATTTTCAAGATGGTCGTAAAATATGCCGCCAACGCCGCGGTGCACATTGCGGTGCGGGATATAGAAATAGTCTTCGGCCCATTTGCGATAGCGTTCGTAGACGTCTGGTCCATAGGGGACGCACGCAGCACGCAGCCGGGCGTGAAAATCGGCGGTATCCTCTTCATAAGGAATTGGCGGGTTTAGGTCGGCGCCACCGCCAAACCAGCTTTTGGTCGTGACAAGATAGCGTGTGTTCATGTGCACCGCTGGCACATGCGGGTTGGCCATGTGCGCAACAAGGCTGATCCCTGTTGCGAAGAAATTGGGGTCTTCGGCAGCACCGTGAATGGTTTGCGCAAATTCGGGGTTGAAGCTTCCGCCGACGGTGGAGACGTTCACGCCGACTTTCTCGAAAACCTTGCCCTTCATCACACCGCGGACGCCGCCACCACCGGGCGAGCCGTCATGGTCGTTCCTGTCCCAGGCGGCATAATCAAACGCGGCATCGGACCCTGCCTCACGCTCGATCGCCTCGAATGACGCGCAAATGCGGTCACGCAGCGATTCGAACCATGTACGCGCTGCCTGTTGGCGGTCATCAAGCGTCAGGGTCATATTTTACCTCCCGGAAATTGCTGGGTCTGTCGCAGACCTTCTGCCACAGCGATGCCAGCCGACACGGAAATGTTCAAGGACCGAAATCCAATCGCCATCGGAATATAGACACGCGCGTCTGCCCTTGCATGCACTTCCGGCGGCGCGCCGCTGCTTTCCGATCCCATCAGGATGATGTCGTTGGAAAGGAAATGAAATTCGGGAAGGGGGGTCGACGCCTTGCTAGACATCAGCACGATGCGCGCACCGTCCAGCGTTTCCAAAAATGCCGCCCAGTCCGCATGCCGCCGGATCTGCGCATGTTCCACATAATCCATGCCAGAACGTTTCAGCGCGCGTTCGGAAAATGCGAAGCCGCATGGTTCGATGATGTCGCATACGATACCGAAGCAGGCCGAAGTGCGCAAAACGGCGCCGACATTTCCGGCCATGTCCGGCTGATACAGCGCAATGCGCATTCAATTTTCTCCATGGAAATTCGATATCTGCCGATTAGCGCGCATTTTATTGGTCTGGCAACTGCACGCGCACAATTTCAGTGGCTGCGGTCCATGCGCACTTGGCTGACATGGTCAGCGGTACGCGTCGTGCGGGTGCAAAAAAATTTGCCGGTGCCGTTAAACTTGCCAAATCGATGCCGTATTACCAGTCAGACCGCGTGGGATAAGGGTTTCATCAACGATTAAGTTGCGATGTTGGTCCGTCGGAAAACCACATTCCCGCGCTGTCGGCAAGGCTTGGCTGCAACAGCGACGCTTGAAGATATCGGCTTCCGGATGCGTTCCCACCCACTAGGCACCGGAAGCCGGTTTTTCCTCTCATTGCTTGAACGAAATCGACACACGCAGGCCACCTGCGCTGCGGTTCTCCAGACGGACGTCACCGCCATGGGCTCGTGCAATGGCGCGGGCGATGGTCAAACCAAGTCCCGAACCACCCGTTGACCGGCTCCGCGAGCGTTCCGCCCGCACAAAGGGTTCAAATATGCTTTCGGCCAGTGCCGGATCAATGCCGGGGCCATTATCGTCCACATCGACAAAGACCAGATCGCCTTCCGCGCGAACCGCCAATGCAGCGTGGCTGCCATTGGAAATGGCGTTTCCAATAAGGTTGCGCAATGCGCGCCGGATAAGCACTGGGCGGACCTTGGCCACAATGCGACTTTCGGGCGGTGTCACTTCCGTGGCGTCAAAATCGCTTGCGACGGATTCGACCAAGGCGCAGATGTCGACCGATTGAAGCGGCTCTCCGGATTTGCCCAACCGCGCGAGCGTCAGAATGTCGTCCAGGATGGTGACCATCTCGTCAATCGTCGCCGCCATCTTGTCGCGCTCTTCGTCATCATCGACGGACTCTATCCGCACCCGAAGCGCAGCGAGCGGTGTTTTCAGGTCGTGGCCAATCGCGCCAAGCATGACATCCTTTTCCCCAAGCAGGTTCGAAACGCGCGCCTGCATGGCGTTGAAGGCGACAATCAGTTGCTGCACATCGTCCGGGCCAGCGCGTTCCATTGGTTCAGGGTCGCCGGCGAGACCAACACGCCGCACGCGCTTGGTCAGGTCCTCAAGCGGCCGGGCAATCCGCCTTGCGACAAGTGCCAATGGTATCATGACCGCTGCAAACAAAGTTAAGGTCTGAAGCAAGAGCGCAAATATCGATGCATTTTCATTGGGCCGCACCAGCCCAGCAGCATGAATCCACTGCCCGTCGGGCAGGCGTGCTGAAAAAAGCACAGCACGGGTGGGAAGCTCCCGGGCAGCCTTGCGAAAGCTGGCGGCCTGCCAACGGCGCAATTGTGGCTCGCGCAGCGCCGCCGGCAACGCGTTCACTGCGACAGCGGAGATACGGACATTAGCCAATCGGATTCCGCCCTGGCGCAGGAATTCCTGCGCCCGTACGGACATTTCGGGCTGATAATCCGCGCGGGGGATATCCAGCGGCATGCTGTCCCGCGTGATCGCGACATTGCTTGCACGGCGGCCGAAGCGCCCGACATTGCGCTGTGCACGCATATTGTTGATATCGCCACGTGGACCGTCCATTGCGCCTTGCCGCTCGATCTGGTTTGCGACCCGGCTGACAACCATGACGGATGTCTCGGCTACGGCGCGGGTCCGCACCGCCGATAACATCAGGACGGCGTTGACTGATTGCGCAATCACCAGCGCAGATGCGGCGACAAGCAATATTTGACCGTACAGGCTCCGTGGCCACAGACGGAATGCGCGGGCCGCCATTAGACGCGCGTCACTGGGGTCGAGAAACGATATCCGCCGCCCCAAATTGTCTTGATGTGCTGCGGGTCCTTGGGATCGCTCTCGATTTTGCGGCGCAGGCGGCTGATCTGGTTGTCGATGGCCCGGTCAAACGGGCCGCCCTCGCGCCCGCGCGTGAGGTCAAGCAATTGGTCGCGGGTAAGCACATGGCCAGCGCGCGCAATGAGCGCCTCAAGCATTCTGAATTCGCCCGACGACAAAGGCACCAATATGCCTTCGGGGTCATACAGGCTTTGCTCGGCCGTGTTGACGGTCCAGCCGTCAAAGTGGAAGCTGTCGCCATTACGATCAGGCTTTGGTGCACCGGACGTGATGCGGCGAAGGACGGCTTTTACGCGCGCAACCAATTCCCGCGGGGAAAATGGTTTGACGACATAGTCGTCGGCGCCAATTTCCAGACCAATGATGCGGTCGGTCTCTTCCGATTTCGCCGTGAGCAGGATGACAGGGGGGCCGTCATGCGCCGAAATATGCTTGCACAGGCTAAGCCCGTCCTCGTCGGGCATCATTATGTCCAGCAACACCAGGTCAATATCGTATGACAGCAAGGCCGAACGGGCGGTCGCCGCGCTCGCAACGTCGGTCACCCTGAAACCCTGCCGCTCCAGATATTTTCCGAGCGGATCACGAATCGATGCCTCATCATCGACAAGCAAAAGATGGGGACGCGATTTGTTCATATCATGCCCGACTATAGGATTTTTCGGATTTGTACCGGAGAAAAAAGCCGGAGGAGAAGGAAAGCAAACTCCTCCGGCCAGGTATGACACGGTCCAAAGGGGGAGGACGACCGCGCCAGCAAAGCACGTTAACCGGCGTCTGGCTGCGCGGGCGCCATGCGATCCCGCCATTTGCCCTTGCGGTTGGCCTGACGTTCTTCGGCCGAGATGGTGCCGTCATTATTGGTATCGGCTTTGGCAAAGCGTGCCTCGACGGCCGCACGGAACTCGGCCTGGGAAACTGCCTGATCGCCGTTGGTATCAGCCCGCTTCATCATGGCCATCGCGCCGCGACCGCCCCTTGGGCCACCATGCGCACGCATCATGCCCGGTTCGCCTCTCATACCAGCCTCGCCCATCATGCCGCGCTCCATCGCCTTTGCGCGCCGTTCGCTGCGTCGGTCGGCACGGGCTTCGTGCATGGCCATGAATTCGGCTTCGCTGATGGCACCATTTTTGTCGGTGTCTATCGCCGCAAAGCGTTTGGACAACATGGCCGTTCTGTCTGCTGCGTTCAGCATGCCGTCGCCATTGGCGTCCATTTTGGCAAAGCGGGCATCGCCTAACTTCATCGCTTCAGCCTTGGTCACGGCGCGTTGGGGGTCGCGGCCTTGCATGTCGCCGGGCGCTGCATAAAGCACTGCTGCCGATGTGACGGCGAGGGCCGCAATGCCAGCGTAAATTGAAAAACTCTTCATCGTCGTCATCCTTCATGTCGTCCGCAGAACTGCAGAAAGTCCGGTATAGGGACTATATGTCGCAACGATGTGTCCGGGCAAAGGCTGCTTTGTCGCAAACTGTATCAATGCGAGGGGCCAAGTGCGGCGCGATAAGGAAGTGAAAAGTTGGAGCGGGTAAGGGGAATCGAACCCCTCTAGCTAGCTTGGAAGGCTAGTGCATTACCACTATGCTATACCCGCGACGGACCTAGTGGCCGTTGGAAGCGCCGCTATTGCCATCATCCGGCGCAAGCGTCAACGCCCTCGTTGCAAAAGAAAGGGCCGCAAAAGCGGCCCCGTCCAAAAATTGTCAGACACGATCAGTGCTTTTTGTCTGCCCAGATGGTCTTGTAGGACATCCATGCCAGCACCGTGAAGATGATGAGGAAGCCAAGCGCCGCCCAGCCAGCGCTTTTGCGGTTTTCCATCTTGGGCTCGGCGGTCCATGTCAGGAATGCCGCGACGTCCTTCGCCATCTGTTCCTTTGTGGCCTTGGTGCCATCATCATACGTCACCTGGTCGTCGATAGCGAGCGGAGCCGCCATCGCGATGTTCAGGTTTGCAAACCATGGGTTGAAGTTGAGACCAGAAGGCGTTGCAGCGTCCGGAAATTCCTTCAGCAGTTCCTTGCCTTCTTCATTTTTATAACCAACTTGCTCGCGGTAACCGAGCAGCAGCGAATATACATAAGCAGGGCCGCCTTCGCGCGCCTTGGTGATCAGCGAAAGATCAGGTGGAAGCGCATTGTTGTTTGCGGCACGCGCGGCTGTTTCGTTCGCAAATGGCGAAGGAATCTTGTCGGCGGGGATGGCTGGCCGAGTTGCCGGCTCACCCGTTTCGGGGTTGATGCTTGGCACTTCGGTCTTCCATGCCTTGGCCAGAGCCTTGACCTGGTCTTCATTGTAACCAAGCGCGGTGAAATCGCGGAAGGAAACCAGCTTCAAGCTGTGACAGGCCGAGCAAACCTCGGAATAGACCTTCAACCCACGCTGAAGCTGGCCACGGTCAAATTTGCCGAACGGACCATCATGCGCGAACTTGACTGCCAGTGGCTCTTCATGAAACTCATGCTCAGCTGTTGGCAGAGCAGGTTCCTTGATCGCCGAAATGACAGTGTCGCCAAGACCAAGCAACAGCATACCGCTGAAAAACAGGCCAACCAAAAAAGCAACTAAACGAACCATGATTTTGCTTTCCCTGTATTACGCAGCCGCTGGCTGAAGCGGTTTGCCGGTAACA
>JANMJX010000092.1:0-38202 GCA_031371575.1 Sphingomonadales bacterium
CATTGCCATCAATTGGCCGATAGCATTGTCGTCTATCTTGCGAATGGGCAGTCCGTCTTTCGCTGCCATGATCAGGAAATGCTGAGCCAGCAGGCCTATGTCATCCGTCCGGTCACGCAATGGCGGCATTTCAATCGGGACGACGTTCAGACGATAGAACAGGTCCTCGCGAAAACCGCCCTTTTCGATCAGGTCGGTCAGATTCTGGTTGGTTGCGGCAACGATGCGCACATCGAGGCGGATACTCGCCTTGCCGCCGATCCGGCTGATCACGCCGCTCTGCAACGCCCGCAACAAGCGCGTCTGGGCGTGCATCGGCATATCCCCGATTTCATCAAGGAACAAAGTTCCGCCCTGTGCCTGTTCAAACCTGCCAATCGATTGGCCAACGGCGCCCGTAAATGCGCCCTTTTCATGTCCGAAAAGCTCGGCCTCAATGAGTTCGCTTGGAATCGCCGCCATGTTGACCGCCACAAAAGGTCCCGTTTTGCGATGGCCAAGATTGTGGATGGCCTCGGCAACCAGCTCTTTGCCTGTCCCGCTTTCGCCCGAGATAAGCACTGAAAGATCATTGCGCAGCAGGCGCGCGACCATGCGGTACACGTCCTGCATCGCGGCACTTCGACCAATCATCGGCAAATTGGCCTCGGCAAGCACCTCGAAGGGATCTTGCGCAGACGACCGACGCTTTTCAATGCCTTGCTTAACCGCGAGCACGAGGTCGTTCAGGTCGAACGGCTTTGGGAAATACTCGAATGCATTTATCTCGCTTGCACGGACCGCCGTTTCCAGCGTGTTTTGCGCGGACATGATGATCACTGGCATGTCGGGTGCGTTCGTCATTGCGTCTTTCAACGTCGCGAGCCCGTCACTGTCCTTCAGCATGACATCGGTAAGCATCAGGTCAAAATGGCCATTCGCCAGGACGATGTCGCGCCCGGCCACGCTATCGCAAATCTGCGTCTCGATATTTTCCGCCTCAAGTGCGGCGCTCACAACCAGCCCGATGGACGCATCGTCCTCGATAATAAGAACCCGTGGCGGTTTCATAGACTTGTCTTTCCTGATGCCACCGGCAGCAAAAGCCGGAATGTCGTCTGCCCCTGCACGGCGTCGCGTTCAAAAAGCACCCGGCTATTCATTTGTTGCACAAGCTTGCGCACAATCGCGAGCCCAAGCCCCTGCCCGTCACGTTTGGTCGTGACGAAGGGTGAGAACAATTCATCGACAATATGTTCGGGGACGCCAGGTCCATTGTCGGAGATCGCAATTTCGACGGGCAGTTTGATGGAACGCCGGTCAACATCCGCATCGCGCAAGGCACCACTCATGATAAAACGGGTTGATATGCCGATCACACCATCAAGACGCCCCTGAAGCGCGTCAGTCGCGTTTTGTAGCAAATTGATGAGCACCTGAACCATACCATCTGCATCGATGAGAACATCTGGCAAGGATGGGTCGTAATTGATTGAAATTTCTGGCATAGCGCGGTTTGCCGCACGTAGCGAACGAATGGCACGTTCAATCAGCAAATGGATGTTGGCAGGGGCCAGCTCTGCTGGCTCGGAGCGCCCAAGTTTCTGCATTTGATCGAGCAGCCGCGCGATACGATCTACTTCAGTTACGATAAGCTCGGTCAAGGCGACGTTTTTTTCGTCAACCTGCCGGGCCAGAAGCTGCGCTGCGCCTTTGATCCCTGCCAATGGGTTCTTGATTTCATGGCCCAATATAGCAGGCGCACCCATGGCCTGTTGTTGCCCACTGTCCCTGTGGTCGCCAATATGCTCACGGCCGCCGTTGCGCGGCGATATGACAACGATTCGCCACTCAGGGTCCCCAGACACCGAAGACAGGTTTATATCGACTGTAATGGCCCCCTGAGGCGTTTTTAGCTCCATATCCTGCGCCGAGATGTCGCTATCGGACGACAATAAGGCCGCGTTCATTCGCTCGCTCTCAAAAACGAGCGCATCGTGGATCCGTTCATTTTCAAGTCTGCGCCGGCTGCGCCCAAAAAATGCTTCGCTGGCGTCATTGGCATAAACAATGATGTGGTCGGGAGACACCAGCAGAACCGGAATGGCTATGCTTGCCAGCATCTGGCCGTAATCGGGTCGATGCAACGGTGGCAACATGTATCAGGCGGCTGTTCTGGTCAAAAACGGCGTATAAAAGCGCGTAAGCTCGTCCAATACGACGTGTGGGTCGTCGATCCGGTTTACAAAGTTCCGGAATTCCGCCGATCCGTTCAGGCCCTTGGTGTACCAGCCGACATGCTTGCGCGCGATCCGTACCCCGACTTCGTCTCCGTAATGATCGAGCATGGCACGATAATGGTCCATGATCAGATGGAACTGTGCATCGATGCCAGGGTCGGCAATCGTGCTCCCCGTCTTGAACCAATGCATCATCTGGCCCAAAAGCCACGGCTTGCCATATGCACCGCGGCCCACCATCACGCCATCAGCGCCGCTTTGGTCCAAGGCATTTTGCGCATCCTCGATAGTGCAGATATCCCCGTTCACGATCACCGGAAGCGATACGGCATCCTTCACCTTGCGGACAAATGCCCAGTCCGCCGAGCCTTTGTACATCTGGTTTCTGGTGCGCCCGTGGACAGTGATCATTTTGGCGCCCAGATCCTCGGCAATGCGGGCGAGTTCAGGCGCGTTCAAGCTTCCATGGTCCCAGCCCATACGCATCTTCACCGTCACTGGCACTGCCACCGCTTTTACCGTTGCCTCGATCAGGCTGGCAGCAAGGGGTAAATCGCGCATGAGCGCGGAGCCTGCGTCGCCATTCACGACTTTTTTGACAGGGCAACCCATATTGATGTCGATGATGGCCGCGCCGCGGTCTTCGTTCAGCTTGGCGGCCTCTCCCATTTCGTAAGGGGTACAGCCCGCCAGCTGCATCGAAACGGGCTCTTCAATCGCGTCCCATTCGCACTTCTGGATGCTTTGCCGCGTTTCGCGGATCATCGCCTGGCTGGCGATCATTTCTGTGACGTTCAGACCGGAGCCGAACTGGCGAACAATCCTGCGAAAGGGCATATCGGTCACGCCCGTCATGGGCGCCAATATGACGGGACATTCGATCTTGATGTTGCCGATATGGATGGGTTTCAATTGCATCTTCAAACACTGCCTAAAATTTAGGCAGGCCGTTACCCGCTTTCGGCTTGGCGGGCAAGTCTGCTGTCGCTAGAGCGCGCATATGGCATCTCGTCCCCGAACCGTTGCATTAATTGTCGCCGCAGGCGCAGGCAGCCGTATGGGCGGCGCCCAACCAAAGCAATATCGCCTGCTGCGCGGCAAGGCTATGTTGTGGCACAGTGTCGCGGCACTTGCCGGCCATGCCATTATTGACCAGGTCTACGTCGCCATTGGTGCTGGTCAGGAGGACGAAGCCGCAGCCGCGCTGGCCGGTCTGAATGAACCTGTGTTCGTGGAAGGAGGTGCCACGCGGCGCGAAAGCGTCTTTCTGGGATTGCAAGCCATTGCCGCTCATGGAGGTGCAGATCGCGTACTCATTCATGATGCCGCACGCCCATTTCTTCCAGCCTCGGTTATCGATGCCCTAACCGATGCCCTTAATGAGGCTGCTGGCGCAGTTCCTGCCCTACCCGTCGTGGACAGCCTTTCACGCGGCGACATCACGTTGACCGAAACGGTTGCGCGAGAACATTTGTGGCGTATCCAAACGCCGCAGGCCTTTGCGTTTCAGGACATTTTGGCCGCACATCGAAACTGGGCTGGCCCTGAGCCGACAGATGATGCGCGCATGCTCATGGCAGCTGGCGGGGTTGTGCGCATCGTACCCGGCGCAGAAGCACTCAGCAAATTTACCTTCTCAAGCGATTTTGCAGGATCACTTATGCCATCATTCAGAAGCGGCAACGGCTTTGACGTGCACCGACTGGTTCCGGACTCGGAACTGTGGTTATGCGGCGTGCACATCCCCCATGACAAAGGCCTTGCCGGCCATAGCGACGCCGACGTTGCCATGCATGCGCTAACCGATGCGATCCTTGGCGCTTTGGCAAAAGGTGATATTGGCGATCATTTCCCGCCGTCCGACCCCCAATGGCGCGGTGCGTCTTCCGATCGGTTCCTTGCCCATGCCATGCAGCTTGCGCGCGCCGATGGTTATGAATTGTCCAATGCCGATGTCACGATCATCTGCGAGCAGCCTAAAATCGGTCCCTTTAAAGGACAGATGCGTCAGAAACTGGCTGAAATAATGTCTGTTGATATAAACCGGATATCGGTAAAGGCCACGACGACGGAGATGCTTGGCTTTACGGGCCGAGGTGAAGGCATAGCCGCACAAGCCACCGCTAGTTTTGAGAAACCCTGAATATGGATTCTGTATTACCTTCCGAAATCGCCGAGTTGGCGGCGCGCGTTGTTGCCGAAAATAAAGCCGCTGGCCGCATGGTTGCCATAGCCGAAAGTTGCACTGGCGGCTTGGTCGCGGCAGCCATTACTGAAGTTCCCGGTAGCAGCGCAGTTCTTGGGTACGGGTTTGTTACATACAGCAATGACGCCAAAATGAAGATGCTCGGCGTGAATGAAGATATCATCGACGCCTTTGGCGCCGTGTCAGTCGCTGTGGCATGGGCGATGGCGCAGGGCGCGCTCAAGAAAAGCGGCGCAGACATTGCTGTGGCGATCAGCGGCGTTGCCGGTCCCGACGGCGGCAGTGCCAACAAACCTGTCGGCACCGTGGTTTTTGCCGTGGCTGAAAAAGGTCAGGACGCTGAAGAGGTTGTAGGCGACCAGAAAGCTTTCGGATCAGACAAGTCCCGCGCTGATATCCGGGCTTATGCCACGCTTCATGCGCTGGAGCTATTGCTGCCGTCTACGCCGTAAAGCGTATCGGCGCGGTCGATAAACGCAGTCGTCATTTTTCGAAGAGCGGAATCGAAAAATTGCCCCGCCAATGCTTCGAACACGCGGTTGCGGAATGAAAAGTCGACAGTGAAGTCGACGATAGATCCGCCGCCTGGAAGATCTTCAAAGACCCAGGCGTTTTGCAAATGCTTCATAGGACCGTCAAGATAATCCACGATGATGGAGCTTTTAGGGGTTTTGACGACCCGGCTGCTGAATGTTTCTCGTAATGATTTGAAGCCGACAATCATGTCCGCCAGCATTTCATGCTCATCATCCTTTCGTATACGAATGGCACTGACCCAGGGCAAAAACTCGGGATAGCGGCTCACATCCGAGACCAAATCATACATTTGTGCTGCCGAGTGCGGCAGGCTCCTGCGCTCATGATGATGTGGCATTTGGGGATATCGCCCTAGCGCGCTTTAGCCAGCTTGGCCGCACGCGCATCGCGCATCCGGGCGAAATCGTCGCCGGCATGATAACTTGAACGAGTCAGCGGCGTTGCGGCAACCAGCAAGAAGCCCTTTGCCCGCGCAATAGCGGCATAGGCGTCAAAGGCACTTGGGGTCACAAAATCCATCACCTTTGCGTGCTTAGGCGTAGGCTGCAGATATTGGCCCATGGTCAGAAAATCGATATCGGCGCTGCGCATGTCATCCATGACCTGATGCACCTCCATGCGCTCTTCTCCCAGCCCAAGCATGACGCCGGACTTGGTAAAGATGGACGGATCATGCCGCTTCACCGTTTCAAGCAAACGCAACGAAGCATAATAGCGCGCGCCAGGCCGTATTGTCGGATATAAACGCGGCACGGTTTCCAGATTGTGATTATAGACATCCGGACGCGCCGTCACGATGGCCTCAATCGCGGCTTGCGCCTTGTTGCGGAAATCGGGGGTCAGAATTTCAATCGTCGTGTTGGGCGTGTTGCGGCGAAGTGCCTCGATCACTTTTACAAATTGGCTGGCACCACCGTCGGGAAGATCGTCGCGGTCGACCGACGTGATGACAATATGCTCCAATCCCATCTTCGCAGCCGCAATGGCGACATGTTCGGGTTCAAGCGGATCAACCGCGCGCGGCATTCCTGTCTTCACATTACAAAAGGCGCACGCCCGCGTGCACACATCTCCCAGGATCATCACCGTGGCATGCTTTTTCGTCCAGCATTCGCCAATATTGGGGCAAGCAGCCTCTTCGCATACCGTGTTCAGATTGAGGTCGCGCATCAGTCTCCGCGTCTCGTTAAACCCCGCTCCAGTGGGCGCTTTCACCCTGATCCAGTCGGGTTTGCGTTCTCTTGCAGGGCGCTCAGGCAGGGAAATAGGTGCGTTCATTGGGCTCAAATAGACGTCGACGCACAACTTGCCAACTGCAACTTGCCAGTTACGGGTTGCAAAATCCGTAAAGACGCCGGATTGACCGCGGATATCGTGTTGTTTTGACTATTCTCTCAAATGCGCGTGCGCCGAACATGGAAGTTCAGTTCTCAGTGTCCACCGGTTTGAAACAGTATGTAAAATTCGGTAACGGGCGAAAGCAGTGCAACCAAAATCGAATGTGCAAAGTTGTGTGCGGAAAATGCCGACCAGCAAAAGGAAGAGAATTTCATGCCTGAATTCCGCGTTCTTGTAGACGGATACCGCCGTTTCAAATCCGACGCTTATGTGCGGCAAAAGGCGCGCTTTGACGCTTTGGCGAACGACGGTCAGGCGCCTCCTGTTATGATCATCTCCTGCTGCGACAGCCGCGTTGATCCCGCCACGGTATTCGATACCACGCCAGGACAGGTGTTTGCGTTGCGCAATGTTGCCAATCTTGTCCCCCCTTATGAAACCGGTGGCGGCTTGCACGGGGTTTCGGCTGCGATTGAATTCGGTGTCCTTGGTCTTGAAGTTAGACATATCGTTGTGTTGGGGCATGCACAATGCGGCGGGATCAAAGCATCGCTGGAAGGCGCTAATATGGGCCATGAGGGCCATAGTTTCATCGACAGTTGGGTCGACATTGTGCGCCCTGCACGCGACAGCATATTGGCGTCATCTTCCGAAGACCCGCAGCGCGACCTGGAACTTGCCGCTGTGCGCGTGAGCCTGTCCAACCTACGTAGTTTTCCCTTTATTGCGGAGCGCGAACAAACGGGGCAACTTAAACTGCACGGCGCCTATTTTGGTATTGCCGACGGCAATCTGTATGTTCTGAATGATCAGACTGACATTTTCGAGGTACAATGACTGAGTTACAAGGCCTGCCTGTATATTATGATGACCTAGAATTGAGTTTGGACGAAGCGTGGAGTCTTGTGAACAGTGGTGTCACCAATCGCCACAGCCCAGCGCATATGCCAACCGTAGGAACTGTGGATGAAAATGGCGCACCGCAATTGCGGATCATGGTTTTGCGCGACGTTTCCCGCGACACCCGTACGCTGCGTTTCCACACTGACTTACGCTCGATCAAAGTGGGCCAGATAAAACGAAACTCCGCTACAAGCATTATGATCTACGATCCAGCTGCCAAGGCCCAAATCCGGCTGTCAGGCCATGCAGAAATCGTGGCAGATGGATCCATCGCCGACACGGCATGGATGACGTCCACACCCTTCGCGCGCCGCTGCTACATGGCCGAAGCCGCGCCAGGTACCCCATTGACCAAATCTTCATCAGGCTTGCCCGACTGGATCGAAGGCAAGCAACCAGATGAAGACCAGCTGGCGGACTATCGTCCTAATTTCGCGGCGCTCATGATTGAAGTTCACACCATTGAGTGGCTGTATCTGGCAAATGTCGGGCATCGGCGTGCACGGTGGCAATGGGACGCTACGCAAGCCTCATGGCTGGGCAGCTGGCTT
This sequence comes from Sphingomonadales bacterium, assembly GCA_031371575.1. GTDB lineage: Bacteria > Pseudomonadota > Alphaproteobacteria > Sphingomonadales > Sphingomonadaceae > Sphingorhabdus_B. Next base: position 7,755 of record JANMJX010000092.1, read on the forward strand.
GTCCCTTAACGCGGCACATTTTTCTAGGTAGGCCTTAATCATGATCGCGTGCCGGCTTGCGGCCAGCGCAAGGTCAACTTCCAATCGGCTTTCCGCGTTTACATATGCAATGTCAGGTCGGTTCAGGATCAGATAGTTGGACAAGGATCCGTCGCTGGCGCGCACGGGCTCATGCCAGAAATGGACCCCGGACCGAGCCATTGCATTTCCGCAAGCGATGTCCTTGGCGGGCGGCGCACCCGATGCCTCGACAAAAGCCGACAAAGCGAATGTATCGGGATTTGCCATTTCGGGCAGCGGATCGACCGCAAGCTGGCCAATTCTGGCCGCTTTTATGTCCCCGCGCATAAATGCAGCGCGGTCGTAGATCGTGATATCGCCGCGACCACTAGCACCATCGCCTGAAAAACCAACGCTGTTTGTGTGTAATGCGATTACGGGCTGATCGGGTTGAAACAGGCCGACAAAAGCCGCCGTGAATATGGGTGTTTGCGCGCCAAAATTGCGGTTGGGGTCGCAACTGGTGACGCGCCCCTGTCGTACCCCGCAGTTGCCATCACCGGATTGGCGTCGCGCGCTGCCCGGACCCGAATTGACGGCAATAGCGGTGCCGCCATATGTGTGCACCGCAGATATCATGGCGTCGAATGCGGCATTTTCATCGTCATGAGGAACGACCCAGATGGGGCCGTCTGGCTTGTCGACGCTCGCAAATCGCAACAGATGCCAATCGAAACCATTTTCAGAAAAGCGCATCTCGCGGATGTTGAGGCCGTCGAAGAAATGTTCTCGCGCAATGTTGCGCGCAACGTCATCATCAACCTTGGCAAGGTCCGCCAGCTTTGTGTCTGCCCAAATCGGCGTTGACGTTGCCTGAACCGAAACGCACAGAAATGCAGCAGCACCGCTCAACACGGCTTGCCGCAATCTTTTCACGCCGACATCCTCAGGAAACGCACCGACGACATGGCAGCGTGGCAACTGACGGGCAAGGTCCGGTCTGCATATTCGCCGTCAACCAAAATGCCTGTTTCCGCCCTTTCACCCACGACAGTCGCGCTGTGCATCAATCCCAGTGCGTCGTGCGGCCCTTCCCGAAAATCCCTGCGGAGCCATGCGAGACCGTGGTGGACCATGTCGCCAATGCTGTTGGCCTTAAACGCAATAACGCTGATATATTGGGCGTCATGCGGCTGCATAAATATGCCTGCATAGGCTTCGCGCTGCGCACCTTTTAACCACACGCCATGATCGCCCAATGTTTCGGACCATGCCTCCGGAACTGTTGCGCTCAAGCTCGTCACATCAGCCTGCCTTATTCCCTCACGCACCTTTCCCCAACGGGTAGATGGACCAACGGTCAGCCCAGTCAGTATCTCCACGTCATCCACCATAATGACCGGCACTGGGGTCGCGGTTTTATGGATGGACGGCAGCAAATCGACCATTTCAGGCAAGTTATACTCGCCATGAAGCCTGCGCGAAAGAAGGTTCATCGTGCCCCCGGGCAGAATCAGTATTTCACCTGCCCAGCCGCGCAGCCTGGAGCACAGGCTGCTTATGGTGCCGTCGCCTGCGCATATGGCAACAGTATGGATATTACGCGCTTCCAAACAGGTACGTGTTGGCAAATCTTCTGTGGGCAATGTAACCTTGGCCACAAGGTCAAATCCGCTCGCTTGGAACGCGGTGGCAAGCGCCTCCCCATCAACAGATCCCGCGTTACCGCTTTCGCTGTTGATGACGAGGAGTGTAAGCTTCATGCCATCATCAACGCGTCATCTTCTTATATGTTGCACGATGTGGCCGGGTTGCCTCGTCCCCGAGACGGGCAATCTTGTCTTCTTCGTAGGATTCGAAGTTACCTTCAAACCACTCGACATGGCTGTCGCCTTCAAAGGCCAAGATGTGCGTGGCCAAACGGTCAAGGAAGAAGCGGTCATGGCTGATGACCACTGCGCAGCCGGCAAAGCTCTCAAGCGCTTCTTCCAGCGCTGACAGCGTTTCAACGTCGAGATCGTTGGTAGGTTCATCGAGCAGGAGCACGTTGCCGCCCTCCTTAAGCATCTTCGCCATATGCACACGGTTGCGTTCACCACCTGACAGCAAGCCAACCTTTTTCTGCTGGTCCGTGCCCTTGAAGTTAAACGCACCTACATAAGCGCGCGTTGGTGTCTCGTGCTTGCCGAGCTTCATGAAGTCCGCGCCGCCAGAAATTTCTTCCCAAACATTTTTGTTGGGATCGAGGTCGTCGCGGCTCTGGTCAACAAAGCCAAGCTTCACGGTCTCGCCTATTTCGACTTCGCCGGAATCGGGCACTTCCTGGCCAGTAATCAGACGGAACAAGGTCGACTTACCTGCACCATTGGGTCCGATAACCCCTACAATACCGCCCTGCGGAATGGTGAACGACAGATTTTCGAACAACAATTTGTCGCCATAAGCTTTGCTGACATTCTTGACCTCGATGACCTTGCTGCCGAGGCGTTCTGGGATTTGAATGACGATCTGCGCCTTGCCCGGTGTACGGTTTTCCTGCGCCTCAACCAGCTGGTCGAACGATTTGATACGCGCCTTCGATTTCGTTTGCCGCGCTTTTGGACTTTGCCGGATCCATTCCAGTTCGTCCTTGATAGCTTTTTGTCGCCCGGCGTCTTCGCGCGATTCCTGCTCAAGGCGCTTGGCTTTCTTTTCCAGATAAGTGGAATAATTGCCTTCGTAGACAAAATAGCGGCCACGATCGAGTTCGAGGATCCAGCTGACCACATTGTCGAGGAAGTAGCGGTCATGGGTCACGAGAATGACGTTGCCTTTATAATCGACCAAATGCTTTTCCAGCCAGGCCACTGATTCCGCGTCCAAGTGGTTGGTCGGTTCATCGAGCAGCAGGATGTCGGGTTTCTCGAGCAGAAGGCGAGTCAACGCAATACGACGTTTTTCACCACCTGACAGACTTGTCACCGGGCTGTCGCCCGGGGGGCAGCGCAGCGCATCCATGGCAAGTTCAAGCTGGCTGTCGAGCGACCAGCCATCTACCGCGTCGATTTTCTCCTGCAGCGTACCCATTTCTTCCATCAACGTATCAAAGTCGGCGTCCTCTGGCGGATCACCCATGATCATCGAGATTTCGTTGAACCGGTCTACGAGGTCGGCGACTGGACGCACGCCGTCCATCACATTTTCACGCACGGTCTTGTTGGGATCAAGCTCAGGCTCCTGGGCGAGATAGCCAACGCTGATATGCTCGCCGGGCCAAGCTTCGCCGGTAAATTCGGTGTCCATGCCCGCCATGATTTTCATCAATGTCGACTTACCCGTACCATTTGGTCCAACGATACCAATCTTGGCATCTGGGTAGAATTGCAGATTGATATTGTTGAGGACCGGCTTGCTTGCGCCGGGGAAGGTTTTTGTCATTCCCTTCATTACGTAGCTATACTGGGCTGCCATGGGGCTTACTTCCTATGTTGCTTCACTTTGATTTGGGCGCATCCCTAGCTATCTGCACCTTTCCTCGCAAGGTGGGATTGCAAAACTGAGCGATGGGATTAAGCCTGCCCCTATGAAGAAACACATCCACCTGTTCACCGCAGCCTCAACGCTGCTCCTTGTCCCTTCCCTGGCATGTGCGGCACCAGCCAGCAACAGGACCGAGACTCTTGCTGGAATGCGCGACAAAGCCCTTGAGGGCGACGATATCGCCTATGATATCGTTGAAGGCCTCACGACCGAAATTGGCCCAAGACAGGGTGGCACCGAAGCAGAGGCGCGGGCACGCATCTGGGCGGTCGCAAAGCTCAAGGCACTTGGCTTTGATAATGTACGGATTGAAGAATATAAGATGCCAACCTGGGTGCGCGGTGCCGAGACGGCAGAAATCATTGCACCATTTTCGCAAAAATTGGCGATTGCAGCGCTTGGGAATAGCGGCAGCACGGGTGATGCGGGACTTGAGGCAGAGATCGCTTATTTTCCAACCATCGACGATTTGCGCGCAGCCCCGGACGGCAGCCTGAAAGGCAAGATTGCCTTTGTCAGCCATAATATGAAAGCTACGCAGGATGGCAGCAGCTACGGTGCCTTCGGCCCTGCCCGTTTCGTTGGCCCGAACATTGCTGCCAAGAAAGGCGCTGCGGCGATCGTAATTCGTTCCATCGGGACGGATAGCCATCGCAATCCGCACACCGGCAACACAAATTTTGAAGCTGGTGTGACGCCAATCCCGTCTGGCGCCCTGTCGATCCCCGACGCCGAAAATCTGGAGCGGATGATTGCACGCGGCAAACCTGTGCGCATGAAATTGAAGTTGACGCCGCAGAATGTCGGCATGCAGACGTCGGGCAATGTTCTGGCCGAAATAAAGGGTTCGAATCCCGACCTGCCCATTCTCGTCATAGCCTGCCATCTGGACAGCTGGGATCTGGGGACCGGCGCGATTGACGATGCCGCTGGTTGCGGAATCATTGGCGCGGCTGCCAAGCATCTGCGGTCCATTGGTCAACCAAAGCGGACCGTCCGGTTGTTATGGGCGGGCGCAGAGGAAGTCGGCCTTTGGGGTGGCAATGAATATGGCAGACGACATGCCGGCGAGCCGCACGCCCTCGCCATGGAATCCGACTTTGGTGCGGGTAAGGTCTGGGCTGTGGACTTCAACCTGCCCTCAAGCGCGGCTACGCTCCGTACCCAAATCACTTCGGCGCTCGCACCTTTGGGCGTTGTACCGCGAAAAGAATTGGCGGGTGGCGGCGCAGATGTCGCGGCAATTATTGCGGCGCAAAAACTGGGTGTGATTGACCTACAACAGGATGGCACGAAATATTTCGATCTGCATCACACACCCGACGACACGTTGGACAAGATTGACAAAGCCGAGCTGCGTCAGAATGTTGCCGCTTGGGCCGCTACTCTTGCCTTGGTGGCAAATTATGAGGGCGACCTGAAACCAGAGGCAAAGCCTTGAAGGCTGCGTGTGCCTTGTCACTGGTGTTGTTGGCGGTAGCCGGTTGCGACAAGGCGCCAACAGGCGCGGATACGCCTGCGACGTCCGCCGAACCTACAACGGCTTCGCCGAAGGACGAACTGGCCAAGCAAAAGCTTTCCATTGAGCAAGCCGCCGAAGAAGCGACCAAATTGATCGAGGCGGATGCCAAGGCCGAGATCGACGCCGCAAAACCCGCGGATGCAGCGGCCGCGCAATAAGACTAGACCGAAGGCAGCTTTTGTTTCTTCGTCGCCCAATTGCGAAGACTGGCAGACTTCGCACGCTGCACAATCGCATCTACGTCGCGCAGTGAAAAGGCTGATGCTGTTTTCAGATCGGGCAACTCGTCCCACGCGATCGGCATGGCAACGGGTGCGCCCTCGCGTGCACGAACGGTCCATGGCTGCACGGCAGTCGCCCCTCGCTGGTTTCGCAACCAATCGATGAATATCCGGCCTTTGCGTTCCGTCTTTCGAATATTCGCCGTGAATATGTCGCGCTTCGCCTCAGCCAGTGCACGGGCAAAACGGCTGGCAAAATCTTTCACCGCTGGCCAATCTGCCGAGCCATCCAGCGTGACGACCACGTGGATTCCCTTGCCGCCGGACAACATTGCACTGCTCTCCAGGCCAAGATGCGATAATTCTGTTTTGATAATCATTGCGGCCTTTTTGACGGCCTCAAAATCCAGACCTTCATCGGGATCCAGATCGAAGATCAGCTTGTCAGGCGCCTCCACATTTGAAGCCTTGCTGCCCCATCCGTGGAACTCAATCGCACCCATCTGGACGCAGCCCACTATTCCGGCGCTGTTTTCTACAAAAAGATAATCATCACTTTTCCCGTCCTTGTCCTTGATTGCGACATGATGCACTTCCGGGCCGAATGTTCCCGCGTCATGTTTTTGGAAGAAGCATTGCTTGGCACGACCTTGTGGACAGCGCACAACGCTAAGTGGTCGATTGGCCATGTTGCGCAATATGGCTTCTGATATCATTCCATAATAATCCGCCAACGCCCCTTTTGTGATACCGGCTTCGGGGAAAATGAGTCTGTCGCGGTTGGTGATATTGAAGGTAGCAGGGTCATCGTCGAGCGTAACGGTGGGTTCGGGCCTGACCTGCGCAGCGGGCTTGTCTTCGCGCAACCCAAGGAAGCTCGCATGGCGCAACACCCCGCCATCTTCCAATGGGCCAGTCATTTCCGCATAAGCGACCTCAGCCACCAGATCAGGTTTAAGCCAAGTTGCGTTGCGCGCGGCAATTTTTGGCACGTCGGCTGGTGCCTTGCTGCGGACCAGCGGTTGCATTTTGTCCAGCAGCGCATTCATCGAAGCCTCAGTAAAGCCCGTGCCTACCTTGCCGACATAATGCAGCTTTTTTCCGACCCAAGTGCCCAGCAACAGAGATTTGAAGCCACGAGCCTTATCGCTTTTGGTGAAGCCAAGAAGGACAAACTCTTGCCGAGCGGTGCATTTGACTTTCAACCAGTGGCGGGTGCGCTTACCCGAATATGGAGCATCGGCCTTCTTGGAGATAATGCCTTCATAACCTTGCGCACATAATGTCGTAAACAGTTTCTCTCCTTGCGTCACATGGTCAGCGATAAACACGGTCTTGTTGCCCTTGGCCGCCCCGAGAAGGTTCTGCAGATGCTCTTTGCGCTCCACATTCGGCAATGCGACCAACGATTTCCCTTCCAGTTCCAAAAGGTCAAACGCGAAGTAAGTGAGATGACCTTTTCCACCCTTCAAAACCGACTGAAGATGCGAAAAATTGGGACGCCCCTTCCCGTCAAGGGCGACGATTTCGCCATCTATGAGGCATGGGGGCAAAGCAAGATCGCGGACGGCATCGACGATCGGGGCGAATTTTTCCGACCAGTCAAGTCCACTGCGGGTGTAGGCACGCACATCTTGTCCGCTTGCGGCGACGAGGCAGCGATAGCCGTCATATTTGACCTCATGGATCCAGCCTTTACCTTCTGGTACGCTGTCAACCAAGGTCGCAAGCTGCGGCCTGGTAAAAGCAGGCAACTTGCCAGAGTTCTTTTTCGAAGGTAATTTGGATTTTGCTGCCGTTCGCCCTTTGGCCGGCTTTTCTGGCAGCTTTCCCGCTGCAATCTCACTCATATTTCGGCCTGTCGTGATGCTCGTCAATTCCGTATCGACCAGTACCTTACTGTCGCTGGCCGCGTCGTCATTGATCTTGCGCAGCAGCCAGTTCTCGCGTTTCTCTTTCCCCCGCGGCTTCATTCTGACGAGCAGCCATTCACCCTTCAGCCGCTGCCCGAATAAGTTGAAATGCAAGTGCCCCTCGATGATCGTGACGCTCGGATCTTTCCCCTCAACGGGTTCCCAATGGCCTGTATCCCATAGCATCACCGTGCCGCCGCCATATTCGCCTGCTGCAATATTGCCCTCAAAAGTCGCGTAAGAAATGGGGTGATCTTCAGTTCTGACGGCGAGCCGCTTATCCTCCGGGTTCAGGCTTGGCCCACGCGTGACGGCCCAGCTTTTCAGGACACCATCCAGCTCAAGCCTAAAGTCGAAATGCAAGCGCGTTGCATCATGCTTTTGGACCATGAAAATGCGACCATTGCCAGTGCCAGGCTCTCCTTTTGGTTCGGCAGTGACTTTAAAATCGCGCTTCGCATTATATTCCGAAAGGGCGTCTTTGGACCGCATTTGGCTAAGCGCGCTTGCGGCCAGAAGGCCGTTTTGCGACTGGCTCTGCCTTGTCGCGCGCAGGCTTGGCGGCCTTTGCAGGCTTCGCTTTGGTGGAGGCTTGGCTACTACCTTCGCCTAGGGAATTCTTCAAAGCCGCCATCAGGTCAACCACATTGCCGCCAGCGGGGCGGTCAGGTTCATCCTGTGCCTCGATCTTTGCGCCTTTGTTTTTCAGCTTCTGGTCAATGAGCGTTTTTAACGCATCAACATAGCGGTTCTTATATTCTCCAGCGTCAAAGGTGCCGCTTTTCTTGTCGATCAAGTCAGTGGCAAGATTAAGCAAATCACTATCGGGCTTGGCCTTGCCAATACCCTGAAAATAGGACGATGCTTTGTGCAGTTCATCGTCGTAGCGAAGCGTTTCAAGAACCAGCCCGGACCCACATGGTTTAAGGCTGACGATATACTCACGACCGCGCAGCGCAAGTTGACCGATGCCGATCTTGCGTGTCTTTTTTAGGGCATCGCGTAAAACAATGAACGCCTCCTCCGCAAGATCATCGGACGGGACGACATAATAAGGCTTTTCAAAATAGATGGGATCGATGTCATTTTGGTCGACGAATTGGGATAGGATAAGCGTCTTCTTGCTTTCAAGTTTGACGGCATCAACCTCGTCGTCATCAAGAAGGACATAGTTACCCTTTTTATACTCAAAACCTTTCATGATATCGTCTGCGTCGACCGGGCCAATTCCGGTCACAACCTTTTCATAATGAATAGGTTTGCCCGATGGTTCATGAATTTGCCGGAATGCGATGCTTGGACCACTACGCGTCGCTGCGTAAATCTCTACAGGGATAGAGACCAGCGCCAGCCTGATCTGCCCTTGCCAATAAGGTCGTGCAGCCATTTTATACGCAAAAACCGAAAGCGGACACCATGACACTTATTCTCCCTGTTCAACGCAACGGTAGAAATGATTTGGGCGTACTAAGGTTCCTCGGGGCGATATTCGCGGCGCTGAAAAGTCTTGTCTTTACCGCAATCCCTTTTTTATTTGAGCCCATGGAACAAAAATCCATTTCATTCGCTAAAGCGGTAAGCCGAGGATGCGTACCGTCTAAAACGTTCGAACCGGGCATTTTATGGGAGGACGGAATCAAGGATTCGCGAGAAGAATTGGTTGATACACTGCTAGCAGATCAAGACTTATCGTTCAGGTTGGTCGCTGACTCTGCGCCCGTACCAATGTGGGTAACACGCGCTGACCGCCAACGCCTATTTGTGAACCGCGCCTATGTTGCGTTCCTTGGTTGCAGCTATGAAGAAGCAGTAGATTTCGACTGGCGTCAAATCATCCATCCTGATGACAGCCAGCACATCTTGCAAGAGTCCATGACAGGCGAAGCGAGCCTGCAGCCGTTCACTCTTGAAGCTCGCTACCGAAGGAGTGACGGAGAATGGCGCTGGATTTCCTCTATTTCGAATCCAAGATGGGATGCTGATGGTAGGCCAAATGGGTTCATTGGCGTTGCCCACGATGTAACGGACGCAAAAACTGCTGAAATCGCTTTGCGCGAGCGCGAGGCACAATTGTCGGCAATGGTGCATCAATCTGCCGCAGGCTTTGCACGGATGGATCTCAATGGAAAGTTCACGCTGGTCAGCGACCATTTTTGCGCCATCTCCGGAAGAAGCCGCAACGCACTATTGAAGCTTGGCATTCAAGACATCACCCATCCAGACGATTTTTCCGCAAGTTCGCGACAATTTTCTGAGGTGGCCACACATGGCACACCCATTACGATCGAAAAACGATATATCCGTCCCGACGGGACCGCTGTTTGGGTTAACAATTCAGCCACGCTGATCCGCCGGGATGATGGATCGCCTCATCAAGTATTGGCTGTATCACTCGATGTGACGACGCGGCGCAAATCCGAAATAGCGCTTAAGCGTGCATCCGAAAGCATGCGCCTTGCCATTGAAGGTGCAGGCATGGCGACATGGGAACTTGATCTTTCAACCATGGAGGGACCATGGTCACCAAACAGGTTCGAAATATTGGGATATCCGAAATCGACGAGCGGGCGTGCTCCTTATTCTGATTGGCGTGAACGGATACATCCGGATGATTTGGACCGCACCGATGCTGCAGCACAGCGTTCCTTTTCGGAAGGCACCCCATTTGAGATCGAGTATCGGATATTGCGCGCCGATACTGGCGAAGAACGCTGGCTGCGTAGCAATGGCAGCATCATTCCTGCATCTGCCGGCCAAGGCAGACGCTTTGTGGGCATTTCGTTCGACATAACCGACCGAAAACGTGCTGAGGTCCAGCAGCAGTTACTGATCGACGAATTAAATCATCGTGTAAAGAACACGTTGGGGATCGTACAGAGCATTGCACGGCAATCCATTAAGCCCGGCAGTTCCGTCTCGGAAAATATCCAAGCATTTGAAGGGCGACTTGCTGCCTTGTCGACAGTGCATAATCTTCTTACGTCGGGGTTGTGGCAGGCTACAGCATTGTCGGATATCATTTTCAGCAGTCTGAAACCTCTTGCGCGCGAAAACCAGATCCATGCCGAAGGACAGCGCGTGATGCTTGGAACCAAAACTGCGGTAACAATGGCGCTCGCGTTGCATGAGCTGGCAACAAATGCATTGAAATATGGCGCACTGTCTGTTCCCGAGGGCCATGTACATATAAGGTGGACGCGATCTGATCTTGGCGAGTTGCAGTTGAGCTGGGTTGAACGCGGCGGTCCGAAGGTACTCGTGCCGGAAAAAAGAGGATTTGGATTGCGCATGATTGAGAAGGGCATGGCAGCCGAGCTGCGTGGCACTGTCGAGATCATTTTCGATACTGACGGCCTGATCTTCCGTCTAAAGGCACAATTACCAGAAAGTGACGATTGAACGTGATACAAGGAAAACGCATTTTGCTCGTGGAAGACGAGATCGTCATTGCCATGATGCTTGAAGATATGATCATCAAGCTTGAAGGTGACCCAGTCGGACCGGCGACCAGCCTGCAGCAAGGGTTAGACATGGCGCGTTCAGAGACGTTTGACGCGGCAGTTCTCGACGTCAATCTTGGTGACGGCAACAGTGTCGAGATTGCCAACCTGCTGGCACAACGGCAAATTCCGTTCATTCTCGCGACGGGCTATGGTGCAACCACGCCAAACGCACATGCGGCGCCGATATTGCAGAAACCCTATATGCTGCGCGATCTGGAACAAGCGTTTGCGGAGATCTTCTGCGTCATAAAGCCTCAGTGATGTCTAAAATCGAGGTTCACTTGGATTGAGCCAGTATCCGATGGTCCGGGCCCATGAACCTGCGCATTTCGAGAACGATTATGTCGGCCAACCCACTCAGCGCAAAATCGGCTTCACCTTGGCTCGGTCATTGCGAATGGTGACCGCTGCAACGCCGCCCTCGCCCATAGCGTGACTGATTTGGTCAAGCCCAAGGACCACATCCCCCGCCGCATATATGCCCTGCACCGACGTGCGCTGATGTGAATCCACGATGATTGCACCGGACTCATTGCAGTGCACACCGGCCATTTGAGCAACCATATTGTTTACGTCGGATCCTAGAGCTGGATAAATCGAGTCAAAGGACAAAACACCTTCTCCCGTGCGCATAGATATCCCCTTGTCATCCATGCTCTCGATAATTGCGGGGCCATTCAATCGGCGAATGCCAAATTCGTCTGCCTGCTCGCAGGCCGAGATGTCCAGGTCATGCAAACCATCTGGCGAAACCAGACTCACTTTATCGGTAAAGCTGCGCAAAAATGTCGCTTCGGCTAACCCCCTTTTTCCGGTGCCGATAACCGCCACATTTTTGTCGGTTACTTCAAAGCCGTCGCACACGGGGCAATAACGCAAACGGCCTTCCCGAAGCGCACGCGCGTGTAACAATTCGTCAATCGCGGGTCGCCTGTTCACGACTCCTGTGGCCATTAGAACCGTCCAGGCTTCGCATTGGCCATGGCCATATTCGATCAAGAATGGCGAACCATCATTTTCGCGGGATAAACGCGAAACGCGGCCCTGAATGCATTTGGTGCCATATTTGACAGCCTGGGCGTGCATGCGTTCGACCAGCGCGCGCCCGCTTATTCCGTCCGGAAATCCTGCATGGTTGTGGGTTTCGGGGATCCACAACGCCCGGCTCTTGCCAGCGTCAATGACGGCAACATCCAAATGAAACCGCCCAAGATATATGGCTGCAGTCAGGCCTGCTGGCCCCCCACCGATGATGACGCAGTCGCGCACTAGAAACCCCTACACTGAGCAAGAATGCATAACCGATCTGCTTTCGTAACGTTCCATTTTGCGAAATGCGCGCTCCCTAAGCTTCGTCCAACCCGGAAGCAAAAGACGCCCAGAAAAAGGCGCTCGCTTGACTGGAATTTAAAACCGAAAATGACTTTAAACGTAACCACATAATTTGGTGGCTGTTGGCCAACTGCTGCCGACTGGTAGATATCGCGACCAAAGTGACACGCTATTTGGTGTCTCCCTAGTAAAATTGGCCGTCCCATGGTTTTTTGACAAACGTTTTCAATTCCTTTTCCTATGGAAATTGCTGGAAAATAGCCCGTTATTATGTAATTTGCCTCCATTATCCTTCCCGCTGATTGGGGTATTGCGATGGCTGCAAACGGCTTTTTGGGAAGATCTTTTTTTTCAGCATGCGCTCTATATTTCGCAAGCTTGGCGGCAGCAGCTATTACTGAACTATTCTGGACGATCCCAGGGTCGGGTTTGTCGATCTGGCTGCCAGCGGGCATCTTGCTTTCGGTGATACTTACCGCGCAACAGGCAAAATGGCCAATCCTCGCAGCCGCAGCCATATGTGCCGAACTGACGGGCAATTATTTGTGGTATCAACATGACCTTGGCCCGGCGCTGATGTTATCATTGGGTAACACTTTCACTGTCATATCAGGTGCGCTGGTAATCCGGTCATTCGTTTCTGCCGAACGGCTCCTTACAAATGTTAAAGACACCTCAATACTCCTGATCGTGGCGGGATTGCTCATGCCGCTTTTGAGCGCGACGACAGGTAGCATCGGGCTAGGTTGGTCCTATGGACGGTCTTGGACGGAATTCTGGCAACGCATTTATTTGGGTGATGCGACTGGTGCGGTTATCGCTGCTCCAGCGGGGTTGTTGTTGATGCATGCCGCCGCACGGCCTTTGCGTATCTCGTCCGGTCGGATGCGCGAAGCAATTGCCCTCGTCGTAATTTTTGGCGCGATGGCTGCAATTTCCCTTGGTGGCATTGCCCCATTTGCTTTTTTGATGATCCCCCCATTGCTTTGGGCATCACTCAGCTTTCGAATCCCGGGTGCGATCGTGGCAATAGTGTCCATTACGCTTTTTACAGCCTTATTCACGTACATTGGTTTAGGCCCCTTTGCCCGCCCTTTAATGTATGTCGAATATCAGCATCAGGCTCTTCAACTTTTCCTCATTGTTGTAGCAACAACAGGACTTTTAATCGGAGCACTTGCTGAAGAAAATAGGAAGGGTATACGCGATCTCTATGCCCTCAACCACAGTCTTGAGGACCGCGTGGCCGAGCGTTCTGCCAGTTTGGCCGCCACAGTTTCCAAGGCCAAAGAAACGGCCAACCTGCTCTCGGCGATAAGCGAGGCATGCCCGGACCTGATATTTGCCAAAGATCTCGACTTTCGGATCATTTACGCCAACAGCGCAGCTTTGCGCGTGATGAATGTCAAGGACATCGTCGAGTGGCAGTCAATCGGAGAAGAAAGTCTGCTTGCGCTCCCTCAGGATTTTGAAGCTATCCGCGCAAATGACGAAATGGTTTTGAAAAGTCGTGAAACAATTATCGCGGAAGAAGTCATCACCGATTTTAGCGGTGGAAGGCGGGTGTACCGATCAACGAAATCGCCATTGTACGACAGTGAGGGCAATCTTGCAGGTCTTGCCGGCGTTTCAATAGACATCTCAGAATTTATCAAAAGCCAGGCGCGCGAAAAAATGCTTATGCGCGAAGTGGAGCACAGGGCACGCAACCTGCTTGCAGTGGTTCAAGGCATCGTCGCACTTTCCCGCGACACAGATGTTGCTGCCTTAAAGGAGAACCTCACCAAACGCATTCGCGCACTTGCGCATACCAATGGCGCAATTGCGGCCTCCGACTGGATAGGCGCAGATCTCAGAGCCATTTTGGAAACAGAGCTAGCGCCGTATAAAAATGATGATGATTCCAACGTTGCGCTTCAAGGCTACGCTCTCATTCTTGAGCCTGCCGCTGCGCAATCCATCACTCTCATTATTCATGAACTAACAACCAACGCAGCAAAATATGGCTGCCTTTCGGCTGCGAGTGGTAAACTTACCGTTGCGTGGACTATTACCGAGGACGACGAAGGCACTCAATGGTTAGAGCTTTCCTGGACTGAGAAAGGCGGCCCACCGGTGTCCACGCCCCAGCGACAAGGGTTTGGCACTACCATTATTGGGGTTTTTGGACAGGAGCGACCAGGCAGCAGCGTCGATCTCACATGGTTGACCGAAGGCTTGAGCATGAAGCTTATATGGCCGATACTCCCGCCAAAGCCACAAATTTAAGGAAGAAAATTCTGTTGTGTAAATGCGCTCGTCATAAAAGCTGCGATGCACAGAAAGGCACCGAAGGGCAATTGAACTGTTGTCAGTTTGCCAGGGGCGCGCCGGAGCAGTATATAAGCAAATCCGACAACGCACGAAAATAAAAGCGTGAAGGGCAATAGCTCCCAACCAAGCCATATTCCAATTGCACCGAACAATTTGGGGTCACCTGCCCCCATGCCTTCCTGATGCCGCAACATCAGGAAGGCATGCCGAATAATCTCCAGTGACAGATATCCGAATATTCCCCCCAGCGCCTGGTCTCGAAAGGCTAGATCGAGCGACAGATACGGCCCAAGAAATATGCCCATTATTGCCAAGACAAGGACAAGTCTGTTGGGCAACCAAAGTTTTTCGTAATCCAAAATGGCCAATGGCAACATGAGCCATCCAAATATTGCCGCTGCTGCCACCTGGCCATCCGGGACTGCCCAAATGGCGACTAGACCAATAATGACAGACACCAATTCGATATAAACTGCCTCCCTCCCAATGGGAGCGAAGCAATATCGACACTTTCCGCGCAGCAGAACATAGGACAGTAGCGGAATCAGATCAGCCGTACGCAAGGTCGCCTGACACGCGTCGCAGTGTGATCTCCCATCGGCCACGCTTTCCCCGCGCAACCATCTGCTACACAACGCAGTGACAAAACTGCCCCAGATCGCGCCAAGAGCAACAGTGAGGACAAGTTGATACCAGAACGGCAAGGCGAAAAATATATCGCCTGACATCGTAAGCAAGCCGCTCAGAACCGGCCCTTTTGCACCAACTGGTAACCACCTGCTACGGGACGAAAACCAGCCATGCTTAACAATGCAGGCGGGTCGCCTCTGCTGGCGTCCAGTTTGACGGTAACGGTGTAAGATCCATCGGCCGACATCCTGATATCCGCCCGCTCCATCGCAGACTGGCTGATCAACGGGAGCAACAGACGTGCACCTTCACATCGCGGTTTACCAAGCATGCCATTTTGTAGATTAAGTCCGGGCACGGTATCCGACATTGTCAGTCGCACTTGCCCGCTGGCATCGATACAACGCCCAGCGGCAAAGCGCGCAGAAAAGCCTTCAAACTGGATGTTTTCCGCCGGGAACGGCGCGAAAATCGACCCGACGGGCAGTGTCGCCGACAGATTTTGTATCGAGATACCGCCAATGCCGCGCGCGATCGATCCCGAAATACCCGGTGCAAATGGCGCATCACCGCGTGATATGAACATCTCTGCCCTGCCCAAGAACAAGGGCCAGAACAGCAACCGCGCGTTGACATCACCAACCGGCATTTTGCCAAGTTTTAGATCGCGCACCGACCCATCCCAGATGATACCGTCCACCTTTCGCGCAGTCACGCCATCGACCGCTACGATGTTGCGCAAGGGCATGAAGATCACCAGCGACAGCACCAGAACGGCCGCCACAGCTATGATGATGCGGCGCGTCATTGTGCTCTCGTCTGCAACTGGGCGTCCACGGCCACTGTGCCGTTGGCACCCGAACGCAAGGTTACGCTGCGGACAACCACATTCTGGTTTTCAATCTCTGTCAACCATGACAGCAAGGCCGGCGCGCGCGCTTGATCAATCCGGATGCTGATCTGTCCGGGCGTCGCGTTCGGTGACTTCACCACATCGAACCCTTTTTCTGCAGCACTTTGCATAATCAACAGGTTTATGTCGGCAGCTTGAGTGGCCTTACGCGGTGATTCAACACTGCGTGCGGCTTCAACCGTCGCTACAATCCTCCCGCGCCGCTCTACTGCTGTGTCATGCTCTGACTGGGCGCGATCAATCGCCGCCAGCGTCGGCAATATGATGGCATAAACGGCAATTACCGAAGCCGCCAAAAGCGCGCCCATCGCCACAAGCCACTGCTCGCGCCTTGTCAGCGCGGCGAACCATATGCGAATTGATCCCGTCATGGCATTCTCACCGTCACATCGACCAGATTACTGCCGCTCACATCCTGGCGTGCCGTTGCCGTGATGCGAAAGCCGTCCTGCTGAATGGCCAAGAGTGCCTTGTTGATATTGTCAGTCGTTGGCGCTGCAAGGACCACCGTCAGGATGCCGTCAGGCGTGAAGCGCAGTTCGCGTATCGAAACATTTGGCGACGCCTTCACGCTGCGCCACACGGCCGCTGACAAGGGCGCGAAGTTGCCTTGCACCATGCCACGTTTGCTGAGCGCATTGGCAAGGGCGGACTCGGCCTGGTCGATGTCGTTAATGGCTGGATCAATCTTTTGCGCTGCAGCCAGCGCAATCGCGTTTTCCGTGCGGATCGCGTTCCAATATTTGGCCAGCGTGACCAGCGCGATGAGCATCGTGGTGATAACAACACCAGCTAATAGACGCTTGATCCATTTGCGCTGTTCAGCGGTTGTCCAATTTACCGTCTCACGCTTTGCAAATAGGCCTTCGCGCAAGTTCAATATCGGTGCTGCGCTCGCATCCAGAAGCAAGCTTCGGAGTTGGTCAGCGGCAACCTCCTGAGGTTGGGCCGTTCCAACAAATATATTGCGCAGCACAGGTTCGTCGGGAATGGCAAATCCATCGCCCTTCAACACGGACATACCATCGAGGGTGGCCTGGGTTACGGCATCCTCGCGGTTCCCGAGAACCAATCCGAAGGGTAGGACCAAGTCTGGATTGATATCCCTCGCGGCAAGCCGATCCAGTCCGCGCTGCATCATTTCAGGCGCGATGGTTGCCGTTGCAATCGTTCCGTCAATTTCGAGGCCGGCGCTGCTGTGCACGAGCCCAAGCGACTGTTCGCTGGCACGCAGTCTTGCGACCGACACCGCTTGACGCGCCTCCAGGTCTGGAAATGTGCTCCAGTTGCACCGCACCTGTTCGGGGGCAACAAGCGCCATCAACGTTTCATCTGTTGCTGCGTGGACAAATTCCGATAGGCGTCCAGCATCGTGCCATGCACCGTCGGCGACCCGAAAAACAATTGGATCGTCAATATCGGAGATGGGGAAGCGCGTGACAATCAAGCTCATTCCTCCTCCCCCCAACTGCGCCAGATAACGCGTGCGGGTGCGGGTGACGCCACAATCATCGACTTGCCGTCAAGCGTAAGCTCACCAAATGACACCTTCGTGTCCAAAAGGAAGTAGTTGCTTGTCAGTTTAACCTGCCCTTGAACCAGAGAAGTTGGTTCCAGCGCCGCAAGTTCCGGCGCGGCCCAGAATCGAATGAGGCTGCCATAGCCACTTGCTGGGCGCTTGGCGAGATAGCTCCGCGCGGCGGCCAGGCTCAATTTTCCCGGTGGAAAAAGCATTGCCAGCAGCGGCGCCTGTTCGGGCAGTAAAGTATTCACATTAAGCGGGGATAAAACGGGATCAGGCAGAGCACATATCCAGTTTTGAAGCTTGGCATAAACCGCGGGGCTTACCCCTTTGACCGCGCGCAATTCACTGGGATGTGCAAATGGCCTGTTAGCCGCCAGATATGGTGTCGACGCTGCGCGATATCCGTCATCTTCAACACCGTTAGCCACAGGGGTAATATCACTGTCTGCCCAATCTGCTGCGGCCGCAGTCACGGTACGCGCGACATTTTCGTCAATGCCAAGCGCAACCATCAACGATGTCATCTGCGTCATGCCATCGGCATTCGCCAGATAGCGGCCCTCATTTTCCGTCACCAGGCTGTTCAAGTTAAAGCAATTGCCGCCATCACGCACCATGGCCGTGGCGGACCCAAGGGGAATTGGGAGGTTTTGGGTTTTGCCAAGCCAGTTGCCAGCCAATGTTGTCTGCGCGGCGTCACGCCCGACCAGATCTTCAATGCGCGCCGCTGCGATTGACTCTGCGGCGTAACTAAACATCCGCGCCTGTGCGAGGCTATTGCCATTGGCGGATAGCTTGCTGGACAATGTCAACCGGTCAAGCGTTGTCGCCGCAATAACCGCCAGAACAGCAACCATTAACAACACCGAGAGCAAAGCTGCCCCGCGCTCTGAATTCTGGCGTACTTTCATCCGACAATGCCGTCTTCAGATTGCGGTGGCGGAACACGCGTCTGTGGTCCGACAAGGAATAACATGCGTTCTTCGGCCTGCCCTTTTAATTTAACACGAAGCGCTAATGCGCGCGGAATCGAGTCAGCATCTGTCGCGGACCAATCTGCGCGCCATTGCCCCTTGTCATCACGAAATTCTGCCTGCGCCGATTCCACATTCTGAAGTAGAGTGGCCGCCTCGGCCGGCACCGCACCGTCAAGCATCAGCCAACTGACCCGCTTAATCGCACCGTCTTCCAATATATATGCCACGCGTTGCAATCCCGCGCGCGGTGCTGCGTCAAAATTGGACCATCCTGCCCGCACAAAGCCGAACATCGCGCGAGGAGAACTGGGATCAGTCTGCGTAAAGGCAGGGAGCGGCTGACCAGATTCATCCCGGACCGGACGAACCATCGCCTGCGCCAAATCACCCTCCAAGCTGTTAGAAAGCCGCTGCATCAAAGCAGTTTCCGCCAGCCGCTTCTTCACCGCAATCTGTGTGTCGCTGCCTGATCGCAGCAGAAGAACACCCGCTACCGAAATGAGCGCAAAAATCGCCAGCGCCACGAGCAATTCAACCAGCGTAAAACCAGCTTCGGATGATCGACGCTCGCTCACTGTTCCACGGGCCTTGCGATCGTCAGATGTGCCTTTCGGCCGGCGGCATTG
Organism: Sphingomonadales bacterium; assembly: GCA_031371575.1. Lineage (GTDB taxonomy): Bacteria > Pseudomonadota > Alphaproteobacteria > Sphingomonadales > Sphingomonadaceae > Sphingorhabdus_B. The sequence goes on from JANMJX010000092.1 coordinate 26,749, forward strand.
CCCGTTCCGCGGACATCGATTTCCACCTTCAACAAGCGGCGGTCATCAGTGACGGCTGCTGACGCGGCCCATGTCCAGTTCTGCCCGCCATTGGTCTCTTGACCACGGGTTTCGCCCAAGGTCGGTGGGGCTGGATTGGACAGGATGTCTACAGCCACGTTTCGCGCCACCTGCCATGCCATAACGCTGTCCCGCAGATTGGACGTCGATCGGACCGAGTAACCTTGCAGCCGAACCATCGCCAGTGCGGCCAAGCTAAAAATCGCCAATGCGACCATAATCTCCAACAGCGTAAAGCCATTACGCGGAATGGATTTGTTAGCGGACAATGTGGACATCCCCAGTGGCGGCAAGCGACATCGTGACCTTCACATCATCATGTTTGATAACAAAATTGGCAGCGTTTGACGGTATCCCGGTGCTGTCGAAGGCAACGCGCAATTGGCGCGCGCCTGACATCTCCACTGATGTGCCGCGTTGCCAGTCCGTTGAAGAAAATGGCGCAATTTCCAAAGCCACCCAGGCACCATTTTTGCGCGCTTCAAAGGCATAGCCGGATGGCCGCACGGTGACCGACATTGTACGCGATTGTAGGATTGCATTATCGCGCAACGCCGCCACACGTGCTGCAAACCGCTCCGCTTCGTCGCGTACATTGCGTTCCGGCGACCGAACGGTCATGACGACTGCTGCGCTAGCAATGCCTATGATGAATATCACCACCATCAGCTCCACCAACGTGAAGCCGCGTTCGTTATGCTCTACCGACCTCGCGAATGCTTGCTTATGTGCCGTAGATGTCCGCATTTTCATCCTCGCCGCCGGGCGCGCCATCGGCACCGAGCGAATAGATATCAAAGGCGCCGTTCTTGCCCGGCACACTATACTGATAAGGGCGGTTCCAGGGGTCCATGGGCAGCTTCTTGATATAGCCTTGGGTGCGCGAACCACCTGTTGAAGGCGGCGTGACCAGCGCCTGAAGCCCTGCGCCAGCATCCGGATAGGTCAGATTATCGAGCCGGTAGGTTTCGAGTGCCTGCCCCAATACCGCAATGTCGGCCTTTGCCTTTTGCACCATCGCCTTATCTTGGTTGGGCAGCACGTTGATGGCCACAATGGTGGTCAACAGCGCCAGGATGAACAACGTGACCATCATTTCAACAAGGGTAAAGCCGTTACGCTGCATCTTTTCGGCTTTGCGCCTGAACTTGGCCGATGGCCGGCTTGTGTCTGTGAAAAGATGAAAGAGGATGCGGAGCATGTCTAAAGTCCCGTGAGATTTTGTAGTTGAAGAATAGGCAATAGAATAGCCAATATGATGACAGCGACAACACCGCCCATCATGACGATTATTAGCGGCTCTAGCAGCGACAAAGCGGTGCTTGTAAAATTGTCAAATTCCCGCTCGAGATATTCGGCAGCCCGTTCCAGCATCATGTCCAGTTGACCTGCGCTTTCGCCGCTCGCGGTCAAATATACCAGCAAAGGCGGAAATACCCCAGTGGCCTGCATGGCGCCCGATAGGCTCCCCCCGCTGCGTACAGCCTCGACAATATCATCATTAGCGCCCGCCAGAACCTTGTTGCGGATTGTACCACCGGTAAGGCGCAAGCCTTCCAGCAAAGGCAATCGGCTCGCGACCATTGTGGACAATGTCCGCGCCATACGGGCGGCATGCAGGTTGCGTAAGAGCTTCCCCAAAAACGGTATGCGCAACACATTGCGATCAACCGTCAATCGAAAAGCCGGTTGCTTCAAAGCTTGCGCAAAAAGAAATGCAGCCAAAATGATGAGGATGAGGATCACCCAGTAATAGCTTGCCAAAAAGGCAGATATTCCGATCACTATGCGGGTAATCAGGGGCAATTGTTGATCCACATTATCGAATTGTTCGACAACGCGCGGTACAACCGAGATCATCAACCCCATCACCACAAGTATCGCGACCAGCGATAAAATTGCCGGATAGGCCAGTGCCCCAATCAACTTACCGCGCATTTCCGCCTGTCGTTCCAATAGCAAGGCAAGGCGTTCCGTAATGAGCGGCAACGTTCCCGCCCCCTCACCTGCGGCAATCATTGCGCGGTAAAGCGCAGGAAAGCTGTTGCTTTCACGGCGCATGGCGTCCGAAAGCCGCTGCCCTTCGACAACACCGCTATGTACGCCAGTCAATATCACGCGCACATGCGGTTGCTCGCTCTGGCGGCTAATCGTGCGCAACGCCTCTTCCAAAGGCGATACCTGCGCTAGCGACGACAGTTGCCGGGTAAAGAGCGTCAGTTGCTTGGCGTTGAGGCGCGGTTGGCGCTTCAATGGCAACCCGGCAAATGCCGATGCCCGAACCTCCGCCGGCGCGACGCTGACGATATATAGTTTTTTGGAAATCAGCTGCTCACGCGCCTGGTCGTCATTGGCCGCGGCAATTCGTCCCCGCCGTTCGCGCCCATCAGGATCGATGGCGTGATAGGCAAATTCAGGCATCAACGATGTCTTCACGACGCGAGATGCGAATGGCTTCCTCTGGTGTGGTGTCGCCACTGCGCACGAGTTTCCGCGCGGCCGCGCTTAGATTAGGTTGATTGACGAAAGCATGGCGGGCCAAAATGGCTTCATCGCCGCCGTCGTTGATCAGCCGCCTAATGGTGTCATCCACCCGCACAGCCTCAAAGACACCAATACGGCCCTGAAACCCTGTATTGTTGCATTCAGGGCAACCTACCGCCTTGAACACTGCAGTGCCCTTGTCAAAACCAAGCAAGGATGCAGCATTTCCATCTGCTTGCACCGTTTGGCGACACGCTGGGCACAAGCGGCGCACTAGCCGCTGCGCAATGACAGCACGCAAGGTCGACGCAAGCAGAAAGGGCTCAACTTTCATATCGCGCATGCGCGTTATCGCCCCGAGTGCATCGTTGGTATGAACGGTTGTCAGCACGAGATGTCCGGTCAGCGCAGCTTGCACCGCGATATCCGCCGTTTCACGATCACGAATTTCGCCGACCATCACGACGTCGGGGTCCTGGCGTAAGATTGCCCGCAAACCTGCGGCAAAGGTCATTCCAACCTTTGCATTCACTTGGGTCTGGCCAATGCCCTCCACCGCATATTCAACGGGATCTTCCACAGTCAAAATATTGCGTGAGCCGTCATTCAGACGTTTGAGGCCAGCATATAATGTCGTGGTCTTACCGGAACCGGTTGGGCCAGTGACTAGTATAATCCCGTTCGGCTCGGCCAAGGCTTCCCGCAGGATTTTCAGTGTGTCTTCCGACATGCCGAGCAAATCGAGCGAGATGCCGGCATTTTCATTGTCCAATATGCGCATCACTACTCGCTCGCCGGCGCGGCTCGGCAAGGTGGACACACGCACGTCGACCATTTTACCGCCAAGCGTCAGGCCAATACGGCCATCCTGGGGAATACGGCGTTCTGCAATGTCCAGACGCGCCATAACCTTGATGCGGCTGACGACGACTGGCGCAACGTTGGAGGGGAGGCGCAGGCGTTCCTGCAACACCCCATCGGCACGCATGCGGATGACAAGGCCGGTTTCGTATGGCTCAATGTGAATATCGGACACGCCCTGCCGCACCGCTTCGGCTATAATGCCGTTGATCAGCCGGATCACTGGCGCGTCGTCTGCGCTGTCAAGCAAGTCATCGGCGCTGGGGAGCATATCCGAAAGCAGATCGCCGTCATTCGTACCAATGGATCCCGCCATGGCGGCGGCGCTGCCGTCCATCGCATAATGGTCGGACAGATAGCGATCAAATGTAGCGTTGTCCGCCATTTCCACGTCGAAAGGCATCGACAAATACCGCCGCACCTCAAGCAACATCAGCGGGTCAGCACCTTCGCGCATGGCGACCACGAGCCGGTCATTGCTCTCATGACGCAACACCAGTCCATGCGCCTTTGCAAAGGCATATGGCAGATCAAGCATGGGTATTATGAGTGAGCCCCCCGCTTCAGTCACTTCTGATCACCCTTTGTCGCGGAAACATTGCTTGCTGGCACTTCAGCCGACTGGAGCGGGCCTCCGATCGGTGGCCGGGATAATGTCCCGTCTGCTCCAATCATCACATCGTCTGGCCGTGCGCTTGGCGGTGCAGGCGGAACCGCGCCCATATAATCGCGCAGCAATTCATCAATGCTCGGTTCGACATCCGGATTACGCAACAATTGCATCTCTCGGACATAATCATAACGACGCGCGGTGAGGCGATCGCCATCTTCGCGGCTGCGCAGAATTGTGGGCCGGATGAACACCATCAAATTGGTTTTGCTTCGGCTGCGGCTGCGCGACTTGAAAAGTTCGCCGATAATCGGGATGTCGCTCAACAAAGGAATGCGTTCGATGGTGCGCCGTTCATCATCATTGAGCAAGCCGCCAATCGCCAGAAGTTGCCCGTCACCAACGGTCAGCGTCGTCTCGAACTCGCGCTTGTTCAAAATCAGATCGCTCGACCGCGATGATACCGGGCCGGCAACGCTTGATACTTCCTGTTTCAGGAACAGTTTCACATCGCCTTGCGCATTGACTTGCGGGGTTACCTCAAGCTTGATCCCGACCTCTTGCCGCTGCACCGTGCGAAATGCATTTTCAAAGTTGGCGGACAATTGCTCGCCCGTGCTGACGGGCACTTCCTGACCGACCAGAAACTTCGCTTTTTGGTTGTTCAGCGTTACGATATGCGGCGTCGCCAATAAGTTTGATTCCGTATCAGAAGCAATCGCGTTGATAATCGTGCCGAAAATGGCATTCTTGCCAATGTCGAGCGCGAACCCGCCAAATCCGCCCGTTGCGCTTAAAATCGACGCAGCTGCCGCCTCTTGAAGGCTGTCGCCGAGCGCGCTGTTTGTTGCGGTAGTGGTCGTGTTGCCATTCACCGTCGTTGTCGTTCGGCTAAGCTGCTCAGCGCCAATTGCGCCAGCGATGGTGAGAATGTTGGGCGTGGCATTCGAATAATTGGTAGCTGCAAAAGGTGCGTTTTTGCCACCAACGAGGAACTGGACGCCAAGCTTTTTGGCAGCCTCATTGCCAATTTCGACAACAATAGCTTCGACAAGGACCTGTTCCGGCCTTGTATCAAGTTGCCGGATCAACTCTCCCAAGGTGCGCTGCACGTCAGGATTTGCGGCGACGATCAATGCATTGGTGCCTTCGTACCGGGTCACCACCACCGGGCCGCGGCCTCCAAAACTGTTCATTCCAGGCCCGGACGATGCGGCCACGACGGGCGCAGCAACCGCCGGTTGTCCCGCGCTGCTCCCTTGCGCCGCTACCGGGGGCAAATCGTTATTTTGCGATCCGCCATTTTGCCCACCAATCAGAGATTGGACAGTTTCGAGCAAGGTTGCAGCATTTGCATGCTCAAGCTGGTAGACGCGTATTTCTGCGCCGGATTGCGCGCGCGCATCCAGTTGCTTTGCCATTGCAGCAAAGCGCGCCACCGACGTCGGATCACCGCGCAGGGCGATTGCATTGCTGCTGTCGACTGCAGCTATCGAAACAGGTGATCGTCCCCCTTCGCCGCCACCTTGGCCCGCGAGCCCTTGCAATGCCGTTGCAATTTCGCGCGCGCCAGCATTGTCTAGCGTCACAATTTGCGTTGCAGCGCTGTCGCGGTCAATCTGACGAATGAGATCTCGGATCCGTCGAATGTTGTCTGCGTAATCCGCCACGACAAGGCTGTTAGCGCTGCGATTTGCCGTCAGCGAACCTTCACGGCTGATCAGGGGACGAAGCGTTTCAACTGCGGTCGTCGCGTCAATTGATCGCAAACGGAAAACCTCGGTTACAAACTGGCTTGCAGTTGCGGCCCGGCTGCCGACCCGGCTCGGCTGCGTTGCGGCGCCCTCCGACGGTTGAATGCGATAACCGCCGCCGCGCATGGGAATGGCGACAAGCCCATTCGCGCGCAACGTCGACAAAAACACCTCGAAATATTCAGATCGCGACAGCGGCCGGTCTGTCACAACTGAAACTTTGCCCGTTACGCGGCCATCGACGATAAAGGTCTGCCCAGTGACACGCGCGGCATCCTGTACAAAAGCACGAATATCGGCATCGCGGACATTCAACGTCTGCTGCGCTGACACAGGGACAGCAAAAGTAAGCGCGCTGCAGGCCAGTAATAAGGTAAATTGACGGATCACATTTGTTCCAGATTTAGAGCGATGGGGACCTTGGAGCCGCCGCGTTCAACTTCGACGCTGACTCGGGCACCTGGCCTGAATTGGGCCGCAATATCGGCGGCGGAAGACACTGGACGACCATTGACAGCAACAACGATATCGCCAGCCTTGAAGCCAGCCAAACGGAGCATCGTCCCATCGTCACGGGCCTGTAAAACAAAGCCGGTCACCCTTCCCCCTTCATTTCGCGGGGCAAAGCCAATGGCTTTCTGCAGCGTTTCTGCATTCAATCCGCCACCGGTTGCAGGGGATGATGCACCTGAGGCAGAACTGGGCGATGAAGCCGAAGTCCCTACAGTTTCAGCGGGCACGGACTGGTCCAGGTAAAGCGATTCCTTGACGCCTCCTCTGGACAAAATGACATGGTCAAATGCCACCGCGTCCAAGGTAACGCCCGGGGTAACCTCATCACCAACAGCAAAGCTGTTTTGAATGCCGTCTGCACCGGCAATAATCGCGGCGCCGCCCCCCGACCCCTCATTTGCGCGTACACCAAACAGGACGAGGTCCAACGACGTCACATTTTGCGTGGCAGTCGAAGAGGCGTCGTTTCGGTAAAATGGATCAAAGCCGGAAAAAAGCGCCATGCGCGCAGACATTGGAACGAGATTGGCGGTTGGCGCGCGCCACCCCACCAAAGGCCCAACGGGTGTCACCAGAAGCCAAAAAAGCCGCGCAACTTGGATTGCGGCAAGAATGGCAAGCATGCTGACGAGAAAACTTCCAACCGGCACCGATGTAAGTCGGCGTGATTGAACCTTTACCCTTTCAGCCAATGATATTGCCACAGTACCTCCCGAGCGAATCCGCCAGACGCCCGGCACTAAGACGCCCCTGTGACGTAAAAGTGAAACTAAAATGACAGTTTCGTGACGAGCTTCACTTCTCGCGCGACCGAACACAAAATGGCGGCGGGATGTATAAAACATGCCGCCGCCAGTGGGGGGGGGGAAATCAGTTAGAAATTAAAGCTAAGACCAGCGGACGCGGTTACGCCTGGGTCATATTGGTTATAGATGATCCGGTTGTCGCCGAACTGTTGGAATTCACGATATTTTGTTTGGGTCAGGTTGCGAAGCTCAAATTTCAGTTCCGCTTTCTGACCAGCTATCGAGATTCCCTGCCGCGCGACAAGATCAAGCCGAAATCCTGGACGCTCAACAACATCTGGCTGTGGCGGCGTGCCGTTAATACCGCGACTGGTCACCCGGTCACTGGCGTAAGTCAGAAGGAACGTAAGCTGTGACAGCTTGTCCGTATCTTCGATGCCAGCCTGAAAGTTCACGATGTGATCCGACTGTCCTGTCAACGGCGAGCCGTCCCTGAAATAATCGGATGCATTCGTTGAAAATGCTCCGAAAACAGCGGTGCTGTCACCTGCTGCGACCTTCAAGCTGGACTTGGTATAGGTATAGTTCGCCACCAGAACCAACCGACGGGTCGCAAAGAAATCGCTGCTGCTCAAGTTGCTGAGATCCACATATTTCTGCACGTCGACTTCTGCACCGTAAAGCGACGCTTCGGGTGCGTTGGCGAAGGACGTTGTGAAATCGTTCGTGACAAATGCCTCAATCGGATTTTTGATTTTTTTGTAAAAGGTGGAAACCGAGAACCGCTGTTCCGGCGCAAAATAATATTCGAACCGCGCTTCGCCATTGTAAAGCTGGCTATCGACCAAGAGCGGGTTGCCGCGATACGCGCGGTTTGTGTCTGGGTCGAAATAAGGCTGGTTTATCAGTTCGCGAAATTGCGGACGGGCGATGGTTTTAGACGCACTAAAGCGCAATTTCATCTGATCCGCGACGTCTACCGTCAAGGTTGCGGCAGGCAACCAATACTCACGCAACAAATCGGTTGCGGCGCCGGATGCCCCGGGGATGTTGAAGACCTGAATCGGAACGACCGTCTGTTTGGCTTTTTCCCAACGGACACCTGCGTCAAGATTGAACATATCGCCAAGTTGGGCATTGATTTTGCCATAGCCGGCCCAAGTGCGCAGTGTGGCTTTGAAAGCTGGATTACCTTCATCAGCCTCAAGCAACGCAATCTTGTAGAAGTCAATGATCTGGGGCTGAAGCAGAAGATCCGCGCGCAGAAGACCTACGCCGGACGGCAGCCCATTTGCGTCGTAGAAGAACTCGCGCCGCGAACTCACACGATCGGTGTCGGTATAGCCATTGCCTACGGTAACCGCAATATCGGGCGTAAGCTTGTACGTCACGTCGATGCCGCCTGAAAGCAGCTTTTCGGTCAGTTTGGAAAAGATGACCCGCGCATCACCGCGCTGCCGGTTAAGGACGTTTACGAAATACGCGCCGGTCGGATCGGAAGCTGCGTTGGTCCGGACATATTCCGTCGACAATTCATATGGCGCGTCACGTTGCGATTTCGCATAAGCTCCGCGAACATCAATCTCCAGATCGGGATTGATTTCGAATTCGCCCACCAGTTGGGTGTCAATCAATTGCCGTTCGTACCATGCTGTTTTCTGGCGCATGATATCAGAGGCAGTCTGGTCAATATTACCAAGGCTCAGTCGACCCTGTTTGATGGTGTCGTGAATGTACAGGTTCGTCCAACGCAGTTTGTTTTCACCAAATTCAAATCCAAGACCCAAAAGCCCGTTGGTGACAATACGTTGATCAGTGCTGACCTGACGGAAATCTGAATCCGCCGTAGAGACATCCGCACTTAACGAGCGTTGCTGAATAGTATCGCGCGTTGACCATTTGTTGCTGTAGCCACCGCCGAAGATCACGCCAAGTTGCGAAGTGCCTACATCAAAAGTCTTGCCGCCGGAAAAGGACAATGAGCTATTGGGTGCCGTTTTGGTATCGCGCTGCAAAATCCCGTTGCGACCAGTGACAATACCTTTGCCTACGTCCTGGGCGTTAACTGTGCCCGAGCTCAAACGTTGGCCGCTCGCAAGAAAGCTTTTGAGCGCTGGCGTCAGATCACGATTTCCGTTGGTATAGCCCGTCCAGTCGGACGAACTGCCGTAATATGTATAGCCGAGCTGGCCAGTGGTTTCGCTATCGCCTGAAATGCTTCCGCCAATCGTGAAGAAAGGGTCACGCGGCGTCGCTTTGGTCGTCAAATTGATCACACCGCCGCCAAATTCACCCGGGTAATTTGCCGAATAGCTTTTCTGGACGAGCGACGAGGCAATGACGCCAGTTGGAAACAGATCAAGCGGCACAACGCGCTTCAAAGGCTCTGGGCTTGGTAGTGGCGAACCATTAAGCAACGCGAGCGAATAGCGATCACCAAGACCACGCACATACACATAGCCGCTGCCGACGACACTAAGACCCGTCACGCGGCCAAGCGCACCGGCAATGTTGCCTTCCCCTGTTCGCGCGATATCAGCACTCGAGAGCACCGACACCACCTGAGGCGAGGACTTTGAAATGTTGCGGTCAAGATAACCGCGCACAACAATTTCGCCGCCAGGAACTGAAACGTCGGTGTCCTCTTCTGGCGGGGCAGCTTCCGTGGTCGCAGGATCAGGCTCGGCAGTTGCGGCTTGTTCGTCGGCGGCAGGGGTTGGCTCGGCTGTTTGCGCAAACGCCATATGCGGTGCAGCAAGTGCAGTTGTGAAGAGCAGCAGGCCGGCGCGCCTGAAAAAATACGACATTGGAATTTCCCTATTTCCTATGGAAAAGGGTGGAGCGTGACCGTTGCGGCCGCGCTCCACCCATATCATGGTTCGCAGCTTAATATGTTGGCAGCGACGTGCAGAGGCCAGTTACGCTGGTACCCAAAGCCGCGGTGGAACTGTTACAAGTCCATCCAGCGTACCACGTGTCACTCGCATCTCTCACCGCACCAATATAGGTCGTTGCCGTAAAGAAGGAGTTGAATGTTGCCGGATTGGTGGCAACAACGGCTGTTTCGTTCGCGCCGTTGATAAACAGCGAGGAGAAGCTTGTCGTGAACGCGTCGTTATTATTGTTGGCACCTGTACCAAACAACGTAGCGACCTGCGCGCCTGTGTAAGATCCTGATCCCAGATATTTGGTCGCATTACACTGCAACACCACCGAACGTGCAACCAAAGTTGCAGGGGTCACACCAGAACCGTTTACACGAATACATTCGTTGTTTGGCGTGGCAATGATGCCATTGATCAACGTCGTGTCGGAGTTACCTCGGAACAAGGTTGCAGCGAGATCGGCGCTTTCATTGTCAGGCGAGCTTTGTGGCTGCAGACCTGTGAAGTTGGCAATGCGCATCGTGCTGCGTGGCGTATCAGCCTCTGCACCATTGCTGTCAAATTCCATCAAAGCATCGCCACGGCCAGCACGCTGAATCAGCAGCGCATATTGAATATTGGCTTGCGCGCCTGTGTCGATATCAAGGCTGTCATCGTCAGCGCCGGTTGCAACATAATATTTCATGTTGATCGCGCCGCCAAAGAATTCGACACCATCATCCGAGCTGTTGTGCGATTGGATGTTGTTCAGCACAGTACCGGTACCGATACTTTCAGTGGTCAGTGCCTGCAACTCTCGGTTCGCGCCCAAGACAAATCCGGAATAACGGATTTGAACAAAGCTCATACGGCCTGCATTGTAGCTGTTATCCGTACCACCGAAGCGCGCCAGATCGGCAGCACCTTCAGTGTCACGCTCGCAGGTGTTTGCAGCAACGGTACCCACGTTACAGTCGGTGGTGACACCGCGCCCCATGAGAACGACGCCGCCCCATTGGCCTTGCGAAGCATCGGTGTTGAAGCCCGCAACATTGTCCTGGCTGGTAAAGATAATTGGCAAAGAAGCCGTGCCGATAGCCGAAATTCTATTGCCACGGTTGACAGCGAGCCATGATTGACCGGTCGCTCCGTAGAGAATGACGCCTGGATCAATCGTCAGCGTTACGTTGGTGTCGGCGGTCAAAGGCGTTGTGCAACCAATGGTGGTCGAAGTCACAGGCGCTGTCGTTGTCGGTGCATTAAATCCGCCGTCACAACCGACATTGACTCGGCCATTCATCGAATAGAGAACGCCGGCAATCTTCGGCAAGGTGCTCGATACACGAATTAGCCCTGGAAGTTGGCAAATACGATAGGTTCCGGTCGGCCCAGAAATAGTGCCTGCATTCGTCAAACCCTGCGGATCAGCGATTGATGGACAGGCACCAGCAGGCGTCACGGTAGCTGGCGGCGGTGGGGGTGGGGGCGGAGGAGGAGTGGTTGGGTTGTTAATGGTAATATTGCCGCCGGTTCCTGGCGACGCGATGTCGTCTGCACCACAG
>JANMJX010000007.1:0-4754 GCA_031371575.1 Sphingomonadales bacterium
GTGCCCCTTGCCCTGGCGGCGTATAATGCAGGGCCAGGTGCAGTGCTGAAATATGGCGGTATCCCGCCATATCGCGAAACACAAAATTACGTGCGGCAGATTATGCGGCGGATGTCGGCCATGTCGGCATATCGCACAGGTTATTGAGCGAGGTTTTTGATGACATATAAAATTCGCAGTTTTATCGGGTTGGCTGCCTTGGCCGCGGCCCTTCCGCAGAAGGCACTGGCTCAGGTGTCCGGTGTTGATCCACAAGGTTCGGGACCAATTGTCAACGCGCTTGGCTGGATGCAAGGTACATTGCTAGGCAATGTTGCGACCACGGCTGCTGTTATCGCTGTTGCGGTTGTTGGCCTGATGATGCTGACTGGCCGGATGAACTGGCGGTTTGGCGCCACCGTCATCGTTGGTTGCTTTGTCCTGTTTGGTGCAACAGCTATCGTTTCAGGCATTCGCGTCGCAGCCGTCGGGGGCTAGTCCATGACCCCGTTAAACCGCACGCCGATCTTCAGAGCGCTGACTCAACCACAGATGTTTGCTGGCGTAACGTACAGCTATTTCATCATCAATTTGGTCGTGACGACTGAGATCTTTCTGATCAGCCGCTCGTTTTGGGCCATCCCAGCCGCTGCCGTGATCCATGCGATCGGCTATATGGCCTGTTTGCGGGAACCGCGCATATTCGACCTCTGGATTACCAAGGTCAGCCGCTGTGGGCGCACGCGCACCCACGATCTGTGGCGCTGCAACAGCTATCGGCCTTAATCCATGCAAATGTCATCACAAAAAGCCACGAAGCTTGATCCACGTGCCGGAGATCGGCTGCCTTATGCCGGGCATGTGAATGATTACACCGTGGTCACACGCGGCGGCGATCTGATCCAGATGCTCCAGATTGACGGCGTAGCGTTTGAAACCGCAGACAGCGATACGCTCAACCATATGGCTGCCGTGCGCGATGTCGTCATGCGCGGCATCGCCAACTCCAATCTGATGCTGTACTGCCACGTCATTCGCCGCCAGGTGACTGCTGACCTGTCGGGCCAGCAGCCAGAGGGTTTTGCCCGCGATCTCGACGATGCGTGGCAGCAGCAGCTTCGCGGCAAGCGGCTGTATATCAACGATATCGTAATAATGCTGGTGCGCCGTCCCGCACGGGGGAAAGTCGGCTTTGTCGAACGGCTGACCAAATGGGGCAATGGCAAACGCAACAGCGCTGAACGACTGGCCGAACAGGCGCGGGAATTGCGCGACCTTGATGCAGCACGCACAAATTTGCTGTCCGCTTTGGGCCGCTACGGGCCACGCAGCCTCGGCCGATATCAGGGTGCGAACGGAATATGTTCGGAACCGCTCGAAATACTGTCCGCCCTGTACAATGGCGAGATGCAGCCAGTGCTTGAGCCAGTCGGCGATGCTGGCCAATATCTGCCCTATAAGCGGATCAGCTTCGGTCTTGATGCGATCCACCTGAAAGGGGCAAGCGCGGAGACATCGCGATTTGGCGCGATCATTTCGCTCAAGGACTATCCGGCCAATACATCGCCCGGCATGCTCGACAATCTTTTGCGTCTGCCGCACGAACTGACGATGACCGAGAGCTTTGCTTTCATTGACCGGCAGATTGCCGACGAACGCATTGGGCTTGCGCTGCGCCGCCTGCGCGCAGCGTCGGATGAAACCACGACGTTGCGTCAGGGCTTGTTGGGCGCGAAGGATGATTTGACGGGCGGCGCTGCTGCTTATGGCGAACATCACCTGACGGTTCACGTCCGCGCGATGACGCTAGCGGCCTTGGATGCCGCAGTGGCCGATGTGCAGGCGTCGCTTGCCGACATTGGTGCCGTCGCGGTGCGTGAGGATCTGAATCTCGAAAGCGCTTTTTGGGCACAGTTTCCGGGCAATGCAGACTTTATCGCGCGCAAGGCTTTGGTGTCGACCGCGAATTTGTCCGGCCTGGTTTCGCTTCACGGTTTTCCCATTGGCGTGCCTGCTGGCGGACCTTGGGGAGAGCCGATAACGGTGCTCGAAACTACGTCGAGCACGCCCTACTTCTTTAATCTGCACAGCGGCGATCTGGGCAACTTCACGCTGATCGGTCCGTCCGGTTCGGGTAAGACGGTTGTGCTCAATTTCCTGATCGCGCAGGTGCAGAAATTTAACCCCCGCACATTCTTCTTCGACAAGGATCGCGGCGCGGAAATCTTCATTCGCGCGATTGGCGGACATTATGATGTTCTTCGGCCAGGCGTGCCCACAGGTTTCAACCCGCTGCAATTGCCTGAAAGCGCCGTGAACCATGCGTTTCTGCGGCAGTGGCTCTCGATATTGCTGACCCCAGCGGGTGGCCAGCTGACAGCCGATGAAAACGCGATTATCGCCAGCGCCGTCGATGGCAATTTTGGCCAGCCGACCGAATATCGGCAATTGCGCTATCTCGTAGAACTGCTTGCAGGTGGCGCACGTCCTGTGCGCGGCGATCTCGCATCGCGGCTTGCGCCATGGTATGGGGCAGGGGAGTATGCGTGGTTGTTCGACAATCCGATCGACCAGCTCAGCCTCGATACGCGTACCGCCGGCTTTGACATGACGGCGTTGCTCGACAACCCCGCGCTGCGCACGCCAGCGATGATGTATCTGTTCCACCGTGTCGATGAGCGGCTGGATGGCTCGCCGTCCATGATCGTGATCGACGAAGGGTGGAAGGCGCTTGATGACGAAGTGTTCGTCCACCGCTTGAAAGACTGGATGAAGACGATCCGGAAACGCAATGGCGTCGTTGGCTTTGCCACGCAAAGCGCCAGCGATGCGATCGAAAGCAAGATCGCCGCTACCATCATTGAACAATCGGCGACGCAATTGTTTATGAGCAATCCGAAGGCCCAGGCTTCGGATTATTGCGACGGCTTTGGCCTGACCGAGCATGAGCTTGATCTTGTGCGTTCCTTGCCCGAACATTTGCGCTGTGTCCTCATCAAGCAGGGCGGCAACAGCGTGGTTGCACGTCTGGACATGGCGAATATGCCCGATGCCATCACCGTCCTGTCGGGCCGCGAAACAAGCGTCCGCAAATTGGACGAACTGCGTGCGGACCATGGCGATGCCCCATCCGACTGGATGCCGCAATTGCTCAAGGCCGCCGAAGAAGGCCCGTCCGCTTTGTGGGCTGCGGCCAAGACCGGAACACGCGGTTAATGGCGGATTGCGCTGCCATTAACCCGGCTGCGGGTCCCGCCGCAACTATGGTGGATAGCGTGGATTGCTATATCCAGTCGACGGTGCAGGGCGGCTATGCGAATATGCTAGGTCAAGGAAGCGTGTTCAGCCTGACGCTGACGATTGCGCTTACACTCTATGTCGCGCTTGTTGGCTATCGGCTGATCTTTGGCCGGTCCACGCTCAGCATGGGCGAAATGATGCCGCGCATGATCATGATTGGTGCGGTGCTCGCGCTCACCTCCAACTGGGCGACTTATCAGGTGCTCGTCTATGACGTGCTGACCGACGGGCCACAGGAAATCGTGCAGGCCATCAATCAGGGCGACGGCAAAGTCAGCAGCCTGACCGACCGCATCGACGTTCTTTCGGGCAGAATGGTTGATCTGGCGGACGCCTGGACTGAGTTTGACGCACAGCCCGACCAGATGGTTGCCGGCCAGCTCGCTCCGGAAGCTGAAGCCCTTCCTGCAACCGCAACTGGCATAACGGCGTTCATCGCACCAAAGGATTCGCTTGGCCCCAATATGTTGTTGCTCAGCGCCTTGTTGCTGGTCCTGGCCTCGGCGGGCGTATTGGTGGTCGCAAAAATCATTCTTGGCCTGCTTCTCATGCTTGGTCCGATCTTCGCCGTGCTTGGTCTGTTTCCTGCGACGCGCGGATTGCTGCTTGGCTGGGGTCGAGCGGCTCTGTTGATGGCATTGGTCCCGGTAATGGCGATGATGACCTCGGCAGGCGCCGTTGCCTTGCTTGAGCCTGTTTTGACGCAAATGTTTATTGCTGCCGGTCAAGGCGTCTTTTCGTTACGTGCCGGGCTTACGATCCTGGTGATCGTGCTCATCATGGTGGCGGTGTCGGTGCAGCTGTTCCGCGTTGGCCGGACAATCGTCAGCGGCTGGAGCTTGCCGATTGGCCAGCAACGCGTGGCCGACAGCATGGTGTCTGTTGCCCCCCAATCCACGCAGGTCGCCTCGGGCAACATGGTCTATAATGAACGTATGCAGTCACTGGTCGGCGCAATAGAGCGTTCGGCGGTGGCAACTTCAAACTTCAGTTCCGGCAACCAACGCGCTATCATGTTGCCGCAGCGGTTGAATGTCGATGCGGTCCAGACGGGTCAGCAAGCCGTACATTCAGACCGGCGCATTTCGCGTGGTCCAGTAAACGCGGTCCGCGCACCCATTAAAGCTATCAGGAACGCTGCATGACCAGTAGACAATTTTTACTAGCCGTTGCGGGTTGCCTGGCAAGTGTGCCGGCGATGCAGCCAGCGCCGGCAAAGGCGCAGGTTGCTCCCAATATCCGCTATGTGGAATATAGTCCAGACACCGTCATTCGGCTGACCGGGCATACCGGCTATCAAATGATGCTGGAATTTGAACCTGGCGAGAAGATTGAAACTGTCGGCATTGGTGACTCATCGGGATGGCAGGTTACCCCCAATGGCGCTGGCACCATCATGTTCCTGAAGCCAGTTGGCCTGCCGCCCACGACCAACCTCTCGATCATCACGAACCAGCGGCGGTATAATCTTGAAC
>JANMJX010000118.1:0-2089 GCA_031371575.1 Sphingomonadales bacterium
GCCGTATCGCGGAACACGGCCGCATGCTTCTGCATCGTGCGCTGCATTTGCAGACGGATTTGAGCCGTTGGCGTGCCGCCCTTGGCATTGCGGAACTTGTCGAGACGCGCAAGCGACAGATCGGCGGCATCGGCAGGCAAAGCCTTGTGCGGCGCACCGGGCGTCAGCGATGACTTCAGGTGGAGACCCGTTGCGCGTCCAAAGACCACAAGGTCAATGAGCGAGTTCGAGCCCAGACGGTTTGCGCCATGCACCGAAACGCAGGCGGCCTCACCAACGGAATATAGTCCTGGAACAATCACTTCAGGATCATCGCCAACCTTTGTGACAACCTGACCATGATAATTACAAGGTATCCCGCCCATATTATAGTGGACCGTGGGCGTTACCGGCAATGGCTGCCGCGTCAGGTCAACGCCCGCAAATATCTTGCCACTTTCGGTGATGCCGGGCAGACGCTGGGCCAATACCGCGGGATCGATGTGATCGAGGTGCAGGTAGATATGGTCCTTGTGGGGGCCAACGCCGCGGCCTTCACGCATTTCCAGCGCCATGGACCGGCTGACGACGTCGCGTGAGGCAAGGTCCTTGGCCGATGGCGCATATCGCTCCATGAAGCGCTCGCCTTCGCTGTTGGTTAGATAACCGCCCTCGCCGCGTGCGCCTTCAGTGATCAGGACGCCCGCACCGTAAATGCCGGTGGGGTGGAACTGGACAAACTCCATATCCTGAAGCGGCAGGCCAGCACGCAGCACCATACCACCGCCGTCACCGGTGCAGGTATGCGCCGATGTCGCCGAGAAATAGGCGCGGCCATATCCACCGGTTGCCAGCACCACGGCATGGCTCTTGAACCGGTGGATGCTTCCATCCTCCATGCACATGGCGATAACACCGCGGCATTCGCCATTCTCCATGATCAGGTCGAGCGCAAAATACTCGATGAAGAAGTCCGCGTCATATTTCAGGCTCTGCTGATACAAGGCGTGCAACATGGCATGGCCGGTCCGGTCTGCAGCTGCTGCGGTGCGCTGCACTGGAGGGCCTTCACCCATATTCTGCATATGGCCGCCAAAAGGCCGCTGATAGATTGTGCCGTCGGCGTTGCGCGAGAATGGCACGCCAGCATGTTCAAGTTCGTAGACCGCCGCAGGGGCCTCGCGGACCATATATTCGATCGCATCCTGGTCGCCGAGCCAATCGGAGCCCTTGACCGTGTCATACATGTGCCAGGTCCAATGGTCTGGCGAGTTGTTGCCAAGCGAAGCAGCAATACCGCCCTGCGCGGCAACGGTGTGCGAACGGGTTGGGAATACCTTAGTGATGCAAGCCGTTTTCAGGCCAGCTTCGGCACTGCCCATCGTGGCGCGCAGACCCGACCCGCCAGCGCCGACGACGACGGTGTCATACGTATGATCAATAATCTTATATGCGTCTGACATCAGGCGGAAGCTCCGGTAAATGCGAGTTTTGCGACGACGAAGATGCCGAATACGGTGCTGGCGACGACGTAGAAGTTCAGAAGCGCCATGGTGGCAAACTTCAACGCGTCATCATGGACATAGTCTTCGATCAGGACCTGAAGTCCAAGGCGGGCATGCCAGAAGATGTTGGCGATCATCAGGATCATCGGCACGGCAACAACTGGTTGCGCGAGCCACTGGGCCAAGGTTGCCTGTTCGAAATTGGGCATGATCAAAAGGGAGATCACAAACCAGGTGGTTAGCAAGATATTGCCGATCGCGGTCAGCCGCTGCTTCAGCCAGTGCTCACCGCCATGCTTGGCCGAACCCAGACCACGGACGCGGCCGATATATGTTCTACTGTCCATCACCAAACTCCAAGAAAGTGCGATGCCACAAACAGGACAACGAAAGCAGTTGCAAAAAAGGCCACCACAAATGCAACCGATGCCCATGTCCGGTTGACCTTCAATTCATAGCCAGCGCCAATGTCGAGCACGAGGTGGCGAAGTCCTGATGCCAAATGCTGAAAGAAGCTGAAGGTTACCGCCAAGCCGACGAGCCGGAAAAACCAGTTGCTGGCAATTTGAAAGGCAGTCGCATCCGAACCCGCGGACACAACATAT
>JANMJX010000119.1:0-1803 GCA_031371575.1 Sphingomonadales bacterium
CGCCACTTGAGGTGGCCCAGGCTGCGCACTTCAAACTGGATCAAAAGGCAGAAATCGCCACGATTGATGAACTGAAAGATTATGACGCCATCGTGGTCGGAACGGGAACACGCTTTGGCCGGATGTCGAGCCAGATGGCCAGCTTTTGGGATCAGGCCGGCGGTGTCTGGATGCGCGGCGAATTGAACGGGAAAGTCGGCGCGGCCTTTACGTCAACCGCGTCACAGCATGGCGGCCAGGAAACGACCCTGTTTTCGATCATCACCAATCTTCTGCATTTCGGCATGACTATTGTCGGCCTCGATTATGGCTTTGCCGGGCAAATGCGTAATGATGAGGTGACCGGCGGCGCGCCTTATGGCGCAACGACCATCGCAAATGGCGATGGCAGCCGCCAGCCTAGCGAAACCGAACTTGATGGCGCACGATATCTCGGCAAGAGGGTCGCCGAAACTGCTGCAAAACTCGCTGCATGACATTGGCAAAACATAATGATGGCTGTTACAGCCATCATTATGGCCTTTGACCTTCCCGAAGACTTGCTTGAAGAAACCTTTCTTGCCTCGACTGGGCCAGGCGGGCAGAATGTCAATAAGGTGGCTACGGCCTGCCAATTGCGCGTGGATGTTTACGCGCTTGGCCTTCAGCCATATGCCTTCCGCCAGCTGAAAATACTGGCAGGCAGCAAGATGACGCTGTCGGGCGAGCTTATTGTCACAGCGCGAAGCCACCGTACGCGAGAGGCCAATAGGCAGGATGCCCGCGCGCGCGTCATTGAACTCATTGACCGCGCACATATCCGACAGCCCAAGCGAGTCGCGACGAAACCCAGCAAGGCCGCCAAGGCACGACGCGTGGATGCCAAAAAGGGCCGGTCAACCGTCAAGAAAAACCGTGGCAAGGTCAGCTTCGACTGATAAGGCAGTACGCATGCACATGTTTGAAATTGATGCCGCTGCGCCAAAGTCCGAATTATATGCGGAACTGGTTCGCTCTGCCGATGCGCTGACCAGCGATGAGCCGGATAAAGTCGCCAATATGGCGAATGTTGCCGCATTATTGTGGGAATTTCTCCCCGATGTTAATTGGACGGGCTTTTACCGCGTGGTTGACGGAGAGCTCGTCCTTGGTCCCTTTCAGGGGAAAGCAGCCTGTATCCGAATTCCGTTTGGCAAAGGTGTTTGCGGAACTGCCGCTCAATCGGGCGAGACTCAATTGGTGGAAGACGTCCACGCCTTTCCCGGCCATATTGCCTGTGATGCCAACAGCGCGTCTGAACTGGTGGTGCCCGTCAAGCGGTCGGGCTCGGTCATTGCAGTGATTGATCTCGACAGTCCATCGCTCGACCGATTCGACGCCGAAGACGCCAAAGGAATAGAATTACTGGCAACGGTGATTGCCGACCGTATCTGAGCTATGCGCTCAAGCAGGCGTTTCCGCATCAGGATCGAACAATTCCCAGCCATCGGGGCCGAGGCGTTCCAGCGGCCGGTAGCGGGTCTTATACTGCATGCGCGCGGCGCCATCCACCCAGTAGCCGAGATAGACATAAGGCAGCCCAGCTGCCCTTGCGCGCAGGATATGGTCCATGATGATGAAATTGCCAAGCCCGGCACGCTCCGGAATATCCGGGTTATAGAAGCTGTAAATCATGGAAACGCCGTCGCTTTGCTGGTCTGTCAGGCATGCACCGACCAATTCCCCCAGCCGTCCAAAGCGGGTGGGAGTGCGATATTCAATCACATGGCTACGTACAGGCGACTGTTCGACCATATCGGCATAATCCATGTCGTCCATGTTCGC
>JANMJX010000173.1:0-6359 GCA_031371575.1 Sphingomonadales bacterium
GGCGACGACGCTTGGCACCAACCCATGTTCCGCAATGGCAGCAAGAACGGCGTTGCAGAAGAACAATTGCGTTGGCGAAGGAAGCGATCCGGTCACCAGCATCCAGAAATAACTGGTGAAATCAACCTTGCCGATAACGTCATCGCACAGGTCAAGCCCGCGCACATTTATGCTGTGCGCATCTGAGGTGCAGATGGATGTAAATGGTGCGTCCTGTTTGCCGATACGCATGATTGCTCCATATTTCGAAATTCGAAGTTGATTTCGTTATTCGAATTTTCTAACGTTAAGTCAAGTCTGGAGAGAGAAATGGCCAAGCCGCTCAGCAATATCACCGTTCTCGAAATGGGTACATTCATTACTGGGCCCGCCACCGGAATGCTGCTTGCAGACCTTGGCGCAACGGTCATAAAGATTGAGCAGCCGAAAGTTGGTGATCCGTTTCGAGCATTTCGGGGCGGATTATACAGCCCGCATTTCCAGACATACAACCGCAACAAGAAAAGCATCACACTGGATACAAGGTTGCCAGCGGATCTCGCTGTATTTGATGCACTGCTGGCAAAGGCAGATGTGTTTATCCAGAATTTCCGTCCAGGCGTGGCAGACAAGATAGGTGTCGCGGCGCCGCGACTGCAAGGGCTGAACCCGCGGCTGGTATATGCATCGATATCGGGTTTCGGCAATGAAGGCCCCGATCGCGACCGCCCTGCGTTTGACACCGTTGCGCAAGCGGTGAGCGGTTTTCTGCGGCTGTTGGTAAATCCCGTGCATCGCCGCGTTGTCGGACCAGCACTTGCAGACGCAACAACCGGTTTTTATGCAGCCTATGGCGTGCTTGCGGCATTATACGAACGAGAACGGACCGGCAAAGGACGACTGGTCGAGACCTCGATGTTTGAATCGATGGCGCATTTCAATCTCGATGATTTTACGCATTATTTTTCCGACGGTCAGATCATGGGGCCATATAGCCGGCCAAATGTGTCGCAATCTTATGTCTTCGAATGCGCCGACGGCGCGTGGATTGCGTTGCACATGTCATCGCCACCCAAATTCTGGGAAAATCTCGCCCTTGCGGTTGGTCAGCCCGATATGCTGAAGTTGCCCATGTTTGAAAGCCGTGAGGCGCGCATTGCCAATTACGAAAATGTGATTGGTTTTTTGGCCCCGATATTCAAAACGCGCGACCGCCAGACATGGTGTGACACGCTGCGCGAATTGGAAGTGCCACACGCCCCGGTGAACACCGCGCAAGAGGCTATCGAATCCGAGCAAGCCAAGGCGCTCCAGCTGTGTGTTGAAGATCCAAATGGCCCACATGGCCCATTCCGGACCATCAGATCACCCGTGACTTTCGATGGTGAACGTGCTCTTGACGTCACTGCTCCGCCGGTACTTGGCGCAGATGATGCCGAAGTGGTAGCGCCGCTGCGAAGGATGTTGGAAAGGTCGGATTGATGGCGAAAATCGAGAAAGATCCCGAGTATCTTTCGACACTCGAACGCGGTCTTTCCGTTTTGCGCGCCTTTGACGACCAACACCCAGAAATGCGGCTCAGCGAAGTCGCGACCGTCACCGGCCTGAGCCCTGCTGTTGCACGGCGCTGTCTTAACACGCTGGTTGCGTTGGGCTATGTCGCGCAGCATGACCGGAACTTTCTGTTGCGACCGGAAGTGCTGGCATTCGGCTCCGCATTTCATTCGTCCATGCATCTCGAGCAGGTTTGCGTGCCGCCTCTGCAATCGCTTCGCGATGATACGGGCGACAGCGCATCCATGGTATCGCTGGCGGGCCCGGATATTCTGTATCTTGCGCATGTATCGACCAATCGTCGCATTCGGCTTGGCGTGAATGTCGGGACACGATTCCCGGCGCATGCGACATCGATGGGCAAGGCGATATTGGCTTTCCTTCCGGACGCAGAAATTGAGCAATTTCTGGAGCAGGCTCCGTTCGATAAATTCACAGAACATACTGTCACATCCGCAGATGCGATGCGCGCGCGGCTGAAGCAAGTGCGTGAACGGGGATATGATTCAGCCTTCGACGAACTGGATTTCGGCATCGTTTCGGTAGCGGTTCCAGTCTTTGACGCGTCGCGTCGTCCGATAGCAGCGGTCAATTGTTCGACGTCAACTACGAGAATTTCACAAGACGAACTCATTACCTCTCGCCTCCCGCTGTTGCGCGAAGCCTCTGCGGAGATAGAAGCTGCACTGCGGCGTTGGCCATCATTGGCCATCGCATTGAGGACCGAATCTCCGGCATAAAAATTCGCATATCGAACTTGACTTCGATTTTCGAACGATTTAACACGATGTGATACGCTTCGGTGATAGAAGGCGTTCGACATAGTCCGGGGAGGATGATTTATGGCAATCCAGTCTGCGAAATGGGCTTCAGCGGCCTTGATAACTTTGATGACATCAGCTGCGGCGATGCCAAGTGTCTCTTATGCACAGGAAGCTACCGCCGAGGATGCGCCGCAAGAGATCGTTGTGAGCGCGTTGCGCCGTGACCAGAATTTGCAGGATGTCCCCGCGGCCGTCACCGCATTCAACACTGAAACAATCGAGAATGCAGGGATAGAAAAGCCCCTCGATTTCATCAACCTGACGTCGAACGTCAATCTGGTGGAGACCCAGAACTCGGGCAACGCGTTCATCATCATCCGCGGTATTACACAGGCCCGTAACAGCGAGCCTTCGGTTGCTGTCGTGATCGACGGTGTGCAACAAGTAAACCCGGCAGCATTCAACCAGGAACTTGTCGATATCGCGCAGATCGAGGTGCTCAAGGGACCTCAGGGCGGTCTTTATGGGCGCAACGCCATTGGCGGCGCTATTATCATCACCAGTCAGAAGCCGACCGATGAATTTTCGGGCAGTATAAAGGCAGGCATCGACAACGGTTTTGGCTGGAATGTGCGGGCAGGCCTGAGTGGTCCATTGTCCGACACACTGAAATATCGGGTCTCCGGCTCCTACCGTGACACCAAAGGATATTTGCGTAACACGTTCCTGAAAGAGGATGCTGATCCAGCCAAGGACCTTTCAGTGCGCGGCAATCTGCTTTTCGATCCGGGCAATGGTTGGACTGCCGATTTGCGGGCTTCCTATGCGCGCCTTGAAACGCAGGCATTGTATTTCAACATCGTGAATGACGTGAACGACGTCAGCCTGCCAATCCGCGTTAACAACCGAGGCATCAACAATCGCGATATCCTGAACGTTGCTGCGAAAATCGCCTATCAGGGCACGGGTTTCACCGCGACGTCAATTACATCCTACGACACTGTGAAGGAAATCCTCACCGGCGACGCGTTCAACTTCCTGCCCTTCAGTGAATCGCTGTTGGTCGCCGTTTTCGGGCTTCCGTTTGACCTTGCCCAAAGCCAGTATCTGAACGTCAAGGCCGTCAGTCAGGAAATCCGGATTGAATCGCCTAAAAATGACAAGCTGTTCTGGATGTTCGGCGGTTATTTCATCGATACACAGCGCTATATTTCAACCGGCAATCTGCTAGATTTCCAAAAGGGGGTCTTCCCGGTTTACCGTACCCCATCAACCAATCCTAACAGCCCGCAGTCGACATTCCTGGCCGATAGCCAGAACAATTTTGCCTGGGCCGTTTTTGGCAATTTTGGATATGCGTTTTCGGACCAGTTCCGCGTAGATGCGTCGCTTCGGTATGACCATGACAAACGCGTAAATACGACGCTCACGCCCACGGCTTTCCTGCCTAACGTTCCAGGCTTCCCGCAGGGAACCACAGGGCAAAAACGCCGCGCGACATTTGACGATCTGCAGCCGAAGGTAACGCTGACCTATCAGCCAAATGACGATGTAACATTATATGGCGGCTATAGCCGTGGATTCCGATCAGGCGGTTTCAACCAGACCGGTGTGGGCGGTGTCGCCAGCAGCAGCGGAATTGTTGGTGTTTCGGATATCTTCAAGGATGAAACGGCGTCCACATTTGAAGCTGGCGTCAAGACCAGGTGGCTGGATCGCAAACTGACTTTGAATGCGGCTGCTTATTCGACCTTGTCGGAAAACAGCTATTTCTTCGTGTTCCTAGCCGCAAACTCTACCCAGAACCTTGGCAACGTGCCCAAGACCCGTATTCAGGGTTTTGAGCTTGAAGCTAATTTCCGTCCCACCGCAGATCTGCAGCTGAATGCGGCTGCCGGTTATACATGGAGCGAAATCAAGGAATTTCCTGACCCGGCGGCCATTGGTAATGAGGCACCTTTGATTTCGCGTTACACGTACAATCTCGGTGCACAATATACGCCCGAGCTTGGCAACGGACTGAACGGATTGTTCCGCGTCGATTATCGGCGCACGGGCCGAACCTGGTGGGAGCCATTTAACACCACCGTTCGCAAGCCGGTAGATCTCGTTGACGCCCGGGTCGGTGTCAACGGCGACAGCTGGACCGCAGCAGCCTTTGCCAGCAACCTGTTCAACGAAAAATACAATGCCGAGTTCTCGCCAGGTGGCTTCGTCTTCAAGGCACGCCCACGGATCTACGGACTTGAAGTCGGTTACAAATTCTAAGGCGGGTAATATGACCAAAGTCCTCGTTCTATATTATTCCAGCTACGGCCATATCGAGGCGATGGCTGAGGCCGTTGCCGAAGGGGCCCGGTCAGTTGCGGGAACTATAGTGGACATCAAAAGGGTGCCAGAACTGGTCCCTGAAGAAGTCGCTGCTGCAGCGCATATCAAGGTCAATCAGGCCGCGCCCATCGCAACGCCTGATGAACTTGCAAACTATGACGCCATCATTTTCGGAACGCCAACGCGGTTCGGCAATATGGCCGCGCAGATGCGCAACTTCCTCGACCAGACGGGCGGGCTGTGGTTTGCCAATGCACTGGTGGGCAAGGTTGGCAGTGTATTCTGTTCAACGGCCAGCCAGCATGGCGGGCAGGAAACAACGATTACATCGTTCCACACCACGTTGTTGCACCACGGGATGGTAATCGTTGGTCTGCCTTATACCTTTAAAGGCAATAGCGAGATGGGCGAAATCAGCGGCGGAACCCCTTATGGTGCCACAACAATTGCCGGAAACGATGGCAGCAGG
Source organism: Sphingomonadales bacterium (assembly GCA_031371575.1). Lineage (GTDB taxonomy): Bacteria > Pseudomonadota > Alphaproteobacteria > Sphingomonadales > Sphingomonadaceae > Sphingorhabdus_B. The sequence continues at coordinate 5,098 of JANMJX010000173.1, forward strand.
ATGCCAAGCGCAAATGAACTGGATGGCGCGCGCTTCCAGGGCAATCATGTTGCGCAGATTGCCGGTAAGCTGGTATCCTGACAACGATTGCGTAATTTAGCGGATGAGGACGAAAAGCATGAGCACGCAAATTCTGGCCAAAAGACTGCACCACACAGCCTATGTAACCAAAGATCTGGAGGCGACCCGCGCATTTTATGAAGATGTGCTGGGATTTCCCTTGATGGCAACCTATTGTGAAAAGGACGAACTGTTCGGCAAAGAGCGCACATATTGCCATTGCTTCTTCGAATTGGCCGACGGCAGCGCGCTTGCCTTTTTCCAGTTTGCAGATCCCGCAGACCAGGCGGAATTTGGTCCGGAAATGCCGGAATCGCCCTTCATCCATATCGCGCTTCAGGTCGACAAAGCTGGCCAGGAAGAGCTCGAGCGTCGCATCGCTGCTGCTGGGTTTGTGGAGCCACAAACCTATACTCTTGAACATGGTTATTGCCGTTCGGTCTATGTCAAAGACCCCAATAACATGACGCTTGAGTTCACGTATGACGCGCCCGAAGCCGCGCCACTGGATACACAACGTCGCGCAGAGGCGCATGGCGAACTGAGCCGCTGGTTGGCCGGCAATCACGAAAACAACAACCCGTTCCGGGCGATGCACGCCTGATCGCCGGTGTTGGCCAATCGTCAGTGCGAAGGGTCAGGCGGCGACAGCATCGCTGAACTGCACCGGGTGCAGGTTGCCGACGGGCATATCCATGTGCGTTCGGCTGGCAGTGGTCCCCTTATTATCTTCCTGCATGGATGGACTTTGGACTGGCGCATCTGGCTTCCCCAAATGACCCTTTCGGGATTTCACCTCGTGATGCCGGACAGGCGCGGATTTGGTCGATCCACAGCACCACCATGTCTTGCGGCCGAGCACGATGATGTCATGAGCATAGCTAATCACTTCGGTGCGGCGGGCTATGCTCTCGTTGGATTATCGCAAGGCGCGGCAGTCGCGATGGACGCAGCCCGCCGCTACCCGGCACAAGTGAAGGCTTTGGGGCTTATAGGCGCACCATTGCCTCATGTCGTTCCTGAACGCACCAAGGCACCGGAGATTGACCGATTTGCCATGGCAAAACTGGTCCGCGCAGGACGGATCGCCGAGATGATGCGTTTATGGTCCGCTCATCCCCTTACGCAGGTGGCTCCTGCCGGCCAAACGTTGTTAGACGAAATTCTCGCCAACTATGATGGCCGCGATCAGCTGGTCGATC
>JANMJX010000204.1:0-27284 GCA_031371575.1 Sphingomonadales bacterium
AGGGCAAGGCGGCCTTGGTAGGCGATGTCATTACCGTTTTGCTCGCCCCATATGACGATCTGGGGGCGTACAGCGGGCGGGTGCGCGTCGCCGTTCCACGCATGGGGATAGGCGAACGCAGCGCCAATGCGCTTGCGATGATCATGCACGAACTGGCGACAAATTCGGCCAAGCATGGCGCATTGTCCAGCGAGGCCGGCGCACTCGAAATCACGGCGTCGATGGGCGATGATAATCTGGAGCTTATTTGGGCTGAAACCGGCGGACCGGAGATTTTTGAAACGCCCTTGCTGGTCGGCTTCGGCAGCAAGATGACCGAACAGATCATTGCGACTGAACTGGGCGGTACCATCAAATACGCCTGGCAACCAACCGGTCTTGTCGCGACCTTGACCGCCAAGAAGGATCGCCTGACCAGTTGAAACTTGGCAGTCGATTTGCACAAAATCCTGTGCCCGTGTTAGCGATATTGTAACCCGGTTTGTTTAGGGATCGTTTCTTATGGGTCCGGACAAAATTATTTCGCCAACAGGCGCAGATTAGGACGATGGCTGTGTCACGTCTTTTCAAAGGCTTTTCGGGAAGTGCGTCGACGGACAGCGGAAGCAGCGCTGCTTCGGTGATCTCCGCAAGCGATGCCAGCCGCCGTCTGCAATTGCTCGATGATTTCGAACAAGCCGGCATTGGCTGGCTCTGGGCAAGCGACGCCGAGGGTCGCCTGATCTACATATCCGAAAAGGCGGCTGAGAAGCTTGGCACGCCGATGGACGCATTGTTGGCGCAACCGCTGACCGCCCTGTTCGAAAGCGACGCGCAAACCGCCGGGGAACGCTCGGACCGGCCGATCAATTTTCAGCTGACCGCGCGCAACAAAATCCTTGACCAGACGGTCCGCATCACGCTTGGCGGCGCGCGCGAGGGTGGCCGGCAAAGCTGGTGGTCGATATCCGGCCATCCCAAATTCGACAAATCGGGCAATTTCGAAGGGTATCGCGGCAGCGCCAAGGACATAACGGTCGAATATGAACGGCAGATCGTGGATTCGCGCTTGGCCGAATTTGACTCGCTCACTGGCCTTGCGAACCGCCACCGCATGGACAAGAAGCTGGAAAGCACGCTTTCCGCCTATAAAGCTGCCAAACGCAGCTGCACCTTGGTCATGCTTGACCTTGACCGCTTCAAACATGTCAACGATACGCTTGGCCACCCGGCAGGTGACGAATTGCTCCGCCAGGTTGCGCGCCGTCTGGAACGAGTCGTCGGCGGCCGCGGGGAAATCGGCCGATTGGGCGGGGACGAATTCCAGATCATCCTGCCCGATCTCGACGACCGCGGCAAATTGGGCGAAATGGCCAACAAGATCATCCAGATCATCTCCCAGCCTTATACCATCGAAGACAAGCGCGCGACCATCGGCACATCGGTGGGGATCGCCATTGCCCCTTATGACGGCGTCGACAAGCTGGACGTCATCCACAATGCGGACCTTGCATTATATGCCGCAAAAAATGGCGGGCGCGGACAATTCCGCTTTTACTCCACCGACCTCAAGGACGAGGCGGCAGAGCGCGCCTTGCTTGAAGAAGGCCTGCGCGAGGCACTCGCCAACGATGCGCTTGAGCTGCATTACCAACCCGTTGTGCGTGCCGCAGACAATATGGTGGTCACATTCGAGGCGCTGATGCGCTGGACTCATCCCGAGCGCGGCGCCATCAGCCCCGAAGTCTTCGTCCCCATTGCCGAGGAGTCTGATCTCATCAACCAGATCGGCGCATGGGCATTGAACCAGGCGTGCACCGACGCGATGGCATGGCCCAAGTCGGTCCGTGTTGCGGTCAATGTCTCCGCCGCGCAATTTGCGCATGCCGACCTGATCGAGACCGTCGCGCACGCGCTGGAAACATCGGGCCTTTCGGCAGATCGCCTTGAACTTGAACTCACCGAAAGCGTGTTCATGGGCGACGGCGAAACCATTGATGACATTTTCCGCGCGCTCAAGGATCTTGGTATCCGTCTGGCGCTCGATGATTTCGGCACAGGCTATTCCTCGCTCAGCTATCTGCGCTCTGCCCCGTTCGACAAGATCAAGGTCGACCGCACCTTCGTCGACAGCTGCACGCAAAAGGACCATAACAGCGCCAAGATCATCGCCGCCATCATCAGCCTGTCCGAAGCATTGGGTATGGAAACCACGGTCGAAGGCGTTGAGGCCTTTGACCAGCTTGAGGTCGTGCGCGGCATGAACGCCCGCTTCATTCAGGGGTGGATTTACGCCAAGGCGATGCCGCAGGAAACCGTTCTTGAACGCATGGCGAGCGGTGATTTGCGGATCGAGCCCGACGGCCCGTTACGCCACCGTCCCGAACGCCGGTCGGTGTTCCGCCGCATTGGCGTCATCCATGACGACCATCGTTATGAGGCATTGATGCGCAACCTGTCGAAAACCGGCGCGCTGATCGACGGCCTGCTTGGTGTGCCCGAAGGCGCTGGCCTGGTGCTTGACCTGACGGGTGGGCAGCTTGCCGTCTGCACCGTCACGCGCGTGCAGGAGGCGATGATCGCGGTGGAATTCGAAACGCCTTTGGTCAGCGATGGCGCAGGCGGCCTGTGCACCCGTCACCGCATTTCGCCTTATGTCTTGGCAAGCGCGACGATGCAGGGCAGCGACGCCCCCAAGAGCAAACCCCAGTTTATGGAGGTTGCGGCCGTATCCAACCATGCGGCAATGGATTTCCCCGACTAATCGGCGCCAAGCTCGGCCAGGTCGACCAGTCCAGACGTGACCAGTTCGGCGATGGAATGGATTGGCCAGCCTTCGGGCAATATATGGTGACAGGACGGGCATGTGCAACCTTGCGCCGCATAGTCTTTCAGCCTTTTGCGCATTTGGACGATCTTGGCGGCGAAGTTCTCGGCCGTTTTTTGCGGGTCCTCAATCTCGATTTTGCGTCCATAATCGTCAAATCTCTCGTGCTGTCGCCACTCGTCAAGGCTCAGATATTCCTCTGGCGTCTTGCCGCCAGTCAAATCGCTCCGCTTCAGCAGGGGTCCGAGGATCGCATCCGATGGCGTGATGCGGCGCTCGACCTCCTGCCCACCGCGGATGATGACGGTCTCGCGTCCCTCCACCGCGCGCTTGTAAGCGACCGCCATCAACAACTGCGCCGCGCGCGACAACGCGCGTTCCCATGCATCGGAGAACATCGGATAGCAGTGCTTCATCCGGTACGCCGCCACATTGGAGACCCCTGCTACCTTGGCTGCATCCCGCACGCATCCGGTGTGCGCCAGCGCATCCAGAAACCGCTACATCCGCTCCTCGGTCCAACCATCATGCCGCACGCGCAGCCCGGGCATGAGCCGGTTGCGGCTAACCTGCTGGCCACTAGGTCGATCGTTTAGACTGCTGAACCGACCGTCTTTGTTGGCCATATATGCTCAATTGGTTATTTATACATCTCAATATAACCTATCAGGAACATTCTAGGAAAGCGAAATTTGCCTCATTATTGCGCAAATTTTGCAGTTTCGCTGGGCCATTTGCACTCGGCCAGTCGCAAACAAGCTGCCGTTAAAGTTCATTCCATGTCATATATGCACGTCCGCTAGCCGAAAATCACAGCTCAAAGGCCAGTCTGCCCGGAGCACGACAACATCTAGGTCATTGCGCATCAGAACCTGTTGACCGCCCTGCCTCCAGTTCTGTCAGCCAACCAAGCGACCAAAAGGATGGTCGGAACCCAAAACGGGAATACATTGTACAACGTGTCGCTCACGGAATTTGAGTGGCGATCCACTGCCCAAAATACCTGACCGCAAAAGGCAATGGCCAACAAACAGATAAGCCAACCTATACGTGACACCGGCATGAATAATATACCAACTGGCTTGAACCAACGCATCGCATCCTCCTTAGCTCGAAGCGCATCTGATAACACAGTTTCGCGCTAATGTCTGCAATCCACAAGATTTGAGTCGGCTGTTTAACTGGTTGCCGAAATTAAAAGCGGACTGTCCGGACACGACAACAAAGCGGTCGTTTGTAAGCTCAGGGCGTTGGTTGAAAGCAGCCGTTCGTTCAGCTGCCGTTTCTGGGCCGGGAGCCGACTGTCCGCTTCCAGTCATGATACGCCCGAAGCTGCCTTATGTGCTTGCCATGATAGGTAAAAGCTAATCAAAGCTAGTGATCCGGGATGGCCATTTTGTCGGGTTATTCACCGCCCCACTTTCGCGGCAAAGGCGAAGGCGGCGGCGAGGAGGCTGCACACTATCATCGAGGTAAACATCGCGGGAATGCCGCCCAAGCTATCGAGCCAGCCGAGCGAGGCAGATGCCAGCGTCCGTCCCAAATTCAGGATCGCCATGAATACTGCGAACTGTGTGGCGGCAATCGCCGGAGTGCACAGCCGCATCGCCAGCGAACCCGCAGCAACGGAGCGCAGCAACAGCAGCCCCGAGAAGGCGAAAATCACGGTTATAAAGAGCGCTGGATTGGTCCAGTGGGCCTGTAAGCCAAGCATCGCCAAAGCGCAGGCCGCTGTCATCAGCGCCGCCACAATGAACATTCGCCGTGCGCCCCAGCGTTCGGCAGCAAGGCCAAAAAACACGAGGGCAATAACTCCGCTAACAAGCATCGCCTGGCTGCTCCAGCCGCTATAGGTTGCCTTTTCCCAGTCTAAGACATTGGCGGCGAACAGCGGTGCCAGCCCTAAGAATATTCCCCATGCCGCCACAACAAATATGAAAGCAGGCATCAGCAACAACGTCTGACGAGTGAACATCGCGGCAAACAGATTGCGGACGATGGGGATAAAGGCACCCAGATGAAGTTCGAGGTTGCGCTGCGACGCCGTGCCCTTGGTCCAGGGCAGCAACCGTTCCGCGGGACGTTCGCGCACAATGAGAACCAAAACGAGATTCGCGGTGATAATCGCAGCCAAAGCCAGCGCTGCAGTTGGCAGGCTGTAATAGGCGATCAAATAGCCGCTGGCCGCCGCGCCGACCGCTATGCCGAGCGCCTGCGCACCGAACATATAGCCGTTGACGCGTTCGATTTCGTCGGGCGGCAATATGTCGACGGCCAGCCCGTCAACCGCGACGTCCTGCACCGCAGATGACAGGCCAAGGGCGAAGGCGAACGCCGCAATCAGGCTTATCTGGTGCACGCCGGGGTTGGCAAAGGCCAGCGCCAGAAAGCCGACCGCCAAGCCGATCTGGCCAATGATGATCCACGGCCGCCGCCGCCCCATGGACAGGAAGGCATAGCGATCCATCAACAGGCCATAAGCGAGCTTGAACGTCCATGGCAGGATCACCATCGCCAGTACGCTACCGATCGCCGCCGCCGACGCTCCATTCTGCGCAAGCCAAGCCGGCAAGGCGAAGTCGATCAGGCCAAAAGGTAATCCTTGAGCGAAGTAGAGCAGAAACAACGTCGCGAACCGCAGATTGCGATGCTCGCTGAGCGCGAAAGAGGTCGGTGCTTGAAACCTTGGTACCGTCGTCGCCATCAGCCTGCATCCATCAGGACGACATCCCAGTCATATTGCCCTGCGCCGTCCAACTTGGCCACGGTGCGTTCCGCGCTGCCACCAAGTTCCCGATACAGCAGGTCCTTGCTATTGGTTGCGTCGTCATCCGAGAAATACATTTGCGTGGTCAGCCGGTGTCTTTTGCCCTGCACGTCGAAATGGATGTGCGGGGTCCGCCTGCCGATTGGGGAATCATAGGCGGCGGGTTTGATCGTCGTGATCTGCCATTCACCCTTGGCGCTGGTCCGGATAGAGGCATAGCCTTGGAAATTCGGATCGAGTGGCACGGTCGCGACATCATTGGCATGGGCATAGCGACCAAGCGAGTTACACTGCCAGATTTCAAGCCGGGCACCGCTGACCGGATTTCCATAACGATCGAGCACGCGCCCCCGCACCTGGATCACAGTGCCTTCGGCGCGCTTTGAGTGGCCCTTTATCCAAGTGAGATCGGCGTCTTCTTCTGCAAGACGTTCAACCGGATAGAAGGGTCCAAGCATTTGTGTTGGTGTCGGTTTAAGCACCGTAGCGGCTGTTGCGGCTTTGGAAGCAGCGAGCGCGCCGAGCGCAAGGATCGAACCGCCAAAGACGCGACGGGAAAACTGGTTCATGGAGTCAGTCATAAAAATATCTCTCTTCGCTGATTTGCCCGTTGCGGACGGTGAAGATGGCGATTTCGGTGAAAGGCTGATCCGCCCCGCTGGGCTGGCCCGCGATCATCATGTCGAGGAACAGCGCGAACTGGTTGCCCGTCACAAACGGGCCATCGATGCTGAGGTCATGGATGCGTCGCGAGCCGAACCAGCGTATCGTCTTGGCGCGTGCGGCGTCGATGCCCGATACTACTGCCGCTATGCCATTCGGCAGATCATGCGGCTCGATGCTTTTGATGTCCTCCGCCCAGAAACGCTCACGCGCAGCAACAAACTGACCCTGCCGGAGCATAGCGGTGAAATCGCGTGCAACATCGGTGATACTGGCCATCTCGTCCTCCCCGGGCGGGCTGGAGCAAAAAAGTTGGCAGGCGGCAGCGCTGGGAGCACGCCGGCTGCCATGATTCTGAAGGGTCGCTTATTTCAGAATCAATTCCTGATATTCGGTGGAGCCCATCAACTCCCGCATCTTGACGCGCTCGCCACTCGCAGCCGCTTGCTTGCGTTCATCCATGGCCATCATGGCGTTGACCTTTTTTCTAAAGGCCTCCTGCTGTGCAGTGGTCTGATAATCCTTATACTCGATGATAAGGACGAGATCGGGTTCCCCCTGCCGGGCATTGTTTACTGCCAAAACGTGGTAATCCAGCACGATGCCCTCAGCTTTCGCCATCTCCTGATTTTTCTTCCAGGTTGTGGCCAGATAATCCATGTAGTTTTCAAACTGGCCGGGCAGCACATCGATGCGGCTGGCGTCCCAGACAGTTCCGCGCTTGTAGCTCGATTCCTGCGCCAATGCCGGAGTTGCCAGCGTCGCCGTTATCATCGCGGCACCAATGAACACTGATTTCATCATCTTCATCGTCTTTACTCCTCTTAACTGCCCCGTCGCGTTGACGGGGCTTCCCAAAAAACTGTGTTGCTCTGTCAGGCCGCCGTCATCCGCATCGCCTGCCCGCGCACCTGGTGGCGCAGCAGCAGGAGCAGCGTCGACATGAGCAGCGCGACAATCGACAATGTGATCAGCGCAGGCTGAAAACTGCCGGTCGCGTCCTTGGCAATTCCCCAGCCATAAGGCGCGACGAACGCACCGATTTGACAGATGGTGTTGATAGCCGCCGCGCCGACGGCGAGTTCGCGCACATGCAGCACTTCGGCCCAACCCGATGATGTGAGCATCGGAATGGTGAAGCAGACCGTTGCAAACACGAGATAGGCAATGATGACCAGCATCGGCGATGGCGCGAGGCCGATCACCAGCAATGCCCCGGCCAGCACGACGCAATACCAGAAAGCATTGCCCCAGCGATCGCCATGCCGGTCAGCATAGTTGCCGCCGAAAAGGATCGACACTGCGCCGAGCAAGCCGCCCAGCGCAACCACATAGCCAATCGTTTTAGCGTTCAATGTGGTCGCGCCTTGCAGAATTAGTGGCGTATTGAGCAAGACCGTAGTGATCACGCCAATCAACAGGAAGCCGAACAGGCCAAGCAACAGAACGCGTGGATTGCGGAAGGCGGCGAGGATATTGTGACTTATAGGTTCCCCAATCCGAGCCTGTTCACGTGCCAGTTCTGTTTGGATCCAGTCCTTTTCGTCGTGGCTGAGCCACGTAACCGATGCGGGGGCATCCGGCAGATAGCGCAACACAACCAACCCGACCAAAACCGTGGGAAGCCCCTGCACCAGAAATAGCCACTGCCAGCCGTGCAATCCGACGTTGCTATCAAGGGCAAGCAGCCAGCCCGACATGCCGCCCATCGCCACCGATGCGAGCGGAGCAGCAACAAAGAAGCGGCTCACGGCGCGCCCACGGTGGCACGCCGGAAACCAGCCCGCGAAATAAAAGATAACCCCGGGGTAAAATCCCGCCTCGGCAACCCCTAGAAGAAAGCGCAGCACATAAAATTGTAGCGGCGTCTGCACGAACATCATTGCAGCTGACAGCAGCCCCCAGGTAATCATGATCCGCGCGATCCATTTGCGTGCGCCAAAGCGCACCAACATCAGGTTCGAGGGGATCTCGAACAGCGCATAGCCCAGAAAAAACAGACCGCCGCCAAGACCGTACACGGTCGCGCTGAACGCCAGATCCTCGTTCATCGACGAAGCCGCAAAGCTCACATTGACGCGGTCCATATAGGCGAAGAGATAGGCGATCAGGATAAGCGGCAAGATACGCCAGAACGCTTTGTTCATCGCTGACTTACCGATGTCTCGTTCTGTGGTGATGCCTGCGCTCATCGGGGTCCTCCAACGACGCAGACACAGCTTTCCCGCTTGCAGAACCGGGGTATCCTGGTCCGTCCGAAGCTTCAAAAAATGTCTGCGATCCCTTGGCCGAGATACTGCTCGGCCGTAACGTCAAGCGCAATATGCGCTACCGTCAATAAAGCGTCAAAAAGGCGTCAATGATATTGGTGTACGGATATCGAAAGTTATAAATTGCTTTGTGGCGGTAGCAAATCGGGCCAGCCATATTTGTCCCACGCATCCGCCATGCCGATTCGTTGTGCGAAGGGGATGAATTCTTCGTGCTGCCAAATCTGGCGGAATGGGTCGATGTCGGCCCAGATTGACATCAGGCCTGCAACATTACCAAGGGTGATACGCGTGCCGATGGTTTTGAAGACCAGACTGGCATGGCCCATGAACACCGCTGGCAGGGTGATGGCCGTATGTTCCTTGTCCACCATCGTGACATGAAGAAAATCAAGCGTGCGGCAATAGGTTTCTCGGTCATCGGCCTTTCCGCTGCACACACCTTTTGCCGCGACCATCCAATAGGCGTCGATCATCTCCGGGGACATGGGTGTCATTCCGGATGGTGGAGGGATGCTTTTGGCGATACGATGCCGGGTTTGCTGATAAGCATCGACCGCAACATCATGATGGCCTGCGGCAGCATGCGCGACGCCCAGCCACATTGATGGAAAGCCCAAATCGACGCACCGCTGCCCGTCGGCGATGGCTTGGTCGATATCGCCGAGATTAAGATGCCCCGCCGAGCGCATCATGTAATTGCGGCCGTCGGCCGGGTCTTGATCAACCGCTTCGTTGATATAACGCATACCTTGGCGCGTCAGCCCGCAAAACAGCAACAGTCCGCCAAGCCGCACCGCTACTGCCGGATTGTTTGGTTCTACCTCATACCCCTTAAACGCCAGATCAAGGCAACCAACGATATTATTCTGGGTCATTTGGTGCAGCGCAAGCAATCCATAGGCCATCCCCAAATTGGGCTTGATCGTCATCGCCTTGCGGACGCAATCCGCCATTTTGGCTGAAGCTTTGGTCTGGTTAGTGCCGGCGAGGTAGATTCCCATGCGTTGATGCACATCACCCAACAATACCCATGCTTCGGCAAAGTCCGGATCAAGCGCAACCGCTTCCTCAAGCAATTCGGCGGCACGTGTAAGAACATCGTCGCCCCAGAGCCTTGCATTGAGCGCACGACCTTGCAGATAAAGATCATAGGCTTTTTTGCTATATGTTAGACCTCGCACCAGTGGCGATTGCATCGAAATACCCAGCTTTTCAGCCAACGCCGCCGTTACGGCCTGCGCAACCGTTCCTTGCAGCGCGAAGATGTCGCCGAGCGATCCGTCGTAACGCTGCCCCCAGATTTCAAAGCCGGTCGCGCCATCTATTAAACGCACAAAAATACGGACCTGCTCGCCCTGACGTTGCACCGATCCTTCAATTAGATGCGCAACTCGCAGGGCATCGGCAATTGCCGGCGACGTCAGATCACTATCGCGAAAATGAAAGGACGACGTGCGGCCCGCTACCAGCAACTGCGGCACCTGACCGAGCGTCGTGATCATCTCATCGACCATGCCATCTGCGAAATAATCCGAACCCTCTTTGGTGTTGAGCGCCTGAAACGGCAGCACCGCAATGCGCGTCTTCGTGTCGGCAATGACAACAGCAGGCACCCGCATTGCCGATGGATTGTGAAGCGCCCACGCTCTTGTCAATGCCGCATGGCCTTCCATATCGCCACGCTGCGCCGCCTCTGCCAACGCGGCGTCCACTGCCATTTGCAGCCGCTGCTCTGCCATCAGCCGGCGATTCGAGAGCCAGATATTGAACGCCTCCCCAAAGTCCATCTGTTCAACCAAGGGAGTTGTTCCGATTGCAGATATTCGACCTGCCGCATCGGCAATTTTTCCGTCGGCCAGGGCAGCTTCCAGCTCCCCAAGGTCGGTAGTAATCCCAAAACTATTCAGGCAAATGTTGTTACGCGTGACATGCAATATATTCGAACCAAGCGGTTCGAGCAATTTGCCGAGGTCAAGCAAGCATTGCCGCAGGCTTGCCCTTGCATGGCTTTCAAACCGGCCTGGCCATAATAGCTTGCTGAGATGCTCACGGTCGATGGCCTCGTCGCCGTTCAAGCTCAGCACCGCGAGCAACGCTTTCGCCCGACGGTTTGAAATCGGAATTTCGGTGCCATCAGCCGTTTTGAGCTTGAATTCGCCAAACAACGAAGCATAGATGTGATGATGGTTTGATCGCAAGGCGTCCTGTCGCTGTCTATGCTCCATCCCAAGCCACCCCCAGCCGATATATTTGTAACCTAATACAAATTGGTCGGAGGGCAATGTTAAACTGGATCGATGGTGACACTGCGCCGAGCAAACGACGCCTCTGCCCTGAATGACGGGCGACTACCCCCATCTAGGTCGCCAAAAGCGGATCGTCACGACTGCCCAACAAATCCGCCATATCAGGTCTGAAGATGCAAGGTCCGCTTATGGGGGAGCCAGCCGGCGCTGATAACGACTGCATTTGGGCGCATAGCTGTTGTCGCCAAAACTGTGTGAATGACTGCTATTGGCCTTATTCTCCTGAAAGCGGACGGTCCGCGCCCCACAACTTAGTGGACGTTCCGAGAGCAGAGACAATCGCCTGAAAGCTGCCGCGGCGAAGATCATGGTATTCGTCTCGTCATGATAACCGGAATTGGGCCGCAAGCGGACTGCGTGGTTCTGTGCGTAGAACGATGGATAGCTGCCGTTTGGGGCGTTCAACAAACATGGCGGCTCTCACTGACAGTTCAGATACTCAGAAGCGAAGTACCGCTACCCGAGAACCTCCGTTCGTTCAGGTCCGAATCAATTTTAGGAAAGGGACCATGCGCGTTTGGTCGGCTTTCGAACGACAATGGAAGCAAAGCCGGCGCTTCGCCAGACGCAACAGGAATGACTTCCCATGGCCATGGATCCGTCCTTTGCCTTATGATAACGCGGCGTCCACAATTGCGGCAGCCTTGGCATAGGGCGAATAAAATGCGTCGATCATATCGCCTTCGCCGCGAATGACGACGCCGCGGTGATTGGAGAATTCTCGGAAGCCTTCGATGCCATGATGACGGCCCATGCCGCTCATGCCGCTGCCGCCAAAACCCATTGAGGGCAGCGCGCTTTGCACAGCGCAGGCATTGACCGCAACGCCGCCCGAATGGGTGTTGGCGATAATCTTGTCGGCAAGCGCTGCGTCGTCGCTGAAGATATACAGGCCGAGCGGACGCTCTCCGGTGTTGATTGAGGCAATGGCTTGGTCGAGATCGTCATATGGAACAACTGGAAGGATTGGGCCAAAAATTTCCTCCTGCATGATCCGTAAGTCGCTTGGCGGATCAATGGCGAGCGAGATCGGCATCCGTCTTGTGTCGCGGTCTGTGGCGCCATCTTCTTCAAGTTCGACGATGGTAACCTGACGATCGCGTGCTTCGCCTAGCATGTCCTCGATCCGCACAAGGTGGCGCGGCGAGATAATGCCAGTGCATTCGTCGCTTCGCGAATAGGCCGGAGCAGCTTTCGCCATGAATGCCTGTGCCTCGTGAACAAAGGCTTTCACGTCCCCACGAGGCACCATGCAATAATCGACCGAAACACACATCTGTCCGTTCTTGATAATCTTAGTGCCGATCGCAGATTCGACATTCGCGGCGGTCACTGAACCGGGTGTAAAGATGGCCGGGCATTTGCCTCCGAGTTCGAGCGTTACGGGCGTCAGGTTCTGTGCAGCCGCTGCCATCACCTGGCGCCCGATGCCGGGGCTGCCGGTGTAGAGCAGGTGATCCCAAGGCACCGCAGAAAATGCGGTGGCAAGCTCGATGCCGCCGGTAACAACGGCGACAAGGTCAGCATCGTAGGTGGATGCGATCATCTTAGTTAGCAGGTCGGCGCAGGCAGGTGTATATTCCGAGGGCTTGATGATGACTCGGTTACCGGCAGCCAGCATCTCGACTAGCGGCCCGACCGAAAGGTCGAAGGGGAAATTCCACGGCACGATATTGCCGATGACGCCTTTGGGCTGGTAGCGGACCTCGGCGCATGCGCTACCGAACAGTGCGGCATCCATGTGACGCTCATCTGGGCGCATCCAGCTTTCCAGATTTTCGAGCACATAAGTGGCTCGCCCGATTACACCCAGCACTTCGATCAGGTCGGATGCCGGCTTCGGGTGGGCACCAAAATCCTGGGCAATTGCCTTGGATATGCGGTCCTTGTTGCCCACCATCATCCCGATCAGCGCCTGCAAGCGTTCAGCGCGCCTGGCAAGGCTTGGACTCCGGTCGCTGGCAAATGCGGTACGCTGTTTCTCGAAAACCTTGCGGAGTTGCTCGATGGCTGCCGCGTCGTTGGGTTCGGCATTTGCGAATGGCGTATTTTCAAGTATCGACATGGCGGCGTTCCTTTTCGGCCGGGTCATTTCATTGGCGTCATCGATTCCAGTAACGGGGTGCTTTCCTCGCGCACGGTTTCAGGCGAATCGAAGACCTGACGGATTAGTTAATTGCGCACCTCAACTGATTGAACCCGATTTGACCGAAAGCGCAACTCCCAATCACTTTTATTCTAATCGCGATGTACCAAAGGACCACCCACGCCAGACCCAAACTGTCCGGGGTTACCGATTGGGCGTTTGACCATTGAAATTTCTTTGATCCGATAGGATTGGAAAAAGTGACCTACGCTAGACCTACGGACGGCAGAAATTGGACCGTGAGCAGACAGTCGGCTATTGCTAACCTTTCAGCAAAAACAGTCGATCTGCTAACAGCCTAATTTGTGTCATTACTCTTTCAGATCACCCACAGATGCACAGTTTTGCAAAATGTTTAAGCGGCAGCTTTCCCTGCCATTGTCTGAACATCGACTGCTGTCAGAGCCTGCCCCCCGATCGCCCAGTCGCCGCTTTCAAACTCGTTGATACGGACCCAAGTAACACCGCGCAGCGCTTCGCCCTCGACCGCAATCATCGCTTCGGTAACCTTTGCAATCAATTGCTGCTTTTCGCTTGGGGTGAACACATCTTTGATGACATCAATGGTTACTAAAGGCATGTGGATTCTCCTTACATGATGTGGAATATGGGTTTGGGGGACAAACTTAGTTGCCGAGCGCTTTATTAAGGTGTGCAATGACTTCGGTCATCTGAACTGCTGGGCTGAACTCCAGCGCTTCGTAATCCTCATCAACGTGTACGGTGTGTCCAGGTGGCCAGTAATACACGTCACCTGCACAAACGGTCTCCGTGCTGCCATCCGCATAGCGAACATGGATTGAGCCTTTTACCACCGTTCCCCAGTGGGGGCACTGACACAAATTATCGGGCAGACCTTCAAGCAGGGGTGTTGCATCTGCTCCGGCCGGGAAGCGGATTCTGGCAACATTCAGATCACCCCAATTACGCGCTTGGATACATATGTCCCCATGTTCAAGACAAACAGGCAGTTCATGAGCATGCTGATGCATTAGATATTCCCTTAACACAGAAGCAGAAACAGAGTGCTCTGCTAGTATTGCTTGGAATTAACATGTTCAAAAAGAGGAATCTTGTAGACTGCGTGGTGTTTTCATGAATATTTCTCGCAACTTTGCAGCCTTTGGATTAGCTTTGCTGCATGGTATACCGGTTCGATCAGTTTGAAATCGATCTCGCCAAGGCTGAGTTGCGATTGCGCGGCCTTGTAGTTCATCTCGAACCGCAAGTTTATGCGTTACTTGCACTGCTAATTCAATATCGTGACCGTCTAGTGTCGAGAGACGAAATCATCGATAAGGTATGGGGAGGGCGTTTCATATCCGAGAGCGCTGTTTCGAGCCGCGTCAAATCATTGCGTAAATCGCTCGGGGACGATGGAACCCAGCAACGTCTCATCAAGACAATCCACGGCCGCGGTTTCAGATTTGTAGCTAATGTTCAGATAGGCAAAACGGAAATAACCTCTGCTGGTGACGCCAGCAAGACGGCACCATTGCCATGCCATGGTCAGCCTTCCATCGCCATCTTGCCCTTTGCAGTCTTGGGCGATCCTGGTCCCTTCGTTGCAATTGGTCAGGCGTTGCCACATGAGTTAATTGCTGAACTGTCCCGCATACGTTGGCTCTCTATTATCGCGCGAGGCTCTGCCTTCCAGTTCCAACCCGGGACCCAGAACGTCCAGACGATTGCGCAGACGCTGGCAGTGCGATATTGTCTTACCGGAACCGTTGAGTTTTCCGCCCAGCGTTTGTTGGTTATGGTCGAACTGACGGACAGTCAATGTGGCCGCATCATCTGGGCTGAGCGCTTTCACGGCCACATCGACGATATTCACAGTATTCGGGACTCCATTCGCACCCGCATCGTAACCGCGTTAGAAATCGCAATTCCTGCATATGAAGCGGAGAATGCACGTCTCGGGAACAGCGAGAACCTCGACGCCTGGTCGGCCTACCATTTGGGTCTACAACATATGTATCGGTTTAACAGGCAAGATAACGCACAGGCTGAGTCCCTTTTTCAAATGGCTGCGTTAAAAGACCCCTCGTTTGCTCGGGCTTATGCCGGCCTATCTTTTGTACATTTTCAAACTGCCTTTCTGCGCAATACCCAGGATGTTGCCTCCGAGGCGCATCTCGCGCGAAAGTTCGCCGAACGCGCAATGGATCGAGACCCAGTGGATCCCTTCGTCAATTTCGTCATGGGTCGCTCATTTTGGCTAACAGGCGATCTGGCCAATAGCCTGGGTTGGCTTGAGAGTTCGACGAACCTCAGTCCAAATTACGCTCAAGGTATTTATGCCCGTGCGTGGACTGAAGCATTGTCAGGAGATGGCGCCAAGTCGCGCGAAAATGTTGATTTGGCGATGCGCCTTAGTCCACTTGATCCGCTTTATTATGCCATGCTTGGCACGCGATCTCTCTCTCACATGGTAGATGGGGATTATGAAGAGGCAGCGCGCTGGTCAGATCGAGCAGCAAGGGCGCCAGGCGCGCACGTGCTCATTGCAATGATTGCGGTGGTCGCCCATGCGCTTGCGGGACACGGACTCGGAGCGAGCCGATGGACCGATAATGTCAGAAGCAGGAACCCAGCATTGACCCATGAGGATTTTTTCCGTTCATTTCCTGTGAAGTCGGAAGACGTTCGCGGTCGGGCTACTGCCGCATTCAAAGATCAAGGGTTCACCTAACAATCTTCGGCAAATGCCGGATCAGCCTTGGAACGAACAAAAAATTAACATCCCTGCCGGCGATCGCCGTTACTAGACTAACGTTCCGACGTCTGGATTGCTCGGACTGAACGCTGAAGAGTTCGGTACGCATTCACTACGTCGCAAAAAAGCATCGCTAATCTACAAAGCGACGGGCAACCTACGTGGTGTGCAAATATTACTAGGGCACAGCAAAATGGAGAACACGATCCGCTACCGTGGAGCAGACATCGACGACGCTCTCACCTTGGCTGAACGCACGGAAATATGAATAGGTGGCCCCTCTTGCACTTCGAGGGGCCAGTTCCGCCAGCAAAGCGCGTGACCGCAAATGGGCCGGAGCCGACTGGCCACATTTAATAACCCAAACTCGAATGTAGACGAGTTCGTCCACCTCTGTCCTGGTGGGCAATTATTGTTGCTGTATACGAAGTAGAAGTCGTTGTTGCCCTGGTACTTTGGTCCCTGCCATTGCCCAATGCCAAGAATGCAGTCGGTGCTGGAAATTAAAAACTGGGAACCAAGATATGGTAGAAGAATTAACAGTCAGATCCGTCGGCTGACTTTGCCCGCCGACGGATCTTCAATAGGTCAATAGGTATCGTAGCTAGCACGCGATACCTGCGTGGTGCAGGCGTCGAAACGCGCCTGCAGCTTTGCTTCTGTCGTATTGGGGTTCGCGAGCGCCGTTCGCCACACGTCCCATGCCTTGCCGAAGGCTTCGGCAGAAGCAGTCGTGCCGACCCAGATGACCAAGCTGGTATCCGTATTGTGCACGGGCAGCATCAGCTGCGCATTATAGCCATGTGCTTTACCCCAAGTGTCGTTAAAATCCTTGGTAATGCTCATATACGTGGAGAAGGTACAGCCCGGCTTCAGCTTTGACGAAATAACATCAAGTGTGTTGGCAGACGCGGGTGCAGACAATAGCATTGCTGCAATCAAGATCATTTTTCTCATGGTCATCCTCTCAAAAGATACCCGCAGACCGGCTTTCGGACACGCGGGTAAACACTAAAGCGATGCGACCCATTTATTAGATACCACATTATCCGTTTATCTGAAAGCGAACGTTGTGATTATCGAAGCCAAGGTCGAGTGCCGTTGGCTGGAGCCGGGGCCAAAGCCGCTCTCAGGAATGTGCCAAGCGGATGTGAAAGACCGATTTTGGGCACAGTGCTGTCATACCCGCTAGCTCCGTGGAATGTCTGCTTCGGCCAATTTCGACTCCAAAAGCGGACAGGCAGGAAACCCCGTCATTCCGGTAATACAGGCAACAGGTTCAAGCCCTCGTTAGCTACCGTTGATTCACCGGCTGCCTATAAAACTGTTTACCAACCATATGAAACCACAGCGCTCTGTGCGGACGCGACAACATTGCGAACGATCTCAAAAAATGGCACTTTACCCGAAGGCTGATGGAGAGGTACATATGTTCGCAATTCACAAGTCCAGCAATCATAAACCATTTTCAAGGCGGTTTGCCTTGTGGAGTTTGTTGGCCGCGCTACTCGTCATCCCGCTGGTGGCTATGCAGTTCACGCAGGAGGTCGTTTGGGACCATTTTGATTTTGCCGCCGCCGCTGCGATTCTGGCTGGCGTTGGTTTCGCTATTGAACTGTCGTCTCGATATATTGAAGCGGCATTTTCGCGCGGGTTGATAATCAACCTTGTTGTTGCGGTCGGGATGGCGGTCTGGCTCCTAGGTGCTGTGGGCCTGATTTGACGAGGTGCCGGGCATGTGCAATTCAACCTACTTGTACCCCTGCTCCAAATTGCGCTGCTACCACACACGGCCAACATTTTCAGCAAGCACATTTGCCACATAGCTGTTGAGCGACACGCCTTCTCGGGCCGCGACGATTTTGAGTTTCTCATGCAACGTGCGCGGCACGCGTTGGCGCCATTGGCCGAGCGACGACGGCCCGGGCACGTGGCGGCCAAGCGCCTTTGCGGCATCTAACCACTCCCCAATCGCGCGTTCCGCGTCCGCAAGCGCTTCTTCGGGCGTCGCGCCATCACCTATACAACCGGGAAGTGCAGGAACACTCGCCATCCAGTCGCCGCCAGCGCCCTTTGCCAAGGGTTCCACCATGATTGCATATTCAGTCATTTTCTTTGCCATCATCTTGGACCTTCGTCATTTCAACCAGATTACGAATATATGTGGGCTTTATTGGCCGTTTCGCCGGAATTGTTAGGATAATCTCGGCGCCCGGTGCGGCAATTTTCCAACGTGACCCGCCACCTTTTGGTGGAAGGCAATCCCAGCCCATCGCCCTGCACAAGGTCTGCACATCGGACATCGTCCAATCGGCCGCCGGGTTACGCCGCATTTTTTCCAATAGCCGATCAGCTTTCGTCAATCATTTTATGATACCTTATACGGTATCATATTTCAATATCTTTTAATTGTCACCACCTTGCACCCCCAACCCATCCGCGCTAAGGCCCGGCCAGCAAACGAATCTCCCGCTTTTACGCTGGTTTGACGCGCGTTCGATGGCCGCAACAAGCGGTGACCGTGTCGTCTTCCCCATCCGGCGAAAGGCCCAATTTAAAGGGACAGTACCGACATGACCGCAATCGGATTAGACAGCCTGCAAACCCGCTCCACCTTGACCGCTGGTGGCAAGACCGTGGATTATTTCTCGATCAAGAAGGTATCGGAGAAACTGGGCGATGTCTCGCGGCTGCCTTTTTCGATGAAGGTATTGCTCGAAAATCTGCTGCGTTTTGAAGATGGCGGCTTTACCGTGTCGGTGCAGGATGTGCAGGCGCTGATCGACTGGCAGAAGGACGCCAAGTCGACGCGCGAAATCCAATACCGCCCTGCCCGCGTGCTGTTGCAGGATTTTACTGGCGTGCCGTGCGTTGTTGACCTTGCCGCCATGCGCGACGCCATGACGGCGTTGAAGGCCGATCCGTCGAAGATCAACCCGCTCGTCCCCGTCCATCTGGTCATCGACCACAGCGTCATGGTCGACGAATTCGGCCACCCAAAGGCCGCCGAGCAGAATGTCGAAATCGAATATCAGCGCAACGCCGAGCGTTATGACTTCCTGAAATGGGGTTCAAAGTCGCTGAACAATTTCAAGGCGGTCCCTCCTGGCACTGGCATTTGCCACCAGGTCAATCTGGAGCATATCGCGCAGGCCGTTTGGACCAGCGTTGGTGTCGATGGCGTAACCATGGCCTATCCCGACACCTGCGTTGGCACCGACAGCCACACGACTATGATCAACGGTCTTGGCGTCCTTGGCTGGGGCGTTGGCGGGATTGAAGCCGAGGCTGCGATGCTTGGCCAGCCCGTATCGATGCTCATCCCCGAAGTGGTCGGTTTCAAGCTGACCGGTGCATTGGCCGAGGGCGTTACCGCGACTGACCTTGTGTTGACCGCAACGCAGATGCTGCGCGCCAAGGGCGTGGTTGGCCGCTTTGTCGAATATTATGGCCCTGGCCTTGCGTCGCTGAGCCTTGCCGACCGCGCCACGCTTGCCAACATGGCGCCCGAATATGGCGCGACCTGTGGCTTTTTCGGCATTGATGAAAAGACATTGGATTATCTGCGCCTGACTGGCCGCGATGAAGACCAGATCGCGTTGGTTGAAGCTTATGCCAAGGAACAGGGCCTGTGGGCCTATGCAGACATGGAAGATCCGATCTTCACGGACACGCTTGAGCTCGACATGGCGACTGTCGTGCCGTCGCTTGCCGGCCCCAAGCGCCCGCAGGACAAGGTTGTCCTCACGCAGGTCGACAATGTGTTCAACGACGACCTGCTCAACGTTTACAAGCATGACAGCGCCAAGCGCGTCGCGGTCGAGGGCAAGACGCACGACATTGGCGACGGCGATGTCGTGATTGCCGCGATCACCAGCTGCACCAACACTTCCAACCCAAGCGTATTGGTGGCGGCGGGATTGGTGGCGCGCAAGGCGCATGCCTTTGGCCTGAAGCCCAAGCCATGGGTGAAGACGTCGCTTGCGCCGGGAAGCCAGGTGGTGACCGATTATCTCGACCGTGCCGGTCTGACCGCCGATCTCGATGCGATTGGCTTCAACCTCGTTGGCTATGGCTGCACGACCTGCATCGGTAACTCCGGCCCGTTGGCGGAGCCGATTTCGACCGCAATCAACGGCCACGACATTGTCGCAGCCTCGGTGATTTCGGGCAACCGCAACTTTGAAGGGCGCGTGTCGCCCGATGTTCGCGCGAACTTTCTGGCGTCACCGCCCTTGGTGGTTGCCTATGCGCTCAAGGGCACAGTAACCGAGGACTTCACCACTACGCCCATCGGGCAAGCGACCGACGGCTCAGATGTGTTCCTGCGCGATATCTGGCCAACCAATCAGGAAGTACACGATGTCATGACCGCAAACATCGACCGTTCGATGTTCACTGCGCGTTATGCCAAGGTCTATGAAGGCGATGCGCATTGGCAGAAGATCCAGGTCGAGGGATCGGACACCTATCAATGGCGCGCCGGGTCGACTTATGTGGCAAATCCGCCCTATTTTGAAGGGATGAGCATGACTCCGGCGCCAGTGATGGACATCATCGAGGCACGGCCGCTGGCGATATTGGGTGACTCGATCACCACCGACCATATTTCGCCCGCCGGAAGCATCAAAGCAGACAGTCCAGCCGGAAAATTTCTTTTAGAACATCAGGTTAGCAAGGCTGACTTCAACAGCTACGGCGCACGCCGTGGCCACCATGAGGTCATGATGCGCGGCACCTTCGCTAACATCCGAATCAAGAACGAAATGGTCCCCGGCATCGAAGGCGGCATGTCGAGCTACAAGGGCGAAGTGATGCCGATCTACGACGCAGCCATGAAGCACAAGGCCGACGGTACGCCGCTGGTGGTGATCGCCGGCAAGGAATATGGCACCGGCTCTTCGCGCGATTGGGCGGCAAAAGGCACCAATTTGCTAGGCGTTCGCGCCGTGATCGTCGAAAGCTTCGAACGCATCCACCGTTCGAACCTGGTCGGGATGGGCGTCTTGCCGTTGCAGTTCATGGAAGGCGAAAGCCGGACGACTTTGGGCCTGACCGCCGATGACAGCTTCACGATCACCAGCGTCGGAAAGCTTCAGCCACGGCAGACTGTCACGGTCATGGTGACCCGCAAGGATGGTTCAACCTTCAATTTCGACACGTTGTGCCGGATCGACACCGCCAACGAGGTCGAATATTTCATGAACGGCGGCATCCTGCATTATGTGCTCAGGAAGCTGGCGGCTTAAGCCCTTGCGAGGATCGACAGCGCCGCCTTCAAATGCGGCGCGTCGATCATCTTGCCATCGAGTTGAAGCACGCCTGCACCAGGCCGCGCGGCAAATGCATCTACAACCGACCGGGCATGCGCCAGTTGCGCAGATGACGGCGTAAATCCGGCGTTGATAATGGCGACTTGCGATGGGTGAACCGCAAGCATGCCGGTAAAGCCATCACGCGCTGCACGGGCCACATAAGCCGACAGTCTTGCTTCATCTTTTATATTGGGAAACACAGTGTCAATGGCGGCAACCCCCGCTGCATGCGCCGCGAACAATGTCAGCGACCGCACCATTTCATAAGGCGCAGTATAGCGGCCGTCGGGTTCACGCGATGTCGCCGCGCCAACCGCTGCCGGCAAATCCTCCGCGCCCCAGCTGACACCGGCAAGATAATGCGCGACGTCGCGGAAGCTTCCGAGATCAAATACCGCGCCAGGCGTTTCGGTCGCTATAGGCAATATGGGGGGCGCTTCGCCATCCTGACTGTCGGCCACCGCCGCAGCTTCTGCGCGCAGCCAATGGATCGAACGCGCGCCTTCGGCCTTTGGCAACATGATGCCATCGGGAATATAGGGCAATACAGACGCCAAATCGTCATAGGTTAAATGGCTATCCTGCGGGTTAACTCGGACAAATACTGGAATGGGTCGGTCGCCGGACAGATACTCCGCCGCCGCCTCCCGCGCGAAAACCTTGCGCTCCAAGCCGACCGAATCTTCGAGGTCAATGATGATCGCGTCAGCGCCGCTGGAAGCAGCCTTTGCAAAACGGTCAGGCCGGTCACCCGGGGCGAAGAGAAGCGAGCGCAGTTTCATATCTGCACCATAGCCCTTGGTATTGAGCAGAGTCGAGACACTGTGATGGTGTCTTTGCGTGGCAGGCATCACGACCGGACCCGAAGCAAATCGAAACGCGTTAGGCTGGCGTTTTCTTCAACAGCGCAGCGCGTTCGCAACTACAGACGACCTCATCACGCTGGTTGATACAGCGATGCAGGAACGTTACCACGCCAGCATCTGGCCGTGACTTGCTCTCTTTCAACGCAATGACCTCGGTTTCGGCGCGGAGCGTGTCGCCGATGAACACGGGCCTTGGCATCACCAATTTGTCATAGCCCAGATTTGCCACCAGCGTGCCCAATGTCGTGTCGCCCACCGACAAGCCCACCATCAGCGCAAATGTAAAAGTGCCATTGACGAGGATCTGCCCGAATTCGCTGGCCCTCGCGGCCTCTGCGTCGATATGCAGCGGTTGCGGATTGTGAGTCATAACGGAGAACAGCAGATTGTCGGTCTCGGTCACCGTGCGGCGAATTTCGTGCACGATGGTGTCGCCGATTTGCCATTGGTTGAAGTATTTGCCTGCCATCTGCCATTCCCTGTTTTTAGCCGTCACCCTGAACCCGTTTCAGGGTCCATTGTAACTCACAAACCGCCGCTTTAGGTTGATAAGTAGACCCTGAAACGAGTTCAGGGTGACGGTTTCATTCCGCCGGTTGTATCCGCACCAAAAGCGCCTCCACCTGTACCTGCCCGCCGACGTCAGCATTCAGTTCGGTGACTATGCCGTCAAATGGTGCCGTCAGACTGTGCTCCATCTTCATTGCCTCAAGTGTTACGAGCTTTTGCCCTTTCACCACGGCATCGCCTGCCGCGATCTCGACCGCGATAATGCGGCCCGGCATGGGCGACAATATCGCGCCATCGCTCGCGGCGCTTTGCCCGGAGCCGCGTGGTTCATGCAGAACATAGCGGCGCGCAAAGCCATCGGAAAAGGCGAGCACATCTGCGGTCGGTTCATCGGCATCTATCTCGTCAAATTGCACCACATGTACATGCCCTGCATCGTCCAACAGGCGCGCTTCGGCGCGCGGCGGTGCATTGAGCCGGAAACCCAATAGGGCACTCAAGGGTCCCTCCCCTGGGCTGGCGCACAGCAAGGCCGCCGCTTCGGCAAGCTCTTCGGGTTCGGGTTCTGGCGGATGGATAAGCGCATCGACTTCACGCGCGATCAGGCCAGTGTCGACATCACCCAGAGCGAATTCGTCCAGATCGAGCAGCCGGCCCAAAAAGCCTGCATTGGTTTTGACTGGCCACACTTCAGTGCCGTCGATGCCATCACGCAGAAGGTCGATGGCATCATCACGCGTTTCACCCCACGCGATCAATTTGGCAACCATGGGATCATAAAAGGGCGACACTTCGCCGCCCTGCTCGACCCCTGTGTCGACGCGTAACTCTTCAGGGAATTCGAGATGATCGAGGATACCGATCGAAGGGAGAAAACCGGTTGCTGGGTTCTCGGCATATAACCGCGCTTCGATCGCCCATCCGTTGATGCTCAACTCATCCTGACGCAGCGGAAGCGGCTCGCCGCTTGCCACGCGCAGTTGCCATTCGACCAGATCAACGCCGGTGATCTCCTCGGTAACCGGATGTTCAACCTGCAGCCGCGTGTTCATTTCCATGAACCAGATGCGGTCGGCGTGCAGGCCTTCGCTGGCATCGGCGATGAATTCGATCGTGCCTGCGCCAACATAATCTACCGCCTTGGCCGCCTTCACCGCCGCCGCGCAAAGCTGTTCGCGTGTGGCTTCGTCCATCCCCGGCGCAGGCGCTTCCTCGATTACCTTCTGGTGGCGGCGTTGCAGGCTGCAATCGCGTTCGAACAAGTGCACAATATTGCCGTGGCTGTCGCCAAATACCTGCACCTCGATATGGCGGGGGCGCTGGATATATTTTTCAATGAGGACATGCGCATTGCCGAACGACGCGGTAGCCTCACGCTGGCACGACGCAAGCGCGTCGATAAAGTCGGCTGCATCTTCGACCTTGCGCATACCCTTGCCGCCGCCGCCAGCGACCGCCTTGATCAGCACGGGATAGCCGATCTCGCCTGCGCGTTCGGCGAGGAAATCCGGTTCTTGCCTTTCGCCCATATAGCCGGGTGTGACTGGAACTCCTGCTTGGGCCATCAGCGACTTCGCCGCATCTTTGAGGCCCATCGCCGTGATACTGTCAGGGCGCGGCCCTACCCAGATCAGGCCAGAATCAATAACGGCTTGGGCAAACTCCGCATTTTCCGACAGGAAACCATAGCCCGGATGAATCGCATCGGCTTTGGTGGCAAGCGCGGCAGCGATCATCTTCTCGCTCACCAGATAGCTTTCGCGCGCCGGAGACGGCCCAATATGCACCGCCTCATCGGCAGAGCGCACATGCAGCGCCTTGGCGTCGGCATCGGAATACACTGCAACGGTGCGGATACCCATCGCGCGCGCGGTACGGATGATGCGGCAGGCTATTTCGCCTCGATTGGCGATGAGAAGGGATTTAATCATCTTGCTCACATCCTGAACACCCCGAAGCGGGGTACCTCCTCTACAGGTGCGTTGAGCGCGGCTGCGAACGCGAGGCCAAGCACATCGCGGGTCTGCGCAGGGTCAATGATGCCATCATCCCACAGCCGCGATGTCGCGTAATAGGGGTTGCCTTCATCTTCATATTTTTGCCGGATGGGTGCCTTGAAGGCTTCGGCTTCCTCTGCCGTCCATTCTTGCGCATCGCGGTGGACTGTGGCCAGCACCGACGCGGCCTGTTCGCCGCCCATCACACTGATCCGCGCATTGGGCCAGGTGAACAGGAAGCGTGGCGAATAAGCGCGCCCGCACATACCGTAATTGCCCGCGCCAAAGCTGCCGCCGATTAGCACAGTAATTTTGGGGACGCTGGCCGTCGCGACGGCGGTGACGAGCTTTGCGCCATGCTTGGCAATGCCCTCCGCCTCATATTTGCCGCCAACCATGAAGCCGCTAATATTCTGAAGGAACAACAGTGGTATCCGCCGCTGGCACGCAAGTTCAATAAAATGCGCGCCTTTCACGGCACTTTCGCTGAACAGCACGCCGTTATTGGCCAGGATCGCGACGGGCATGCCCCAGATATGCGCAAAGCCGCACACCAAGGTAGTGCCATAAAGTGCCTTGAACTCGTGAAATTCGCTACCGTCGACCAGGCGCGCAATGACTTCATGCACATCATAAGGCGCGCGGACATCGTCGGGAATGACCCCGTACAATTCTTCGGGATCGAATTTCGGCGGCCGCGGCTCTTTAAGGTCGATGTCGGCTTTATGGATCGGCCCCAAATGGCTGATGATATCGCGCACAATTGTCAGCGCATGTTCGTCATTCTCCGCGACATGATCGACCACGCCCGATTTGCGGCCATGCAGATCACCACCGCCCAAGTCTTCGGCGGTAATTTCCTCGCCAGTCGCGGCCTTTACGAGCGGCGGGCCAGCAAGGAAAATAGTGCCCTGATTGCGCACAATCACGCTTTCGTCCGACATGGCTGGGACATAGGCGCCACCAGCGGTGCAACTACCCATGACGCAGGCGATCTGGGGGATACCCTTCGCGCTCATATTGGCCTGATTAAAGAATATGCGGCCAAAATGGTCTCGGTCGGGGAATACCTCGTCCTGGTGCGGCAGGTTCGCACCGCCGCTGTCGACCAGATAGATACACGGCAAGCGGTTCGCTTCGGCGATTTCCTGCGCGCGCAAATGCTTTTTGACGGTCATGGGGTAATATGTCCCGCCCTTTACCGTGGCGTCGTTGCAGACGATCATGCACTGGCGGCCCGACACGCGGCCAATACCCGTGATCAGGCCAGCACCGGGTATCTCGCCATCATACAGGTCGCACGCTGCAAGCTGGCCGATTTCCAGGAAAGGCGAGCCCGCATCCAGCAGGCGTTCAACGCGCTCGCGTGGCAATAGCTTGCCGCGCGACGTATGCCTTTCGCGCGATTTCTCGTTACCGCCCAATGCGGCGTCCGCAACCTTCGCGGCAAGCTGGTCTCGCAACGCCCTGTTGTGTGCGCCGCGTTTTTTAAAGTCGTCGGATTCCGTGTTTATCTGGCTTGATAATGTTGGTGCGCTCATCGTTTCAATTGAAACGATTTTGCAGATTTAGCAAGGCCATCGCGGCAATCGCAGCCTCGCCCCCCTTGTCCTTTTGTTTGGGATCTGCCCGGACAAGCGCCTGTGCTTCATTTTCGACGGTCAATATCCCGTTGCCGATCGCAATGCCGTCCATTGTCAAAGCCATGATGCCGCGCGCGCTTTCGCCGGCAACGATTTCAAAATGATAGGTCTCGCCGCGGATGACCACACCAATAGCAACAAAGCCATCATATAATTGCGCCTCGGCGGCCATCGCGATCGTGCCCGGAATTTCGAGCGCGCCAGGCACAGTGATAACCTCAACTTCATGGCCCTTCGCCTTGAGCGCGGCCTTCGCGCCAGCGACGAGCATATCGTTCAGATGGTCGTAAAACCGCGCTTCTACTATCAGGAATTTCGCCATCATTCGCCTCCAGTGCCGGAAATAGGCCGTTCGCCTACAATGGAAAGGCCATAGCCTTCAAGGCCAACGAGCGTGTGATGCGTGTTGGTCAGCAATATCATGTCGTGCACGCCAAGTTCGGTGAGGATTTGCGCGCCACCACCATAGTCACGCAGCTCCTCGATTTCCGGCGCACCTGCTTGTTTCCCTTCAGCGCGCAACTGCATGAAACGAGAAACTACACCCTTCATCGGCTTGTTGATCACAACAATGACGCCCGCGCCTTCCGCTGCAATGGCATCCATGGATCGTGAAAGGAGCCCCGAGCGTTCATTCTCTTCGCCGAATACGTCTACAAACATCGACATGG
Source organism: Sphingomonadales bacterium (assembly GCA_031371575.1). Classification (GTDB taxonomy): domain Bacteria; phylum Pseudomonadota; class Alphaproteobacteria; order Sphingomonadales; family Sphingomonadaceae; genus Sphingorhabdus_B. The sequence goes on from JANMJX010000204.1 coordinate 26,683, forward strand.
TGTGCATGCGCACGAGGGTTGGCTTTTCGGGGTCGATGCGGCCCTTGACCAGTGCAATGGTTTCATCGCCCGTGGCCTTGTTGTAAAAGGTCATTGCCGTCCAATCGCCACCCCAGCGGCTGTTGAACTTCATTTCTGCGCGCTTTTCGACCAGGTGGTCATGCTTGCGGCGATAAGCGATCAAGTCGCGGATCGTGCCCATTTTAAGGTTATGCATGCGGGCGAAGGCGACGAGATCGTCCATTCGCGCCATCGTGCCATCATCTTTCATGATTTCGCAGATGACGCCTGACGGATTCAACCCCGCAAGCCTACTGATATCAACGGCTGCCTCTGTATGACCAGCGCGGACTAGAACGCCGCCATCGCGCGCCGTAAGTGGGAAGATATGTCCGGGGGAAACGATGTCGTCAGGGCCCATAGAGGCGTCTACGGCCACGGATATCGTGCGTGCCCTATCAGCTGCGCTAATCCCAGTTGTAACGCCCTCACGCGCTTCAATCGAGACAGTGAACGCCGTCTGCATGCTTTCGCGGTTTTCGCGCGCCATAGGCGTCAGACCAAGCTGTTCGCAGCGCACCTTCGTCATCGAAAGACAGATC